>NZ_CM151057.1:0-445000 GCF_056479585.1 Stenotrophomonas sp. 116085_Sma
ATGGATGCTTGGTCCCGTAGTCTCGAGCGCCTCGAAGCGGAGTTCCCGCCGGAAGACGTTCATACCTGGTTGAAGCCACTGCAGGCCGATCTGCGCGTGGACAGCCTGGTGCTGTATGCACCGAATGCCTTCATCGTCGACCAGGTCCGCGAGCTGTATCTGGCCCGGATCCGCGAACTGCTGGCGCATTTCGCCGGCTTCAGCGACGTTTTTCTTGAAATCGGCTCGCGCCCGCGCCCTGTGGAGGCGCAGAACTCGCCGGTTTCCACGCCATCGGCGCATGTGTCCAGCGAACCGCAGGTGCCGTTTGCCGGCAACCTGGACAATCACTACACGTTCGCCAACTTCGTTGAAGGCCGCAGCAACCAGCTGGGCCTGGCCGCGGCGTTCCAGGCTGCGCAGAAACCGGGCGACCGTGCGCACAACCCACTGCTGCTGTACGGAGGCACCGGCCTGGGCAAGACCCACCTGATGTTCGCCGCCGGCAACGCGATGCGCCAGGCCAATCCAGGCGCGAAGGTGCTGTACCTGCGCTCGGAACAGTTCTTCAGCGCAATGATCCGGGCCCTGCAGGAAAAGACCATGGATCAGTTCAAGCGCCAGTTCCAGCAGGTGGACGCGCTGCTGATCGATGACATCCAGTTCTTCGCCGGCAAGGACCGCACCCAGGAAGAGTTCTTCCACACCTTCAACGCGCTGTTCGATGGCAAGCAGCAGATCATCCTGACCTGCGACCGTTATCCGCGCGAGGTCGAGGGCCTGGAAGCGCGCCTGAAGTCGCGGCTTGCCTGGGGCCTGTCGGTCGCGATCGAACCGCCGGACTTTGAAACCCGCGCCGCCATCGTGCTGGCCAAGGCGCGCGAACGCGGGGCCGAGATTCCCGATGATGTTGCGTTCCTGATCGCCAAGAAGATGCGCTCCAACGTGCGCGACCTCGAGGGCGCGCTCAATACCCTGACCGCCCGCGCCAATTTCACGGGCCGCGCGATCACCACCGAATTCGCCCAGGAAACCCTGCGCGACCTGCTGCGTGCCCAGCAGCAGGCGATCAGCATTCCCAACATCCAGAAAACCGTGGCCGACTACTACGGGCTGCAGATCAAGGATCTGCTGTCCAAGCGTCGGACCCGTTCGCTGGCCCGCCCCCGCCAGGTCGCCATGGCCCTGACCAAGGAGCTGACCGAGCACAGCCTGCCCGAGATCGGCGACGCGTTTGCCGGTCGCGATCACACCACGGTGCTGCATGCCTGCCGCCAGATCCGCACCCTGATGGAAACCGACGGCAAGCTCCGCGAGGACTGGGACAAGCTGATCCGGAAGCTGAGCGAATGATGCACGGATGCCGATGAGGCGTCATCGCACAAAACGGTGCAGAATCCGGTAGCAAGCGCGGGACACGTTGTGGATAAAAATGGCGTTTGAAATCGCGCCGAATTTATCCACAGCTTTCCCCACCCCCTGGGGGTCGGTAATACAGAGGGTTTCGAGGTCTGAAATTCTTTTATTTACAAAGACTTAGCGTTGTTTTCCAGCGATTCTGTCTCTACCAGCACCACCAAGCTTTTGATTTATTCCACATTTTTTAAAGCATAGGGGCACGGAACCACATGCGTTTCACACTGCAGCGCGAAGCCTTTCTCAAGCCGTTGGCACAGGTCGTCAACGTGGTCGAACGCCGCCAGACCCTTCCGGTTCTGGCCAATTTCCTGGTCCAGGTACAGAACGGCCAGCTGTCGCTGACCGGTACCGACCTGGAAGTGGAGATGGTGTCGCGGATCGCGGTTGAAGACGCCCAGGACGGCGAAACCACCATTCCCGCCCGCAAACTGTTCGAGATCATCCGTGCCCTGCCCGACGGCAGCCGGATCACCGTCTCGCAGACCGGTGACAAGATCACCGTGCAGGCCGGCCGCAGCCGCTTCACCTTGGCAACCCTGCCCTCCAATGACTTCCCGTCGGTGGACGAAGTGGAAGCCACCGAGCGCGTGGCCATTGGCGAAGCGACCCTCAAGGAACTGATCGAACGCACCGCGTTCGCGATGGCCCAGCAGGACGTGCGCTACTACCTCAACGGCCTGCTGTTCGATCTGCGCGGCGATGCCCTGCGGACCGTCGCCACCGACGGCCATCGCCTGGCCCTGTGTGAAACCGACCTGGCCAAGCCCAGCGGTTCCAAGCGCCAGATCATCGTGCCCCGCAAGGGCGTGACCGAACTGCAGCGCCTGCTGGAAAGCGGCGATCGCGAGATCGAGCTGGAAGTCGGCCGCAGCCACGTCCGCGTCAAGCGCGACGATGTCACCTTCACCTCGAAGCTGATCGACGGTCGCTTCCCGGATTACGAAGCGGTGATCCCGATCGGTGCCGACCGCGAAGTTAAGGTGGATCGCGAAGCGCTGCGCGCCTCGCTGCAGCGCGCCGCGATCCTGTCCAACGAGAAGTATCGCGGCATCCGCGTGGAAGTCTCGCCGGGCAACCTGAAGATCAGCGCGCACAACCCGGAGCAGGAAGAAGCCCAGGAAGAAATCGAAGCCGACACCACGGTCAGCGATCTGGCCATTGGCTTCAATGTGAACTACCTGCTGGATGCCCTGTCCGCGCTGCGCGACGAGGAAGTCATCATCCAGCTGCGCGACTCCAATTCCTCGGCGCTGGTGCGTGAATCCAGCAGTGAGAAGTCGCGTCACGTAGTCATGCCGCTGCGTCTCTGACAGCAGCGCTGTTCCACGTGGAACCGAACGACGCCCGGGATCTTCCCGGGCGTTTTTTTTGTTCCACGTGGAGCATTGAATTGGGTTGCTGAGCAGCCTCCGTTTGGAGGGACGTCATCCTTCCTGTTGGTCCCCTCTTTCGCTCTGCCTTCAACACCATTCATGGCAAGCGTTGGAACCTGCGATTGCAGCCAATGCCCGCTGGCGCATCCCCTTCGATCGGAAGCGCCCGCACCTGGATTCTCAACGCGGTGCATTCGGCCAGATCTGACTGGATTGACGAAGCGCCCCGCCGCTGATGCCGCGATCCCCGATGCTTCTGCAAACGCCTCTGTCCACAGGAGCGATTCGAGGCAGTTTGGGCCAAGCCTAGCTTCTAAATCTGGGTATAAATCTAAAGCATGGTGGTGATGGTAGGGCCAGATTTCGTGGGGAAACAAGCTATCTATATGATTTAAAAGAAATTTATAAGCCTGAAACCCCCTGTATAGAGGCCCCTAAGGCTGGGGGGGAACCTGTGGATAGTTTTCAGCGGCAGGCAAAAGGGCTTTTTTATCCACAGATTGCCCATACCTTGTGTATACGTCATACAGACCCGCTGTGGACAGCGTGAAACGAAGGCGCTGAATTCTTTGAAATCTGTGGAACCCTCCAGGACATTGGATCGCAGATTTGAAGGAATCCGGGGGGCATCCGACCGCACCCCCTGCCGAAGCGCGCACTCACACCTGTGTAAAAGCGCTGGAATCGTTGAAATCTGAGGGTCGATGCCCTGCTGCCCTCGGCAGAATTGAAGGGATTTCGGCCACGTCCAGGCCTGCAAGGGGCCAAGCGGACGGCGTGGTGCCACGTGGAACGTGCGATTGCCAAGCGCGCAGAGGCCTCTGCTCTGCTTGGTCGCTGGCGTGGCGCGTCCTCCTTGACCGATGCAGTAAGCTGATGGATTCCCTGCCCCACTACCGCCTCGTGCGGATGGTCTTTCGCGCCCCATGCTTATCCGCCGCCTCGCCCTGCACCAACTGCGTCGTTTCAGTGCGGTGGACCTGTCGCCCCAGCCGGGATTGAACCTGCTGACCGGCGACAACGGTGCCGGCAAGACCAGCGTGCTCGAAGCCTTGCATCTGATGGCCTATGGACGCAGCTTCCGTGGCCGGGTCCGCGATGGATTGGTGCGCCAGGGCCAGGAAGCGTTGGAAATCTTCGTGGAATGGGACGAACAGCGTGCCGATCACCCGCCCCACCGCCGAAAGGCCGGGCTGCGCCACAGCGGCCAGGACTGGAAGGGGCGATTGGACGGCGAAGATGTCGCGCAGCTGGGCAATCTCTGTGCAGCGCTGGCGGTGGTGACGTTCGAGCCCGGCAGCCATGCGTTGGTCAGTGGTGGTGGCGAGCCCCGCCGCCGCTTCCTCGATTGGGGCTTGTTCCACGTGGAACCGGGCTTTCTGTCCCTGTGGCGCCGTTACTCCCGGGCGCTGAAGCAGCGCAATGCCCTGCTCAAGCAGGGCGGGCCCTCGCGGATGCTCGATACCTGGGATCACGAGCTGGCCGAGGCCGGAGAACCACTGACAAGCCGCCGCCAGCACTACCTGGAGCGTCTGCAGCAGCGCACTGTGGCCTTGGCCGCCAGCCTGGCTCCGCAACTCGGCATCCAGGGACTGGAACTGAGTCCTGGATGGCGGCGGCATGAACTTCCGCTGGCCGATGCCCTGCTTCTGGCCCGGGAACGCGACCGCCAGGCCGGGTATACCTCGGTCGGCCCGCACCGGGCGGACTGGAGCGTTGATTTCCAGAGCATTCCGGGTCGCGATGCGCTGTCCCGGGGCCAGGCCAAGCTGACGGCATTGGCCTGCCTGCTCGCGCAGGCCGAAGACTATGCCGAACAGCGTGGCGAATGGCCGGTGATCGCGCTGGATGATCTGGCTTCGGAGCTGGATCGCACCCACCAGGCGCGGGTACTGGAGCGCCTGCTCAATGGCCCAGCACAGATCTTCATCACCGCCACCGAAACCCCAGCGGCGCTGCACGAACTGACCCACATCGCCCGGTTCCACGTGGAACATGCACAGATCGTGGCTGTGCCATAGTGGGCGCACCAGGGCCGCTCGACCCCGGCTGGTATAATTCGGGTTGGAATCCTTTCATTCTCGGCGCATCGCCCCAAGCGGTGGCCGACCTGCGGAGCCTACGGCAAGCGCAATGAGCGACGAACAGAACACCCCGGCAAACAACGGCAATTACGACGCCAACAGCATTACCGCCCTGGAAGGCCTGGAGGCTGTCCGCAAGCGTCCCGGCATGTACATCGGTGACGTGCATGACGGCACCGGTCTGCACCACATGGTGTTCGAGGTTGTCGACAACTCGATCGACGAAGCGCTGGCCGGCCACGCCGACCACGTCGCGGTGACGATCCACGCCGACGGCTCGGTTTCGGTGTCCGACAACGGCCGTGGTATCCCGACCGGCAAGCATGAGCAGATGAGTGCCAAGCTCGGTCGCGAAGTGTCTGCGGCCGAAGTCGTCATGACCGTCCTGCACGCAGGCGGCAAGTTCGACGACAACAGCTACAAGGTTTCGGGCGGTCTGCACGGCGTCGGCGTCAGCGTGGTCAATGCGCTGTCGCAGAAGCTGCTGGTGGACGTGTTCCAGAACGGCTTTCACTACCAGCAGGAATTCAGCAACGGCGCCGCAGTGACCACGCTGGCCAAGCTGGAAACCACCACCAAGCGCGGCACCACCGTGCGCTTCTGGCCGTCCACCGTCGCCTTCCACGACAACGTGGAGTTCCACTACGACATCCTGGCCCGTCGCCTGCGCGAACTGTCGTTCCTGAACTCCGGCGTCAAGATCGTCCTTGCTGACGAGCGTGGCGATGGCCGCCGCGATGACTTCCACTACGAAGGCGGCATCCGCAGCTTCGTGGAGCACCTGGCCCAGCTGAAGACCCCGCTGCACCCGAATGTCATCTCGGTTACCGGCGAGCACAATGGCATCGTGGTGGATGTGGCGCTGCAGTGGACCGACTCCTACCAGGAGACGATGTACTGCTTCACCAACAACATCCCGCAGAAGGACGGTGGTACCCACCTGGCCGGTTTCCGCGGTGCGCTGACCCGCGTGCTCAACAACTACATCGAGCAGAACGGCATCGCCAAGCAGGCCAAGATCAACCTGACCGGCGACGACATGCGCGAAGGCATGATTGCGGTGCTGTCGGTGAAGGTGCCGGACCCGAGCTTCTCCAGCCAGACCAAGGAAAAGCTGGTCAGCTCCGACGTGCGCCCGGCGGTGGAAAACGCCTTCGGTGCGCGCCTGGAAGAATTCCTGCAGGAAAACCCGAACGAAGCCAAGGCGATCGCCGGCAAGATCGTCGATGCCGCACGTGCACGTGAAGCCGCGCGCAAGGCCCGCGACCTGACCCGCCGCAAGGGTGCGCTGGATATCGCCGGCCTGCCGGGCAAGCTGGCCGACTGCCAGGAAAAGGATCCGGCGCTGTCCGAGCTGTTCATCGTCGAGGGTGACTCGGCAGGTGGCTCGGCCAAGCAGGGCCGCAATCGCAAGAACCAGGCGGTGCTGCCGCTGCGCGGCAAGATCCTCAACGTGGAACGCGCGCGCTTCGACCGCATGCTGTCGTCCGACCAGGTCGGTACGCTGATCACCGCGCTGGGCACCGGCATCGGCCGTGACGAGTACAACCCGGACAAGCTGCGTTACCACAAGATCATCATCATGACCGACGCCGACGTCGACGGCGCCCACATCCGCACCCTGCTGCTGACGTTCTTCTACCGTCAGATGCCGGAGCTGATCGAGCGCGGTTACGTCTACATCGGCCTGCCGCCGCTGTACAAGATCAAGCAGGGCAAGCAGGAGCTGTATCTGAAGGATGACCCGGCGCTGGACAGCTACCTGGCCAGCAGCGCGGTGGAAAACGCTGCGCTGGTGCCGGCCACCGGCGAACCAGGCATCGAAGGCCTGGCACTGGAGAAGCTGCTGCTGGCGTACGCCGCTGCCCTCGATTCCATCGAGCGCAACGCGCACCGCTACGACCGCAACCTGCTCGAAGCGCTGGTCGATTTCGTGCCGATGGACCTGGAGAGCCTGCGCAGTGCCGGCGAAGGCGAAGGCCTGGATGCACTGGCCAAGCGACTCAACCAGGGCAGCCTGGGCAGCCCGCGCTTCAGCCTGGAGCTGCAGGAAGCCAACGATGAGCGTCCGGCCGCCGTACTGGTCACCCGTCGCCACATGGGCGAACAGCACATCCAGGTACTGCCCATGTCGGCGTTCGAGAGTGGTGAACTGCGCGCGATCCACCAGGCCTCCAAGCTGCTGCATGGCCTGGTTCGCGAAGGTGCAACCATCTCCCGCGGCGCCAAGTCGATCGAAGTGGACAGCTTCGCCAAGGCGCAGAACTGGCTGCTCGAAGAGGCCAAGCGTGGCCGCCAGATCCAGCGATTCAAGGGTCTGGGTGAAATGAATCCGGAGCAGCTGTGGGACACCACCGTGAACCCGGAAACCCGCCGACTGCTGCAGGTGCGCATCGAAGACGCTGTCGCAGCCGACCAGATCTTCAGCACCCTGATGGGCGATGTCGTCGAACCGCGTCGCGATTTCATCGAGGACAACGCGCTGAAGGTCGCCAACCTGGATATCTGACACAATCCGGTGATGGCCGGTGCGCGAGGAGGCGCGCCGGCCTTCGATCCTTGAACGCAGGTACCCGATGTCCGCATCCGCCCCGGCTTCCGCCCCGCCCCCGATTCCGCCGGCCTCGGCCGCGCCGCGTGTCGCTTCACCGCTGGCGGGGTTTTTCATCGATCTGGGCATCGCCGCTGTCACCCTGTTCGGCCTGAGCCTGATCAGCGGCCTGCTGTGGGGCCTTTACCGTGGTGTGGTGGTTGGCTACGCCAATGCGCAGGCCAGCGGTGGAACGCCCGACGCCAATTCGGTCGCGGCGACACTGGGCCAGCCCGGCGCGCTTGCACAGATTCTCATGGCGCTGTTTGCCACCGGTGGCGCTGCGTTGCTGCTGTACTTCTGGCGACGGCCAGCCAATACCGCCGAGCGTCACGCGTCGCGCCAGGCGCTGCGCCGCCCCTCCACCTGGGGCTGGACCCTGCTGGTGGCGACCCTGATCGTGCTCGGCAGCAACGGCATTGCCTTCCTGGCCAAGCAGTTCGGCATCGAGCCGGTCCCCACCAATCTGGCGCTGATGCAGAGCGCGATCGCACGTTTCCCGTTGTTCCTGGTGCTGTTCGCCGTGGCACTGGCGCCGGCCTACGAGGAACTGCTGTTCCGCCGCGTGCTGTTTGGCCGCCTGTGGAAGGCCGGGCGCCCGTGGTTGGGCGTGGTACTGAGCAGCCTCGCATTCGCCCTGATCCATGAGATCCCTGGAACCAGCGCCAATGGCCCGGCCGAAATCGCACAACTTTGGCTGGTCTATGGCGGCATGGGGGCTGCGTTCTGCTGGCTCTACCAGCGTACCGGCACGTTGTGGGCGGCGATCACCGCGCATGCGTTGAACAATGCGGTTGCCCTTGCCGCGATGGTGTTCCTGGGGTCAACGTAACGCCGCGTCCGCTTGACGAAAGATTAAGCCGCTACGCTACACACTGCCCATATGAACACGGGGGAGCTTCCATGAAACAACTGCTGCTGGCCCTTGTCATCACCACTCTGGTCAGCGCCTGCGCGACCACCACCTCCCCTACCGGCCGCCGGCAGATGGTGGGCGGCGTCTCGCAGGCACAGCTGGACCAGCTCGGCGCACAGGCGTTCGCCGAAACAAAGCAGAAGGAAAAGATCAGCACCGACGGCCGCCAGAACGGTTACGTGCAGTGCGTGGTCAATGCCCTGGTCGCGCAGTTGCCGCCTCAGTACCGTGGCGTACGGTGGGAGACGGCAGTGTTCGTCGACAAGGAGCCCAACGCCTTCGCCCTGCCCGGCGGCAAGGTCGGCGTGAACACCGGCATCTTCACCGTGGCCAAGAATCAGGACCAGCTGGCTGCCGTGATCGGCCATGAAATCGGCCATGTCATCGCCCGTCACCACGAAGAACGCATCACCCGCCAGATGGGCGCGCAGACCGGCCTGGCCGTGCTCGGTGCGCTGGCCGGTGCGGCCTATGGCGAAGGCGCTGCCAGCACCGTCAACCAGCTCGGCGGCATGGGCGCGCAGACGGCCTTCCTGCTGCCCGGCTCACGCACCCAGGAAAGCGAGGCTGACGTAATCGGCCAGCGGCTGATGGCCCAGGCCGGTTTCAATCCGGCGCAGGCAGTGGACCTGTGGCAGAACATGATGGCCGCCAGCGGCGGCCGCAGCCCGCAATGGCTGTCCACCCACCCCGATCCGGCCAACCGGATCCAGGAACTGCGACGCGATGCCCCGGCCCTGACGCCGGTCTATCAGCAGGCGCAGGCGGCCGGGCTGCGGCCAAAGTGCGGATGAGTGCGCAGTTCTATGCTGTATTGCAGCACATAAAACGATTTCTCACGCCATCTGTTTCTGATACGTTTGGCGGCTCAGATTTTTCTGACAGTCCGACTTTGCCGCTAACCGGCGGTTCGATCGAGGTGAACGATGATTTTCCGTAACCACAAAGCTGTGCTTTCCGTCCTCGTCGCGACCGCCCTGACCGGCGCCGTGGTCACCGATGCCTTCGCGCAGTCCTCGCGTTCCTCCGAGCGCGGCAACCGCGGCGGCAAGCAGGCCAAGGCCGAGGCGCTGTACCCGAACGCGACCCGCCAGGAGCCGACGGTCAAGGCCTCGGCCAAGATGGGCAGCAAGCTGCAGAAAATGATCGACAGCTACAACAAGGAAAAGTTCCCGGAGACCCGCGAGCAGGCCGACGCGATCCTGGCTGACAGCGCCGCGAACGAGTACGACAAGTCGCTGGCCGCGCAGCTGGCCTCGCAGGCGGCCTACCAGACCGACGACGCCCCGGCGGCGATCGCCTATCTGAAGCAGGTCCTGCAGTTCAACGGCCTGGACAACAATGGCCACTTCCAGTCGATGCTGATGCTGGGCCAGCTGGAGCTGCAGGAAGACAAGACCGCCGAAGGCCTGGCAACCCTCGACAAGTACTTCGCCGAGAGCAAGTCGACCAAGCCGGAAGAACTGATCGCCAAGGGCCAGGCGCTGTACCAGCTGGAGCGCTACCAGGAAGCGATCCCGGTGCTGAAGCAGGCCATCGCCGGTTCCGCCGAACCGAAGGACAACTGGAACCAGCTGCTGATGGCGGCCCTGTCCGAAGCCGGCCAGTCCGGTGAAGCGGTCAAGGAAGCCGAGGCGCTGGCCGCCAAGAACCCGAACGACAAGAAGGCCCAGCTGAACCTGGCCAGCATGTACATGCAGGCCGACCAGATGGACAAGGCGGCCGCGGTGATGGACAAGCTGCGCAGCAGCGGCCAGCTCACCGAAGAGCGCGAGTACAAGCAGCTGTACTCGATCTATGCCAACACCGACAAAAAGGAAAAGGACGTCATCGCGGTCATCAACGAAGGGTTGCAGAAGGGCATCCTCAAGCCGGACTACCAGGTTTACCTGGCGCTGGCCCAGTCCTACTACTACTCCGACCAGGTGCCGCAGGCGATCGATGCGTGGCAGAAGGCTGCCCCGCTGTCCAAGGACGGTGAGACCTACCTGAACCTGGCACGCGTCCTGCATGCCGAAGGTCGCATCCCGGAGGCCAAGCAGGCCGCCCAGCAGGCGCTGGCGAAGGGTGTGAAGAACCAGGCTGATGCCAAGAAAATCATCAACCTGAAGTAAGTAGGAATAACGCCTGAATGCCTGCTCAGTTGATGCGCAGGCGCTCAGGATTGGTATAAGCTTGGAGGTTCCTGCGGTGTCATGCACCGCTGATCAGGGATTCCGCCCCCGGCATCCCGGCCCCACTATTGAGCTCTTGGCGCATGACGGAACAACTAGTCGTTCACCGGTACGAACAACCCGATGACAAGGGGCTGAGCTGGCCTCGCATCGTCGGCATCGCGTTTGTAATTGCCCTGCATCTGGCCGCCTTCATGATGCTCCTCATTCCCGCCGTGGCTCCCAAGGCCGTGGCTGAGAAGGAGCGCAACGTCATGGTGACCATCGTCGATGCGCCGCCGCCGCCGCCCCCGCCGCCGCCGCCGCCGCCGCCGACCGATACTCCGCCGCCGCCGGTGAAGAATCTGTCGCCGCCGAAGCCGTCGCCGGTCCCGCCGCCGCCGCAGGCGCCGGTCGTGGACTTGCCGGAGCCGCGCCCGAGCGATATCGTCACCCCGCCGTCGCCCCCCGCGCCGCCGGCACCTGCGACCTCGATCGAGGCCAGCGTGGACATCTCGTCGAAGGCCATGAATCCGCCGCGCTACCCGCCGGCAGCCTTCCGCGCTGGTATCCAGGGCGAAGTGATCCTGATCATTGATGTCGATGCCAGCGGCAACGTCACCAATGTCACGGTGGAAAAGTCCAGCCGTAACCGCGACCTGGACCGTGCCGCGATGGAAGCGGCTCGCAAGTGGCGCTTCAACGCCGCTGAATCTGGCGGTAAGAAGGCGGCAGGTCGCGTTCGCGTCCCGGTCAACTTTGCGCTGAACTGATGCGCCCGGGTGGCCGCCTGGCCACCCCCGCTCCCGGTTCGATTGTTTAGCTTAGCTACACCCTTTATCACCACACACAACAAAGGTAAGCGTCATGCTGCAGGAAATTTTCATCGCCGCTGCTGCCGGGGGCAATCCGTCCAACGCCCTGTCGCAGATGGGCTTCGAGCACCTGATCCACGAAATGACCACCAAGCCGGGTGATTTCGCGGTTTCCTGGGTCGTGCTGCTGACCCTGATCGCCATGTCGGCCATGTCCTGGTACTGGACCGTCATCAACATCTTCCGTGCGACCCGCCTGAAGAGCGCCGCTGATCGCGTCGTCAGCCTGTTCTGGGACACCCCGAACGCACAGGACGCCATCCGTGCGATGGAAGAGCAGCCGGCTTCGGAGCCGTTCTCGAAGATCGCCCTGGACGCTGCCCAGGCTGCTGCGCACCACCAGCGCGCTGAAGGCGGCGCCACCGGCGGCGTGGGTGAGAACCTGAGCCGTTCGGAGTTCGTCGACCGCGCCCTGCGTCAGGCCGTGACCCGCGAAAGCAACAAGCTGCAGTCGGGCATGACCCTGCTGGCCACCGTCGGCGCGACCGCTCCGTTCGTCGGTCTGCTGGGTACCGTGTGGGGCATCTACGGCGCGCTGATCAAGATCGGTGCCACCGGCTCCGCTTCGATCGACGCCGTTGCCGGCCCGGTGGGTGAAGCGCTGATCATGACCGCGATCGGTCTGTTCGTCGCAATCCCGGCCGTGTTCGCCTTCAACTTCTTCAGCAAGATCAACAGCGCGACCATCAGCAAGTTCGATACCTTCGCGCACGACCTGCACGACTTCTTCGCCACCGGCTCGCGCGTCCGCTAATTGCGGCGCGCGTCACCCAGCGACGAACGTAAGTAGTCACCAAGATCTAGACGGAGCCCGTTATGGCTTTCAGTAGTGGTAACAGCGGCGGCCCCATGGCCGACATCAACGTTACGCCCCTCGTGGACGTGATGCTGGTGCTGCTGATCATCTTCATCATCACGGCGCCCCTGATGTCCCACAAGGTCAAGGTGGATCTGCCGGAAGCCAACCTGATCCAGAAGCCGGAAGACGCTGAAAAGCGTTCCGGACCGATCACCCTGGCAGTCAAGGAAGACGGCTCGATCTACTGGAACGACGAAGAAATCAACAAGCAGACTCTCGAGTCCCGCTTGGCGACCGCCGCCCAGCAGACCCCGCAGCCGCCGCTGAACCTGCGTGGTGACCGCACCACCAAGATGCGCGTCATCAACGACCTGACCAAGGTCGCGCAGGAGCAGGGCATGCTGGACGTCGGCTTCGTCGCGACCAAAGAAAAGGGGCAATAAGCCATGGCATTCAGTAGTGGTGGTGGCAAGGGCCCCATGGCAGACATCAACGTCACGCCCCTCGTGGACGTGATGCTGGTTCTGCTGATCATCTTCATCGTGACCGCGCCGATCATGACGTACCCGATCGCCGTCGACCTGCCGCAGCGCGTGCTCAACCCACCGCCGCAGCTGGTTGAACCGCCGCCGCCGATCGAACTGAAGATCGACGCCAGCAACCAGGTCTCGTGGAACAACAGCCCGATCAATACCAGCGAGCTGCAGCAGCGGATGGAGCAGGAGGTCCAGCGTGACCCGACCAACCAGCCGGAACTGCGCATCGACGCCAGCCCGGATTCCGAGTACGACGTGATGGCCAAGGTTCTGGCCGCCGCGAAGAATGCTCAGATGAAGAAGATCGGTTTTGTGCAGCAGTAATCGCTACACCGCAACACAACAGTCATGACGCGACTGCAGACGCCCCTGGAAACAGGGGCGTTTTTTTTTGCGCTCATCAGCCGCCATGGGGTCAGATCCCTTTTCCTCAGGAAAAGGGATCTGACCCCATCAGGGAGCACGCGCCCGCTATGATCGGCGGATGCTCGCCCTCTTCGACTCCCTGCGCCACTGGCTCGACGGCATCGCCCACCTCGGCACGATCCTGGCGGTAGCCTATCTGCTGTACCTGCTCGCGCTGACCGGCTGGATCATGCTGCAGAAGCGTGAGCCGGTGGCCACGCTGAGCTGGATCCTGTCGCTGGCGCTGCTGCCCTACCTCGGCTTGTTCATCTATTACCTGCTGGGCCCGCAGAAGGTGAAGCGTCAGCGGCTGCGCCGTGGCCGTGCCCGTTCGGGCATGGAGCACTACAGCGACGTCTGCCCGCCCGATGCCGACTGCACCGAGCTGGCCAAGATCGCCCAGGCCACCACCGGCCTGGCGCCGAGCAGCGCCACCGAAGTGACCTGGCTTGTGGACGGTGCCGCTACGTACGCCGCTCTGTTGGAAGCGGTGACGCAGGCTCGCGATCACGTGCACCTGGAGTACTACATCTTCAATCCGGACCACGCCGGCACCGCGCTGCGCGATGCCCTGGTCGAACGCGCCCGCGCCGGCGTGCAGGTGCGCCTGCTGCTGGATGCCGTGGGATCCTCCGCCCTCCCCCGCCGCTTCCTGCAACCATTGCTGGACGCAGGCGGCGAGGCCATCTGGTTCCATCCGCGGCAACTGCTGAAGCCCTTCAAGCGCCCGTGGCTGAACCTGCGTACCCACCGCAAGCTGGTGATCATCGACGGTCGCCTGGCCTTCACCGGTGGCATCAACATCACTGACGAAGAGGACGAAAGCCGCCGGCCCGACGCCTACCGCGACCTGCACATGCGCATCCGCGGCCATGTGGTGCGCAGCCTGCAGCTGGTGTTCGCCGAAGACTGGCTCTATGCCAGTGGCCAGGATCCCTCGCGCATGGACATTGCCCGTCTTTGGCCGGCCGACATGCCGCTGCGCGGCGATGGTGCCATCAACGCCCAGGTGCTGGTCTCAGGGCCAGACTCCGGCTGGGAAACCATCCATCGGCTGCACGTGGCGGCGATCCAGGAGGCGCACGAACGGGTCTGGCTGGTGACGCCCTACTTCGTGCCCGGCGAAGCCGCGCGGATGGCGCTGACCTCGGCCGCGCTGGGCGGCCTGGACGTGCGCCTGCTGGTGCCGAAGATGAGCGATTCCTGGTTCGTCACCCAGGCCGCGCGCTCCTACTTCGACGAACTGCTGCATGCCGGGGTAAAGATCTACGAGTACGGCCCGCGCATGCTGCATACCAAGGCCTTCATCGCCGATGACGACGTCTGCATCGTCGGCAGTGCCAACTTCGACCACCGCAGCTTCCGGCTGAACTTCGAGCTGTCGATGATGATCAGCGACCGTGACCGCGTCGCCGCCCTGGCCGGGCTGCTGCAGGGAGAGTTCGACCGCGCCACCCGCGTGCACGACCAGGCCGGCCGCTCGCTGTGGCTGCACCGCCTGCCCGAGGCCTTCGCCCGGCTGGCCTCGCCGCTGCTCTGACGCAGCGCTACACTGCGGCGATCATCCGGGGAGCCCGACTATGTACTGGTTGTACCTGCTGCTGGCGCTGGGCTGTTTCGCCTTCGCGCTGAAGACCCCCAGCGCCGCATTGATGACCCTGTGCCTGCTGGCCGCCCTGGCCTTCCTGCTGGCCTGGGTGCGCGGCCGCTATGTGGCCCGCTTCGGCGACCTTCAGCGGGACCCTGCCACGCTTGTCGATGCCGAGGAACTGCGCCGCCTGCGCGAGCAGGCCCAGGCCCGCCGCAATGACGACGCCAACGACCACGATCCGTCCCCTCTTTCCAAGTAGTTCCGTTCCATGACCCAGCTCAGCGTCAACGTCAACAAGATCGCCGTCCTGCGTAATTCGCGCGGCGGCGCCGAACCGGACGTGGTGCGTGCCGCCCAGGCCTGCCTGGATGCCGGTGCGCATGGCATCACCGTGCACCCGCGGCCGGACCGCCGCCATATCACCGCCGAGGACGTGCTGGCGCTGTCGACGCTGACCCGCGCGCGGGGCGTCGAATTCAACATCGAAGGCAACCCATTCGCGCCGCCGCGCGAGGGCTACCCCGGGCTGCTGCCGTTGTGCGAACAGACCCGCCCGGCGCAGGCCACGCTGGTGCCGGATGGCGATGGGCAGATCACGTCCGATCACGGTTTCGACTTCGAGCGTGACGGCGAGCGGCTGCGACCACTGGTGGCCGAACTGAAGGCGATGGGTTGCCGGGTCAGCCTGTTCGTCGACGCCGGTAATCCGCTGCTGGAGCAGGCGGCCGAAGTCGGTGCAGATCGCATCGAGCTGTACACCGGCCCCTACGCCGAAGCGCACGCCGCCGGCGATGCCGAGGCAATGCTGGCGTTGTTCGCCACCGCCGCACGCCGCGCACAGGCGGTGGGACTGGGCGTCAACGCCGGCCACGACCTGTCGCAGGACAACCTGCGCGATTTCCTGGCCCACGTGCCGGACGTGCTGGAGGTGTCGATCGGTCATGCGCTGATCGGCGAGGCGCTGTATGACGGGCTGGATGCCACGGTGCGGGGCTACCTGGCACTGCTGTAACCGATGGATGCAGCCGAGCATGGGCTCGGCTCTACAAAAGGTAGCCGTATCCCACTGTAGAGCCGAGCCCACGCTCGGCTCAGACTTGCCCTGAACCCTTCAGGCGGCCGTCGCAGCCGCTGAGACAGGCGCGGCGTACTCTGCGGGCATGGGTATCGCGATCAAGGGCCGAGGTTCCACGTCCCACCTTGCCGGACGCTTTGAAAGCACCGTCAGCGAGGCGGTGGACGACGGCTGGGCGGTTGACGAGAGCGAGGAGTTCCTCGCGCCGCGCCTGCGCACCGAAGTACGCGCCGAGACCGCACGCAGCATCATCAGCCGCAACACTTCGCCGGACGTTGGCTTCAGCCAATCGGTGAATCCGTACCGCGGTTGCGAGCATGGCTGCTCGTACTGCTTCGCGCGTCCCTCGCACGCCTATCTGAACCTGTCGCCGGGCCTGGATTTCGAGACCAAGCTGTTTGCCAAGACCAATGCGCCGCAGCTGCTGCGCAAGGAGTTGTCGAAGCCGGGCTATGTGCCACAGCCGATCGCGCTGGGCATCAACACCGACGCGTACCAGCCGATCGAGCGCAAGTTCAAGCTGACCCGCCAGCTGATCGAAGTGATGCTGGAAACCAAGCATCCATTTTCGTTGATTACCAAGAACGCGCTGGTCGAGCGCGACATCGATCTGCTCGCACCGTTGGCGGCGGAAAACCTGGTCAGCGTGCACTTCTCGGTGACCTCGCTGGACCCTCATCTTTCCGCAAAGCTGGAACCGCGTGCATCAGCGCCGCATGCACGGCTGCGCGCGATGAAGCGCCTGCATGAAGCGGGCATTCCGGTGGGAGTGATGGTGGCGCCGGCAATCCCGTGGATCAACGACAGCGAACTGGAAGCCGTGCTGGAGGCCGCACATGATGCCGGCGCCAGCACAGCCGGTTACGTGCTGCTGCGCCTGCCGCTGGAAGTGGCGCCGTTGTTCCGCGACTGGCTCGATACCCATCATCCCGATCGCGCCGCGCACGTGATGAGCACCATTCAGCAGCTGCGCGGCGGCAAAGACTACGACAGCCAGTTCGGCACGCGCATGCGCGGCCAGGGCGTGTATGCCGATCTGTTGAACAACCGCTTCAAGCTGGCGCGAAAGCGTCTCGGCTTCAATGCGCAGAACAGCCATTGGCCGAAGCTGGATTGCAGCCGGTTCCAGAAGCCGTTGCCGCCGAAGAAGGATTCGCCGCAGGGAAGTCTGTTCTGAGTCCATCAGTCGAGCATGGCTCGACGCTGCATTCGAGGCTGTCGAGCAGGCTCGAGATCAACCCCCGAACAACTTCTGCGCACTCTGGAACAGGATCCAGCTGGTGGCGATGAACTTGTCGCCGCCCTGCGGTCGGTTGCCCCGATGGGTGTGGGTGAACGCGGTCGGCGCAATCAACAGACTGCCGGTGCGCGGCACGATCTTCCGCCCCTGGAACAGGAACTCGGTCTCGCCTTCGTCAAAGTCGTCGTTGAGGTACAGCGTCCACAGCACGTGCCGGTGCAGGGTCTCGGCCTGCGCATCCTTCGGGTACAGCTCGCAGTGCCAGTACGGGTAACCGCCTTCGCCTGCCGCATACCACTGCAGGTTGATCGCACCCGGGCGCAGGCAGGTGCGGGCCAGATCGGCCAGTTGCTGCTGCGGCATGTCAGGGAAGTCCTCGGCAGACAGGCGTCGCGGTTGGCCGTTGCTGTCCTGGATCTGCAACATCAGCGGGGCGATCAATGCCTGTGGATAACGGCGTAGATAAGTCAGCAGGCCGTTGAACACCGCGTGCTGCAGCTGATGTTCCACATCCTGCCAGCCATCAAGGCCGCTGATGCGCAGATCCTTGCTGTGCTTGAGTTCCGGGAACACGCCACTGCCCACGGCACCGGGCTGCAGGCCACGCGCTGCCCGCATGCGCTCGACGATCGCTGCGCAGACCTCGCTGGGGACCGCGTTGTGGATGACCTCGATGAAATCGACCGGGCCCTGCTCGTGCATGCGTGCATTCCTTAGGCGGCAACGGCTTGATGGTGCCGTTTGCCGCCCTCGGTGTCACCCCACGGTCATGTCATCGATCTGCCATGACCGTCGTCCGGCAACCGCCCATCAGCCCTGCGCGTCGTCGTGCGCGTGGTGGTAGCGCACGGCTTCGGCCACTTCCTCGCGCGAACCGAGGAACACCGGCACGCGCTGGTGCAGCTGGTCGGGCTGGATGTCGAGGATGCGCTCGCGGCCGGTCCAGGCGGCGCCGCCGGCCTGTTCGACCAGCAGGCCCATCGGGTTGGCTTCGTACATCAGGCGCAGCTTGCCGGCCTTGGACGGGTCCTTCTTGTCCCACGGGTAGATGAAGATACCGCCGCGGGTCAGGATGCGATGCACGTCGGCCACCATGCTGGCGATCCAGCGCATGTTGAAGTTCTTGCCGCGCGCGCCTTCCTTGCCGGCCAGCAGATCGCCCACATAGGCCTGCATCGGCGCTTCCCAGTGACGCTGGTTGGACATGTTGATGGCGAATTCCTGGGTGGCCGCCGGAATCTGCATGTTCTCGGTGGTCAGCACGAACTCGCCCTTCTCGCGGTCCAGGGTGAAGGCGTGCGTGCCGTGGCCGACGGTCAGCACCAGCTGGGTGCTGGGCCCGTAGATGCAGTAGCCAGCGGCGATCTGCTTGCTGCCCGGCTGCAGGAAGGCGTCATCGCCCGGCAGCTCGACGTTGGTCGGGCAACGCAGCACGGAGAAGATGGTGCCGACGGAGACGTTGACGTCGATGTTGGAGCTGCCATCGAGAGGATCGAACAGCAGCAGGAAATCGCCGCGCGGGTAGATGTCCGGCACCGGCTGGCTGTGATCCATTTCTTCGGAGGCGCACGCGGCGAGGTGGCCACCCCAGGCGTTGGCTTCAAGCAGGATCTCGTTGCTGATCACATCCAGCTTCTTCTGCGCTTCGCCCTGCACGTTGCCGGTACCGGCGTCGCCGAGCACGCCACCGAGGGCGCCCTTGCTGACGGCGATGGAGATGCTGGTGCAGGCGCGGGCGACGACCGCGATCAGCTGGCGCAGGTCGGCATTGATGCGGCCGGCGTGCTGTTCCTGGATCAGGAAGCGGGTCAACGAAGTACGGGACATGAGCGGGCAGGTCTCGGCAGCAGGAAAACACCTATTGTCGCCGGTCCGGCAAGCGCGTGCGTGAGCGCGGGAAGGCGTAATCGTTTCCAGATGCGTTGCGCTCGCGGAAGCGGGGCGCCCTGCTTCTGTAGAGCCGAGCCCGCGCTCGGCTGCGCTTCGTCCTTCATGCCGCACAAACCGAGCGTAGGCTCGGCTCTACAGAGACCAGCGCGCAAAAAACAAAGGCGCCTTTCGGCGCCTTTGTTCTCAAACCCGTGCAACCTTGCTTCAGCCCTTGGCGACGGTGGCCACGGCCTTGGCGACGTACTCCAGGTTGTTCTGGTTCAGCGCGGCCACGCAGATGCGGCCGGTGCCGACGGCGTAGATGCCGAACTCGTCGCGCAGGCGCTCGACCTGCTCGCGGCTCAGGCCGGAGTAGGAGAACATGCCGGCCTGCTCGTTGATGAAACCGAACTGCGGCGCGCCAGCGGCAGCCAGCTTCTCGACCAGGCCCTGGCGCAGGGCGTGGATGCGCTCGCGCATCTCGGTCAGTTCCTGCTCCCACATCGCGCGCAGTTCCGGGTTGGTCAGCACGCCGGCCACCAGCGCAGCACCGTGGGTGGACGGGCTGGAGTAGATGGTGCGGATCACGCGCTTGACCTGCGACTGCACGGCCTTGGCGTCCGCGGCGGTCGGCGCCACCATCGACAGCGCACCCACGCGCTCGCCGTACAGCGAGAACGACTTGGAGTACGAGTTGGCGACGATGAAGCTGTCGATGCCGGCTTCGGCGATGATGCGCACGGCGGCGCCGTCCTGCTCGATGCCCTTGTCGAAGCCCTGGTAGGCCATGTCGATGAAGGGGAACAGCTGCTTGTCCTTCAGCAGCTGCGCGACCTGCTTCCACTGGGTGACCGTGAGGTCGGCGCCGGTGGGGTTGTGGCAGCAGGCGTGCAGCAGCACCACGGTGCCGGCGTCCAGCTTGCCCAGGTCGGCCAGCAGGGCGTCGAAGTTGACGCCATGGGTGGTCGGGTCGAAATAGGTGTACTCCACCACGTCGAAACCGGCGGCGCTGAACACCGCACGGTGGTTTTCCCAGCTCGGGTTGCTCAGCGCCACGGTGGCGTGCGGCAGCAGTTTCTTCAGCACGTCGGCGCCGACGCGCAGCGCACCGCTGCCACCGACGGTCTGTGCGGTGGTGACGCGGCCGGCGGCCAGCAGCGGCGAATCCTTGCCGAACACCAGCTCACGCGTCGCCTGCGTGTACGCCGGCAGGCCATCGATCGGCAGGTAGCCGCGCGGTTTGGCTTCGGCGGCGAGCTGCTGCTCGATCTGCTTGACGGCGCGCAGCAGCGGAATGCGGCCGCTCTCGTCGTAGTAGATGCCCACACCCAGGTTGACCTTGGTCGGGCGGCTGTCGGCGTTGTACGCCTCGGTCAGGCCCAGGATCGGGTCGCCTGGGACCAGTTCCACGTTTGCAAAGAAGGACACGGCGGTACTCATTCGGTAGACGGAAAGGGGGAGGAAGTGCGCTACGCGGTCCGCGGCTTTTCAGCCGGAAACAGCCCATCGTAACAAAGCCTGCCGGGGCTGGCCGCCGCCATCGTCATCCGCAGCCCCGTACCATGGCGTGCGTTGCCGCCCGATCCATCAACCTGAATCATGAATCCTGCTGCACGACGCCATTGCCTGCCGCTGTCTGCCCTGCTGCTGTCGCCTTGGGCGGCGCTGGCCGAGCCCGCGCCCTCCGCCCTGCCCGCCGTGCAGGTGCAGGCCGCACGCGTGCCCGGCATCGACCCGTTCGCCTTGCCCGCGAGCCTGGACACGGTCTGGATCGATGCCAGCCGCGCGGGCACCGGCGCGCAGCTGTCCGAGGCGCTGGCCGGGGTGCCGGGCCTGCTCGCGCGAGACCGGCAGAACTTCGCCCAGGACACGCAGCTGTCGATCCGTGGCTTCGGCGCACGCTCGACCTTCGGCGTGCGCGGGGTGCGGGTACTGATCGACGGCGTGCCCGCGACCATGCCGGACGGCCAGGGCCAGCTGTCACATGCCAGCCTGCTCGGCGCCGAGCGCATCGACGTGCTGCGTGGGCCGTTCTCGGCGCTGTACGGCAACTCCTCCGGCGGTGTGCTGCAGGTCTGGAGCGCGCAGGGCCAGGCCGGCGACCCGTGGCGGTTGCGCGTGAACGCCGGCGCCGACCGCACGCTCAGCGTCGGCGCGCAGCTGAAGGGGGCGGGTCGCGGGCTGGACTACAACATCGCCGCCAACCACTTCCGTACCGATGGCTGGCGCGATCACAGCCGTGCGCGCCGCGAATCGCTCAACGCGCGCATCGGCGGTGAGCTGGGCGGCGGACGGCTGGAACTGCTGCTCAATGCGCTTGATGCACCGGATGCGCAGGACCCGCTGGGCTTGACCCGTGCGCAGGTGGCAGCCGACCCACGCCAGGCCACGGCAGTGGCGCACCAGTACAACACCCGCAAATCGGTGCGCCAGCAGCAGGCGGGTCTGCGCTGGACGCGTGAATCCGGAGCGCAGCGCTGGCAGCTGATGGGCTATGCCGGCCAGCGCGCGGTACGCCAGTACCTGCCGATCCCGCCGACCGCCCAGGCCAACCCCCTGCATGCCGGCGGCGTGATCGACCTGGACGCCGGCTACGGCGGACTGGACGCGCGCTGGGGCTGGCACGGCGATCTGGCAGGGCGACCGCTGGACCTGGTGGCCGGGCTCAGCGCCGACCGCCAGCGCCAGCACCGCACCGGCTACGAGAACTTCGTTGGCAACATCCTGGGCGTGCGCGGGCGCCTGCGCCGTGACCAGATCGACGTCGTGCAGAACGTGGACCAGTTCGCCCAGGCCTGGTGGCAGTGGAGCCCGCGCTGGTCATTGCTGGCCGGCGTGCGTCACAGCACCGTGCGCTTCGAATCGGACGACCGCTACATCATCGGCCGCAACCCGGATGACAGTGGCCGCCGGCGCTATCAGGCCACCACCCCGGTGGCC
Source organism: Stenotrophomonas sp. 116085_Sma (assembly GCF_056479585.1). Taxonomy (NCBI): domain Bacteria; kingdom Pseudomonadati; phylum Pseudomonadota; class Gammaproteobacteria; order Lysobacterales; family Lysobacteraceae; genus Stenotrophomonas; species Stenotrophomonas sp. 116085_Sma. The sequence continues at coordinate 21,845 of NZ_CM151057.1, forward strand.
GGGATCACCTTCGAGGCCACCCCGCAGTGGCGGCTGCACGCGGCGGCGGGACGTGGTTTCGAAACCCCCACCTTCAACGAGCTGGGCTATCGCGCCGACGGCCAAGCCGGGCTGGCACTGGATCTGGCCGCTGCTCGCAGCCGCAGCGTGGAGGTCGGCAGCAAATGGCATGCGCAGGACGGAACCCAGCTTGATATCAGTGTGTTCCGTGCAGATACCGACGACGAGCTGGCCGTTGCCAGCAACATCGGCGGTCGCAGCACCTATCGCAACATCGGCCGCACCCGCCGCCAGGGTGTGGAACTGCAGTACCGGCAGCCGCTGGCCGAGCAGCTGGAACTGCAGCTGGCGTGGACCTGGCTGCAGGCGCAGGTGCGCTCGCCCTATCTGACCGCGAACAACACGGTGGCTGCGGGCAGCCGCCTGCCGGGCGTGCCCCGCCAGCAGGCCTTTGCCCGGCTGCAATGGACGCCAGCCGACTGGCAGTGGGCGCTGGAGGCCACCGCCAGCAGCGATACCGTGGTCAACGACGTGGCCAGCGAGCGCGCGCCGGGCTTCGCCCTGCTGCACCTGGAAGGTGGGCGCCGCTGGGCGCTGCCTGGCGGGGAACTGCGCGCCTTCGCGCGGCTGGAGAACGTGCTGGACCAGGCCTACATCGGCTCGGTAATCGTCAACGATGGCAATGGCCGCTACTACGAGCCGGGGCCGGGGCGGCGAGCCAACGCCGGCCTGCAATGGTCGTGGCGCTGAAGAGGGAGTGTTGGCCGCTGGCGGGCATCGCGCCGCGCAGGGCGTCAAGGGGTTGCCGGCCAGCGGCCGGCAGTACCCGTCAATCGGGGGCCTTGGCCGGCACGAACGGCGAGGTTGGATCGCTGGCCGGGAAGGTTTCCTCCAGCGCCTCGTCCTGGTTGTCGCTGGCGCGCTGCTTGCGCTCGCGGCGCTTGAGCGGGCTCTCCTGGCCACCGCGATGGCGGTCGCCGCCATCCTTGCGGTCCTGGGCCGCCTGTTCAGCCTCGTGCTTCACCGGCAGGTGTTCGTCGCCCTGCGCAGCATCGAAGAACGGCGCACCGGTGCCTCGGTAGTCGGCGTTGTCGGCATCGCGCTTGCCGCGCTGTTCGCCGGGAATGGGCGGGTGGTTTTCCCGCAGCGGGTCTCGGGAGGTCTCTCGGCTCATGGTCTGGCTACCTGCGCTCGGGGGGCCCCACTACACCGCCAGCAAGGTAAAGCCGCCGCGAACCTGGCGTCATGAACATCTCGCTCACCCCCCGGTAACGGCACCGCGCGTATTCCTGCCCACCCGCCCCCGCTGCAGGAGCCGGCCATGCCCCGTCTTGAACGACCCGCACCGTCCGTGTTCAACGCCCTGCTCGATCCGCTCGGCCAGCGCACCGCGCAGCGCCGTACGCGTCGCCACGAAGACCCCCAGGCGGTGGCGCAGGACTACCTGCAGTACATGCTCAGCGACTATGAGGAACGCCGCGGGCAGAGCCACCGCAACTGGCGTGACCTGTGCCCGGTGTATGCCTTCGCGTTGACCACGCATGCTGCCGATTGGCCACGCGGTGATGCCGCAGATACCTGCGAGGAACTGGCCGAGCACTGGGAACAGATGCGCGGACAGTCACGATTGGGCTGGTCGCAGGCGCGGCCGGTGGTGGAAGACGCCTGGCGCGCGCTGGACCATATTCCGGCAGCGGCGGTGAGGCCGCTGCTGCAGTAGTGGCGGGCACTTGAAGCAGCCGAGCGTGGGCTCGGCTCTACAGCCAAGTGGCCGCGCCACCTGACGTGCACGGCACGGACACGGGTGGTTTACATCGCTGGGCAGAAGCTGGGCATCCCCTGCCCCGTAACAGGTGTCACCATGGCCCGCCCGATCTGGACCGGCACGCTGTCGTTTGGCCTGCTCAACGTGCCAGTGTCGTTGATGTCCGGCGAGCGCAAAGTCGATCTGCAGTTCCGCATGCTCGACTCCCGCGATCGCAAGCCGATCCGTTTCGAACGGGTCAACGCCGACACCGGCGAGGAAGTGCCCTGGAAGGACATCGTCAAAGCCTATGAGTACGACAAGGGCAGTTATGTCGTGCTGGAGGAAGGTGATATCCGCTCGGCCGCGCCGGAAAGCCACGAGGCGGTGGAGGTGGAATCGTTCGTGGATGCGGCCCAGATCGACCCGCGCTATTACGAGAAACCGTATTTGCTGGTGCCCGGCAAGAAGGCCGAAAAGGGCTATGTGCTGCTGCGCGAAACCCTGCGCAGCACCGGCAAGGTGGGCATCGCGCGGGTGGTGGTGCGCACGCGCGAATACCTGTGCGCGGTCATGCCGCATGAGGACGCACTGGTGTTGATGATCCTGCGCTATCCACAGGAACTGGTGGATCCCGAGGATTACAAGCTGCCCACCGGCAAACTGTCCGACTACCGCATCACCAGCAAGGAAACGGCGATGGCCGAGCAGTTGATCGAGTCGATGTCCGGTGAGTGGGACCCGTCGCACTACCACGATGAGTTCCGCGAGCGCCTGCAGCAGGTGTTGAACAAGCGCATCAAGTCCAAGGGCGGCACCACGCGGGTGGACGATGAGCCGGCACCGCGCGAGGACGCCAGTACCAATGTGGTCGACTTCATGGCGCTGCTGCAGAAGAGCCTGGATGCGAACAAGCGAACGCCAGCGAAGAAGGCCGCAACGCGCAAAGCAGCCGCCACGTCACCAGCGAAGAAGGCCGCAAAGAAAACAACGAAGAAGGCTGCAAAGAAGACCGCACCTCGACGCAAGGCGGGGTGAGCCATGTCGTTGCACCAGTATCGGCGCAAACGCCGGCTTGGCGGCGGCGCCGGGCAGACGCCGGAACCTGACGACACGCGTGCCCCCGGTGACCCGAAGGGGCGGCCGACCTTTGTCATCCAGCTGCACCATGCCAGCTCGCGCCACTACGACTTCCGCCTGGAAATGGACGGCGTACTGAAGAGCTGGGCGGTGCCCAAGGGGCCTTCGCTGCGCGTCGGTGAAAAGCGGCTGGCCGTGGAAGTGGAAGACCATCCGCTGTCCTACGCCGGTTTCGAGGGAGACATTCCTGAAGGCCACTATGGTGCGGGCCACGTGGATGTCTTCGATCACGGCACCTGGGCCTGTGAAGGCGATCCACTGCAGGCACTGGCGGCGGGCAAGATCGACTTCGTGCTGCATGGACAACGCCTGGCCGGTGGCTGGAAGCTGGTGCGCACGGCGATGAAAGGGCGCCAGGTGCAGTGGCTGCTGATCAAGCGCGATGACGAGGAAGCACGCGATGCAGAAGCAGACGATCTGCCGGGAGTGTCCGCGCCGAAACGCTCATCGGCAGTGAAGAAGCGCACCGCGAGGGAGGCCGCGCGCGCCGCGCCTGCCGCGCGCACGGCGAACCGCAAGGCCGATGCAGGTTGGCATGCACGCGCGCTGAAACTGCACGGCGCACGTGACGCACCCTACCCGCGCGCCTTCAAACCGCAGTTGACCGATCATCGCAACAGTGCGCCGGACGGCGACCGCTGGCTTCACGAGATCAAGTGGGATGGCTATCGCCTGCTGGCTGATCTGCACAATGGCGAGGTCAAGCTGCGCTCCCGCAATGGTCTGGATTGGACCGATGATTTTCCCGAAGTGGTGCAGGCCGTGAAGGCGCTGCCGGTGCGCGATGCGCGCCTGGATGGCGAGCTGGTGGTGCTGGACAAGGAAGGACGCAGTGACTTCGCAGCGTTGCAGCGGGTGATCGACGGCAGTTCGAAGCAACCGCTGCGCTACATCGTGTTCGATCTTCCGGGCGTGGCTGGCGCGGACATCAGTCGTGCGCCGTTGCTGGAGCGCAAAGCACTCCTGAAAGCGCTCATTGGGCCCGCGCCTGGCACCCTGGCCTTCAGCGAGCACGTGATCGACCACGGCCCGCAGGTGTTCGACGCCAGTGGCAAGGCCGGATTCGAAGGCATCGTCAGCAAGCAGATGGATGCCCCGTACGTGAATACCCGCGCGCGCAGCTGGGTGAAGGTGAAGCACGAAGACACCGACGAGTTCCTGATCGTCGGCTACACGGCACCCAAGGGTTCCCGAGTGGGGTTCGGCTCGCTGCTGCTGGCGACGCCGGACAAGGGAGGCTTGCGCTATGTGGGCCGCGTTGGCACCGGCTTCGACGACGAAAGCCTGCGCGCACTGCTCAAGGCACTGCAGCCGTTGGCCGTGAAGACGCCCGTGCTGCAGCTGCCGGCGCATGTGCCGTTCCGCGCTGCCAGCGTACGCTGGGTGAAGCCGGTGGCGGTTGCCGAGGTGGCCTTCCGTGGCTGGGGCAAGGAAGGCCTGCTGCGCCAGGCCAGTTTCAAGCGACTGCGCAGCGACAAGCAGAAGGAGGACCTGGGAATGAGCGCCGCGCATGCCGAAACCGGAGGCGAGGTCCAGATCACTCATCCGGAGCGGGTAGTGTTTCCAAAGCAGAAGCTCAGCAAGGGAGACGTGGCGGACTACTACCGGCAGATGGCACGCTGGATCCTGCCCGAGATTGCTGGACGTCCGCTGTCACTGCTGCGCTGCCCGGACGGCGTGGGCAAGGCCTGCTTCTTCCAGAAGCACCATGGCCCCGGCCTGGGCGATGCGGTGCTCGCGGTGCCCCTGCAGCAGAAGAGCGGCCGCGAGGATTACGTCTACATCGACGATTTACGGGGCCTGCTGCAGCTGGTGCAGATGAACACCCTGGAACTGCATCCCTGGGGCGCGACGGTGGCCGATCCCGAACATCCGGATCGTCTGGTGTTCGATCTCGACCCCGGCGAAGGGGTGAACTGGGCACAGGTGAAGGCCGCTGCGCGCGATGTGCGTGACCGCCTGCAGCAGGTGGGCCTGAAGAGCTTCGTACGCCTGTCCGGTGGCAAGGGCGTGCACGTGGTGGTGCCGCTGCAGCCCAAGGCAGGCTGGGACGAGGCCAAGGCGTTCTGCGAGGCGTTCGCGCAGGCAATGGCGCTGGAGCAGCCTGATCGCTACGTGGCGACGATGAGCAAGGCCAAGCGCGGCGGGGTGATCTTCATCGACTGGCTGCGCAACACGCGAGGCGCCACCAGCGTGTGCTCGTGGTCGCTGCGTGCACGCGATGCTGCCGGCGTGGCAGTGCCGCTGCGCTGGGAAGAGCTTGCACGCGTCAGTGCGGCCGACGCGTTTCCGATGGCCAAGGCGCTGGCGCGCGCAAAGCGCTTGAGGGGTGACCCATGGCAGGGTATCGACACGCTTAAGCAGACGCTGCCGCGCATGGACCTGTAGAGCCGAGCCCATGCTCGGCTGCCTGTGTCCATGTGCATGAAAGCCGAGCATGGGCTCGGCTCTACAGATGCGGCGCTACGTTGCGTTCCGCGACGCACGACGCCCGAACCACCAGCCCACCAGCAGCTGCAACGGCAGCGATGCCAGCAGCGAAATGACGAACCACAGGGGAAAATCCGCACCTGCGGCCCATACCGCGTAGCCGCAGCCCAGCGCGATCAGCGACCAGATCGAGAACCCGTGCGAACGCGGCCAGCAGGGTGCGTAGTAGGTGGCGAAGGCGATGCCGGCGATGCCGCCGAGCACGCTGAAGGCCAGGTCCCAGCCCAGCTGCACGCTGTTGTTGCCGGGCGACAGGCCCAGCAGCGGCGGCAGCCAGCTGGCGACGCTGCTGACCAGGGCAAGTGACAGCACGCCGCCGATCAGGGCGACGATGGACAGGAACAGGGTCTTGAGCAGGCCGGGCATGCGCGCATTGTACGGCTGTGCGGCGCATCCGCGGTTGCCGGCCAGCGGCCGGCATTACCGATGGATCGGCATGGCCGCCGTGCCCGTGGGAGAGGGGTACGGAGCAGCGGCGGCCATGCACAGGCGGTCAGGCGGCGAAGTCGATCACCACGCGGCCTTCGATGGTGCCCGCGTGCATGCGCGCGAACACGTCGTTGATGTTTTCCAGGCGGTCGGTGCTGACCGTGGCCGCGACCTTGCCTTCGGCGGCGAACTGCAGCGATTCCTGCAGATCCAGCCGGGTGCCGACGATCGAGCCGCGTACGGTGATGCCGTTGAGCACCATGCCGAAGATGTCCAGCGGGAAATTGCCCGGCGGCAGGCCGTTGAGCGACACGGTGCCGCCACGGCGGACCATGCCCAGCGCCTGCTCGAATGCCTTCGGTGAAACCGCGGTGACCAGGGCGCCGTGCGCGCCGCCGATTTCCTTCTTCAGGAACGCGGCCGGATCGGTGGTGCGCGCGTTGACGGTGACCTGCGCACCGAGCTGCCGCGCCAGCGCCAGCTTGCTGTCGTCCACGTCCACCGCGGCCACGTTCAGGCCCATTGCGCGGGCGTACTGCACCGCCATGTGGCCCAGGCCGCCGATACCGGAGATCGCCACCCAGTCACCGGGCTTGGTGTCGGTGACCTTCAGGCCCTTGTAGACGGTCACGCCGGCGCACAGCACCGGCGCGATCTCGATGAAGCCCACTTCCTTCGGAAGCAGGCCGACGTAGTTGGCATCGGCCAGTGCGTACTCGGCGAAGCCGCCGTTGACCGAGTAACCGGTATTGCGCTGCGTTTCGCACAGCGTTTCCCAGCCACCCAGGCAGTGTTCGCAATGGCCACACGCCGAGTACAACCAGGGGATGCCGACCCTGTCGCCTTCCTTGACGTGCCCTACCCCGCCTCCCACGGCCACGACGTGCCCCACGCCCTCGTGGCCGGGGATGAATGGCGGGTTCGGTTTCACCGGCCAATCGCCCTCGGCGGCGTGCAGGTCGGTGTGGCAGACGCCACAGGCCTCGATCCTGACCAGCACCTCGCCCGCCCCCGGGCGCGGTACCGAGACTTCCTCGATGACCAGTGGCTTGCCGAACTCGCGTACGACGGCGGCCTTCATGGTGGATTGCATGTTCGGATCTCCGCAGTGCGCTTGCCCACAGAATGACGCCGGCTCGAGGCCGGCGCTTTGATCACGATCAAACCTTTGAAGATTCGTGCAGCGTGTTCAGCTGGCCAGCACCGATGCCTCGCGCGCCATGCGCTCGATCGCCTCCCAGTCACGGGTCTGCAGCAGCGCCGGGGTGGTCAGCCAAGAACCGCCCACGCACAGCACATTGGGCAGGTGCAGGAACTGCGGCGCGGTCTGCGCGCTGATGCCGCCGGTCGGGCAGAAGCGCACGTCGGCGAATGGACCGTTCCAGGCGGCCAGCAGCGCGGCACCGCCGGCCTGCACGGCCGGGAAGAACTTGAAGGTGTCCTTGCCGTGCTCCAGGCCCAGGATCAGATCGGATGCGGTGGCGGCACCGGGCAGGTACGGCAGGTCGGCATCGCGCGCGGCGGCATACAGCATCGGCGTTGCACCGGGCGATACCGCGAAACGTGCGCCGGCCTGCTTCGCCGCCTGCATCTGCGCGGCGTTGAGTACGGTACCGGCGCCGATCACTGCGTCCGGCACGGCCTCGACCATGGCCTTGATGGCGTCCAGTGCCTGCGGCGTGCGCAGGGTCACTTCGATCACCGGCAGGCCACCGCGGAACAGTGCTTGGGCTACCTCGACGGCTTCATTCACGTCTTCGGGGGTGTACACCGGAATCACCGGTGCCAGCTTCAACAGCGCGCGCAGGCGCGGATCAGCGCTGGACATGGTCTTGCTCCTTGCCCGACGGGGCATTGCGGATCGCCGCCGGGTCCGGCAGCGCAGCGGCGCATGATGCCATGCGCGCTGCGAAGGCGCTGTCCGCTGCCCTGCCCTCTGCCCGGCTCAGGCCGGATCGGCCTGCAACGCCTGGATACGGCGCTGGTACCAGTCACCCCCAAGTGGATCGAACACCGCCGAACGTTCCATCGGCGCTTCGTACACATGCACCGAAATGGCCAGGGCCTCATCGCTGGCATTGCGCAGGGTGTGGTATTCATGCGGTGGAATCAGGCTGCCGGCACTGCCGCAGCCGCCGCGCAGCACGGCATGGCGGCGGAAGCGCCAGCGCTCGCCGGCGCACTCCAGCAGTTCATAGCGGGTGATCTCCAGCTCGCCCGACCACACGCCCTCCACACACCACATGGCATCGTGGTCGTGCAGCGGCGTGCCCTGCCTTGGGCCCCAGCTCATGGCAATCACGCTGTAGCCGTGTTCGCGGCTGTGGTACAGCGGACGTCGCGCGTAATGATCACTGACCGGACGGTGCACGCATTCGGGCAACTCGATGCGGCTGTCCGCGATGGCTTCCTGCAGCGCCAGCTGCAGGTCGGCGGTGATGCGCTCGGCATCACCGGAGGTCATCGCCGCGTCGACTGCGGCGATCAACCGGTCGCGGCCACGGAACGCCGGAAACGGAGAAGTCTGCAGGTCCATGCCCCGACTGTAGCGGAGCCTGGTTAAGGGAATGTTGGTGATCGCGCGCGTCGCACCCGCATTCATGGCAAGCGCGCGTGAAAAACGGTTCAGATGCAAATGCAGTAGAGCGATCACAATGGAACCTCACGCGGTGGAACGTGTCGAACACGGTCTGTGCCGCTCCAGCTGCGACATTCCGCAACTTCGCGCCCGACGGGCGCAAGGCTAGAATTCTCCGACTTACCTGGTTCTATACATGTCAGTGCGAAATATGAGCGATGCCGCGTTGCCGGCATCGAAAGGCAAGGCTGCCACGATCAACGACATCGCACGACTGTCGGGAGTTTCCAAGAAAACGGTTTCAAGAATCATCAACAACTCGCCGCTGGTGCGCAAAGACACCCGCGACAAGGTCGAGGCGTTGATGCGCGAGGTCGGTTACGTGCCCGACCCTCTGGCGCGCGGGCTCGCGTTCCGCCGCTCCTTCCTGATCGGCCTGGTGTATGACGACCCGGGTGCCCAATGCATCGTTGACCTGCAGCATGGCGCGCTGGAAGCGCTGCGTGGCACCGGTTATGAGCTGGTGGTGCATCCCTGCGACAGCCAGGATCCGGAATGCGCGCACGGCGTGCGCCGCTTCGTGCAGCAGCAGAAGCTGCATGGGGTGATCCTCGGCCCGCGTGCATCCGAATCGGTTGCGCTCGCGCAGATGCTGGACGACATCGATTGCCGCTACGTGCGCATCAACGCACATGCGTCGGAGGATGAAGTGCAGGCGGTGGTCACCCACGATCGCGATGGCGCGGCGGCAGCAGCGGGTTACCTGCTCTCGCTCGGCCATCGTGACATCGCGGTGATCGCAGGGCCCGGAGACCGGCGCGCGGCGCGTGAGCGCACGCATGGCTTCCTTGAGCGGTTGGCCCAGGTGGGGCTGACCTTGCCGGGCGAACGCGTGCTGGAAGCCGGTGACACCTTCGAGTCCGGCGTGCATGCCGCCGAGCGGCTGCTGATGGGCGGGCAACGCCCCAGCGCGATCTTCGCCGGCAACGACGAGATGGCGGCCGGTGTCTACCAGGTTGCGCTGCGTGTGGGAATTGCCGTGCCACAGCAGCTGTCGATCGTCAGCTATGACGACAGCCCGCTGGCCTCGCGGTTGTGGCCGCCGCTGACTTCGGTGCGCCGCCATGTGTCCGACATCGGCCGCATGGCGGCGGCGATGCTGGTGCAGACCGAAGTACCGGATGCACCGACCGCGGCCAGCGTGCATCCACAGCTGATGGTGCGCGGTTCCTGCCGGGCCGTGGACGCCTGAGTACCCTGCCCTCGCCTGCGCCGCCGCGACGGCGCAGCGGTGCAGACATCAATGAAAACGGCGCACCCATGTGCGCCGTTTTCAGTGCGAAGCCATGCGCGTTGTGTGCTTACACGTCGCCGCCGTCGGCCCAGCCTTCCCCCGTGCCCTTCTGGAACACGCGGTCATCGCTCTGCACGTCACCGGCCGGCAGGTGCGCCTGGTCGGCCAGTGCCGCGTAGATCGGGGTGAAGTCCGGCGACGTCGCCTGCATCAGCTGTTCGAAGCTGTCGATGACGAAGTAGGTCTTCTGGAACGTGTCGATGCGGTACTTCGTGCGCATGATGCGCTGCAGGTCGAAGCCGATGCGGTTGGGCGCGGCTGATTCCAGCGAGTACAGCGATTCGCCCTTCGACGACACGATGCCGGCACCGTAGATGCGCAGGCCTTCGGGCGTATCGATCAGGCCGAACTCCACCGTGTACCAGTACAGGCGCGTCAGGTTCTGCAGCGCATCCGGGCCGATCGCGTGCGCTTTGACGCCGCCGCGCCCGTACGCCTCCATGTAGTCGGCGAACACCGGGTTCATCAGCAGCGGTACGTGGCCGAACAGATCGTGGAACAGGTCCGGCTCGGCGATGTAGTCGATCTGGTCCGGTCGACGGATCCACCAGGTCACCGGGAAACGGCGGTTGGCCAGGTGGTCGAAGAAATCCAGTTCCGGCAGCAGGCCTTCGACGCCGACCAGGGTCCAGCCGGTGGCTGCGCCGAGCACTTCGTTGAGCTGGTCGAAGCGCGGAATCATGTGCGCGCTCATGCCCATCTCGTCCTGCGCGTCCAGGAATTCCTGGCAGGCGCGGCCGACCAGCAGTTCGCGCTGGCGCTGGTACAGCGTGCTCCAGGTGGCGTGGTCGTCGGCGCTATAGGTGTCCCACGGCTGCTCGACGAGCGCGGTGGTGTACACCGGCACGTAGCCCTTGTCGGTCTGCTGGTGTTCGACGCGGCGGGGCTGGGCGAGGTCCATGGGGCACTCCTTGACGGGATACCTACGATGCTAGGCCAGAGCCCGCGCAACAGGGTTGCAAAAGTTGCGCCGATTGGCCTTGTTGGCGCAATATCCTTGCGTACTCACCATGTTGCGGGGCAACAATGGCCGGAGAAGTCCAGTTCGATCGCACGGATATACGCCTGCTGGCTGAAATCCAGCGGGATGGGCGCGCCACCAACGCCGAACTGGCGGCGCGGGTGAATCTCTCGCCTTCGGCCTGCCTGCGGCGGTTGCAGCGGCTGGAAAGCGAGGGTGTGATCGTCGGCTACGGCGCGCGGCTGGAACCGCGGCAGTTGCGCCTGGGCCTGCAGGCCTTCGTGCGCGTGCAGCTGGAAAAACACGACCAAGCCGCCATCGGCCACTTCGTGGACAGCGTGCAAGCGTGGGATGAAGTGGTGGCCTGCCATGCACTGACCGGCGACATGGATTACCTGCTGCACGTCTACGTGCGCGACCTGGAGCACTTCTCGCACTTCCTGCTGGACCGGCTGCTCAATGCCGGCGGCGTGGCCGATGCCAATTCCAGCTTCGTGCTGCGCACGGTGAAGGGATTCCAGGCATTGCCGCTGTCGCAGCTGGAGCCCTGAGCGGCCACCAGGCGTGCCCGGTGGCCAGGCACCAACGGATCAGCACTTGTCCTTGCGGCCCATCAGCTTGCCCAGGCGCGAGGCTTCCTCGCACTTCGGTGCGGCCACCGGCGCCGGTGCCGCTGCGGCGGCGCGCGCGCGCTGCAGCTGCTGGATCTTCGCGCGGATCTGCGGCATGGCCGCCATCGCAGCCTTTTCGCCTTCCAGGATCGCGGTGCCACGCTGGCTGAAATCGGCAGCGCCGATGTCCAGCACCTTCGGGCGGATGACGATGTCGGCGCGTGCCAGTTCCTGCTCGCCGAGGCGCTGGCCCATGATCGAGATGGACTGGTTGACGATGCCCAGCATGTCGGTCGGTGCCTTGCCGCTGGCCTTGCTGGAAATGTCCACGGCGATCACGAAGTCGGCGCCGAGCTGGCGTGCGGCATCCACCGGCACCGGGCTGACCACACCGCCATCGATGTAGTTGCGACCGCCGATCTTCACCGGCTCGAACACACCGGGAATGCTGCTCGACGCGCGCACCGCCTGGCCGACGTTGCCGCGCACGAAGATCGCCCGCTCGCCGGTTTCCAACTGGGTGGCGACGGCGGCGAACGGCTTCTTCAGGCGTTCGGCCGGACGGTTGGCGACCTGTTCGTTGACGTAGTCCTGCAGCTTCTGGCCCTGCACCAGGCCACCGGAGAACAGGCGCACGTCGCGGATGCTGGCTTCATCCAGCGCCACCGCCTTGCTCTGCATCTGGAACGCGTCCATGCCGCTGGCATACAGCGCGCCGACCACGCTGCCGGCACTGGTGCCGGACACCACCGCGGGCTCGAAGCCATTGGCTTCCAGCATCTTGATCACGCCGATGTGGGCGAAGCCTTTGGCCGCGCCACCGCCGAGCGCGATACCGATCTTCACCGGCTTGGCCTGCGGCACCACGGTGGGGGCCGGCGGCGGCGTGGGGCGGACCGGATCACCGCCGCAGCCGGCCAGCAGGCCGATCAGGGCGACGGACAGCAGCATGCGGGGGCGGAACAGGCTCATCGGCAGTGCGCTCGCGGCGCCGGGCTCGGGAAAGGGCGCCAGCATACCGAAGCCGTGGCGGGGCGGGCAGGGTGGGAATCCTCGCCCATTCAGGAAAGAGGTACGGTAGGTGCCGACCTTGGTCGGCACGCGCAGATTCCAGTGCCGACCAAGGTCGGCACCTACCAAACGAGTGGGTCAGAACCGGTTGTCGCCGTCCAGCATCCGGCCAAGACCTCCCAGCACCGAACCTTCGCCGCGGCTCTGGCCACCGCCCTGCGGTGCGGCCATCCACATGCGGCCAGCCAGGCGCGAGAACGGCAGCGACTGCAGCCAGACCTTGCCTGGACCGGTCAGCGTGGCCAGGAACACGCCCTCGCCTCCGAACAGCATGCTCTTGATGCCGGTGACCCGGCGTACGTCCATGTCCACCGTGGGGTGATACGCCACCACGCAGCCGGTATCCACGTCCAGGCGTTCACCGGCAGCCAGCTCGCGCTCGACCACGCAGCCACCGGCGTGGATGAACACCCAGCCGTCGCCCTCCAGCTTCTGCATGATGAAGCCCTCGCCGCCAAACAGGCCGGTCATGATCTTGCGCTGGAACTGCACGCCGATCTGCACGCCGCGCGCGCCGGCCAGGAAGCTGTCCTTCTGGCAGATCAGGCGGCCGCCGTGCTGGTCCAGTTTCATCGCCAGCACCGTGCCCGGGTAGGGCGCGGCGAAGGCGACCTTGCCCTTGCCGTGCCCGCTCTGCGTGTAGACGGTGGCGAACAGGCTCTCGCCGGTCAGCACGCGCTTGCCTGCGGCCATCACCTTGCCCATGAAGCCGCCGCCCTGGTCGCCGTTGGCGGCGCCGAACACCGTGTCCATCTGCACCGTAGCGTCCTTGAACATCAGCGCGCCGGCCTCGGCGATGGCGCTCTCGCCGGGGTCGAGCTCGATCTCCACGAACTGCATTTCATGGCCGACGATGCGGAACTCGATGTCGTCGGCGCGACCGCTGGCGCCTGCCGGCACCGGCGGCGGGGTATTGGGCATGCCCGGGGCCGGCGCCTGCAGCCCGGCCACCTCGGCGATCGGCGTCCACCCGCTCATGCCCTGGCACCAGGCCAGGGCGCGTGGATTGGCCTGCGCGTAGCGGCGCGCGGCCTCGTCATCAAGCGGGCCGACGCGCTCGGCCTGGGCGGAGGCATGGAAGTACCACTGGGTCATGGCGGCGGGTCCGTCGCGGTGGAAACCCCGAGTCTAGCGAGCCCCCGGGGGCGCCGGCGACGGGGCCATGAACGGCGGGCATTTGCGGCGTAGGTGCTGTATTGCAACAATTATCTGGTAGCGCCGTTTTACCACCCCTCCAAACACAGCCTACCGCCATGTCCCCGACCCGTACTTCCCGTGGCCGCCTTCCGGTCGCGCGCCCCCTCGTTGCCGCTCTTTCCGCCCTGCTGCCGCTGGTAGCAGCCGCCCAGGAAACCCCTGCCGCCAAGGATCCGGTTGCCCTCGATGCCCTGCAGGTGACCGCGCAGCGCCGCGTCGAGAACGCCAAGGACGTACCGGTCGCACTGAGCGCGATCCAGGGCGAGAAGCTGGATGTGCTCGGCTCGGCCGGCGATGACATCCGCTTCCTGGCCGCGCGCGTGCCCAGCCTCAACATCGAGTCGTCCTACGGCCGTGCCTTCCCGCGCTTCTACATCCGCGGTCTGGGCAACACCGATTTCGACCTCAATGCCTCGCAGCCGGTGTCGCTGGTGTACGACGACGTGGTGCAGGAAAGCCCGCTGCTGAAGGGCTTCCCGCTGTTCGACCTGGCCAACGTGGAAGTGCTGCGTGGCCCGCAGGGCACCCTGTTCGGCCGCAACACCCCGGCCGGCGTGGTCAAGTTCGATTCGGCACGCCCGTCGCAGGATGCCGATGGCTACATCCGCGTGGGATATGGCAGCTACAACAGCTGGAACGTGCAGGGTGCCTACGGCGGCCCGCTGACCGACCGCTGGTCGGCACGTGTCTCGGCCATCTACCAGCGCCGCGACGACTGGGTCGACAACACCCGCGTCGGAGCTCCCAACAGTGGCTTCGAAGGCTATGACGAATCCGCAGGCCGCGTGCAGTTCCTGTACGAAGGCGACGACTTCGAAGCGCTGTTCAACCTGCACAAGCGCAAGCTCAACGGCACCGCGCGCCTGTTCCGCGCCAACATCATCCAGAAGGGCGGCAATTCGCTGGTCGAGAACTTCGACCGCGACAAGGTGGCCAACGACGGCGTCAACTTCTCGGACCTGGACACCTGGGGCGGCAGCGCGCGCCTGCAGTGGAACCTCGGCTCGGTGACCCTGCACTCGATCACCGGCTACGAGACCGCCGAATCGCTCAACCGTGGTGACATCGACGGTGGCTACGGTGCAGCCTTCCTCGGTGCCGGCAATTACGGCCCGGGCCTGATTCCGTTCTCGTCGGAGTCTGCCGACGGCCTGCCGCACCACCGCCAGTGGACGCAGGAAGTGCGCATCGAGTCCAACGAATGGGGCCGCTTCGACTGGCAGGCCGGCGTCTTCTACTTCGATGAAGACGTGACCATCAACAACTTCAACTACGACTCGCTGACCCCGGGCAACCCGCAGACCGGCCACGTGGTGCAGAACCAGCGGAACAAGGCGTGGGCGGTGTTCGCTTCGGGCGACTTCGATGTCACCGACCGCTTCAAGCTGCGTGCCGGCGTGCGCTACACCCAGGACAAGAAGGACTTCAGCGCCAGCGTGCTGCAGGCCGTTCCGTTCGGCACCCCGGTCAGCGGCCCGTACCTGGCCAACACCGACGTCAACGACGTCAGCTGGGATGTCAGCGGCGTGTACAAGCTGACCGACGACATCAACGCCTACGCCCGTGTGGCCAAGGGCTTCCGCGCACCGTCGATCCAGGGCCGCCTGGCCTTCGCGCCGGGCCTGTCGCAGGCCGATTCGGAGAAGGTGATCTCGTATGAAGCCGGCATCAAGGCCGACCTGTTCGAGCGCCGCGCGCGCCTGGGACTGAGCGTGTTCCGCTACAACGTCGACGGCCAGCAGCTGATCGCCGTGGGCGGCAGCAACAACACCGCCACCCTGCTCAATGCCGACAAGACCATCGGCCAGGGCGTGGAGCTGGACCTGGAGGCCTACCTGGCCGACAACGTCCTGCTGACCTTCGGCAGCAGCTACAACGACACCGAGATCAAGGACAAGAACCTGGCGGTGGCGATCTGCGGCGGTGGCTGCACCATTACCGACCCGACCACGGTGATCAACGGCCAGACCTATGCGCTGGTCAACGGCAACCCGTTGCCGCAGGCACCGAAGTGGATCCACAACGCGACCCTGCGCGTGGGCTTCCCGCTCAGCGACGGCAGCGAGCTGTACGCCTACACCGACTGGGCCTACCGCAGTGCGGTGAACTTCTTCATCTACGAGTCGCCGGAATTCCGCGGCCGTAGTTCGCTGGAAGGTGGCCTGCGCCTGGGCTACAACTGGGATTACGGCCAGTACGACGTGGCTGTGTTCGGCCGCAACCTGACCAACCAGACCCGCGTGGTCGGTGCGATCGACTTCAACAACCTGACCGGCTTCCTCAACGAGCCGCGTACCTGGGGCGTGGAGTTCACCGCGAAGTTCTGATGCGGTCGCTGCGTTGATGCAATGAAGAAGGGCCGGCGTAATGCCGGCCCTTCTGTTTCCTGCTTCATGTAGAGCCGAGCCTGCGCTCGGCTGCTCTGAGCCGAGCATGGCTCGGCTCTACAGAGGCATGGCTTACAACGCGCTCTGCGGGCGCACCTTCAGTACCGCGTTCTCGGTGGTGCAGTCGCGGCTGGAGTGCAGGCCGGCCTTGCGCGCGGCAGCGATCTCCTTGCGTGCGGCCAGCAGGTCCTTGTTGAACGCGGCGTTGTCGTGCAGGCGGGCCACGGCGGCGGCGCCCATGAAGCGGCCTTCCAGGATGTCGCTCTGCCAGTGCACGTTGCACACCAGGCGGCTCTCGCCGTAGTTGCGGCCGCGGGCCTGGATGGCATCGGCGCGGTCCGGCACGATCTCCGACAGGATCAGTGCCCAGGCCCAGCCGATCGAGGTATGGCCGGACGGGTAGGAGCCATTCTTGCGCAGGCCTTCTTCATCCTTCGGCGAGCAGGTCGGCTCACCGTTGACCATGAACGGGCGCGGGCGCTGGTAGTGGTTCTTGGCCGCCTTGGTGGCGGCGCTGGCGTCGATCCGGCTGCGCTCCAGCAGTCGATACAGCGCCGGAGTCTTCACCGCATCGACGTCGATGTCGGCGGCGCAGGAGAAGTGGTTTGCACCTTCGGGGAAGCCGAGTTCCGCATCGATGCCGGCCTGGGCGAAGCGCGGGCTGCCACGCAGCGCGCGGGCTTCACGGCTGACCTGTTCGTCCAGGGCGAGGGCGGCCGAACCGGCCACCGGCGGCGCCGGCACCAGGTCCAGGCTGGCCGGGACCGCATCCTTGTCCAGATAGCCCACGGCCTTGGTGGTGATGTTGGCTTCGACGGCGGTCGGCTTGGCGGCGGTGGCGGCACAACCGGCCAGGGCCACGGCCACGGCAAGGCCGAGCAGCGGGCGGGCAGGGTGGGAAATCAGCGACATGGACGGGCTCCGGAGAAAAAACATCGCGCCATGATCGCAGTCCGTGTACGACACCGCAGTGGCCATCGGTCATACGGCCAGACCCGGCATGGTCATTGCCGCGATATGAAAAACGTCATCGAGTGGCGTCAGTCTCCTGAATCCGGGCGCAGCGCACGGACTTTCACGCCGCTGCACCGCGAGCATCGGCACAACGGCAAGCGCCAGGGCCGTCCAGTTCCAGCCGGGTCGGGGGGATCCGCAGACAGAGGGAGAGAAGCGATGCGCAGCACCGCAACAGGAAGTACCGTCCTGGCCCTGCTCCTCGGGCTTGCAGCAACGCCGGCGCAGGCCGCCGACGTGGTCGGCGTGGCCTTCGTGCATGGCACCGGCGCGCAGACCAACGCCACCCAGGACTACTGGCAGCCGGCCATCATCGACACCGTGCGCCAGGGCCTGCCGAACAGCAGCAACTACGTTGTCATCAACTGCGACTTCACCCAGTACATGTGGAAGCCGGAGGCCGCCGGCTGCCTGGCCAACCAGCTGACCAGTTTCATCGACAGCCGCGGCATCACCCAGCTGGTGGTGATCACCCATTCCAACGGCGGCAACGTGGTGCGCTGGATCCTGTCCAACCCGACCTACGACAGCCGCTACCCGAAGATCATCCGCACGGTGCGCAAGGTCACCGCGCTGGCACCGTCCTCGGCGGGCACGCCGCTGGCCGATGCGGTGCTCAATGGCAATACCTTTGAAACCTCGCTGGGCTGGCTGCTGGGCTACAAGAACGACGCGGTGCGGCAGCAGCAGGTGGCGAGCATGGCCACCTACAACGCGCAGAACCTGTACGGCACCGCAGGCCGTCCCGCGCTGCCCAAGCCGTTCCGCGCGGTGGTCGGCAGTGACGTGGAATCGGCGGTGTGGGACAGCAACAGCTACTGCGGGGGCTATGCCGCCAATGTCGGCCTGGAGTTCACCCAGAACTGGCTGTCGTCCTGCTCCGACGGCTTCCTGGAGTGCAGCAGCCAGAAGGCCGCCGGCACCACCTGGTTCACCGACAAGCAGCGTACCCAGGGGGCAGAGCCGCTCAGCCACAACCAGAGTCGTCGCGAGTGCTTCGGCCTCGGCACGATCCTGCGCAACGACTTGATCCAGTGAGGGAGACGACCATGACGATCCATTCCACCCTGCTGGCCAGCGCGGTGCTGGCGGTGCTGTCCCTCTCCCCAGCGCAGGCTGCGCAGCCGTTGAATGCCGCACGTGCCGGCGATCAGGTGCCCGCGGCGCTGGTTGCCGCGCCGTTGCCGGCCGATGAAAGCGAACACGCGCCGCTGTCCTTCGCTTGGGCGTTGGACCCGGTACAACCGCTGCAGGCGGCCACGCCGTATGCCTCTGTCAGCCGCAGCTACTGGCAGCAGGTCGATGGCGCGCAGCTGCAACGCGGCGTGGACCTGCCGCTGACCGCCGCCGATGCGGTGATCCAGCTGAGCCCGGCCGAAGGCGCGCGTGCAGTGCCGGCCAACACGTTGCAGGTGCGTGACCCGGCCGGCCGCAGCAGCGTGGCGCGCAGTGTCGACGCACGTGCGCTGCAGCAGGCCGGCATGCCGGTGAGCGATGGCAGCAGCATGCTGCGCACCGGCGCGACCAGTGCGGCCGGTGCGTACACGCTGCAGAGCGCGCAGGCACAGGGCCGCTACGTGGTGCAGGTGCTGGAGCCGAACAGTCCGCTGCGGCTGGAGGTGCAGGCCAACCAGGCGCAGGTGCTGGCCGGTGGCAACGTGCAGCTGCAGGCACGCCTGCTGGAAGACGGTGCCACCACCGCGCAGATGGCCTCGCGCCGCAGCAGCCTGGGCGGTGAAGCCCTGCTGGTCGCACCGGATGGACGCAGCTGGCCGCAGCGGTTGCTGCGCACCACCGATGGCGCCCTGCGTGCGCAGGTGCGGATTCCGGCTGATGTCGGCAACGTGCAGGGGCTGTGGGAGCTGCAGGTGTTCGCCCAGGCCGATGGTGTGTTGCGCGATGGCAAGGTCGCCTTCGCGGTGGCGCGGCCGACCGCGCGCTTCAGTGGCCAGGCGGCGCCGGACCCGGCCAGCCGACAGGTCGCACTGCCATTGCAGGTAGCCGCCGCTGGCCGCTACGAGGCGCGTGGCACGCTGTATGCCACCGGCCGCGATGGCCAGCTGAAGCCGGTCGCGCAGGCGCATGCGGCCGCGTGGTTCGATGGTCCGGGGCGTGGCCAGCTGGTGCTGCCGTTCGACCAGGCCGCGTTGCCGGCCGGCTTCGGCGCGCCGTACGAGCTGCGCGACCTGCAGCTGCAGGACCAGAGCCGGATGGCACCGATCGAATCGCGCGCGCTGGCGTTGAGGTTCTGAGGCTGGGTGCAGCGGGCCGGGATCCGGCCCGCTGCACCGGCATGGCGACGGAATGGCATCACATGGGGAATGGCATCACATGGGGAATGGCATCACGACGGGGTAGAGTCGACAGTTAGTCGACTGCCTTTCGCCTGAATCGCAAAGATCCCGCGCTGCGCGCGATAGTCGACTGACAGTCGACTCTACCGCCGCCGGTTTCCCGGGCCCATCGGTTTCCAAGCCGTTTCCCTCGAGGGCTCCGCCTCAGCCCGCGTAAGCGGTCAACCGGCCTTCCTGCTCGCACACGGTGATGGCGCCACCGAACACCGACGACAGCGGCTCGTTGCGCAGCAGTTCGGCGCGGGTGCCATCGGCCAGCACACGGCCATCGCGCAGCAGCACCACGCGTTCGATCTCGGGAATGATCTCTTCGATGTGGTGGGTCACCAGCACCAGGGTGATGCCCTGCTGGGCGAGCACCCGCATGGTCGCCACCAGCTGTTCGCGGGCGACCAGGTCCAGACCGGTGGAGGGCTCGTCCAGCAGCAGCGCCTGCGGCCGGTTGACCAGCGCGCGGGCGATCAGCACCCGGCGGGTCTCGCCGGCCGACAGCTCGGCATAGGCGCGCTCGCGCAGGGATAGGGCGCCGGTCATCGCCAGTGTCTCACCGACGCGTGCACGCATGTCGGCAGTCACCTCGCGGAAGGCCGGCACCACGTAGCTGGCGAAGAAGCCGGACAGCACCGCCTGTTCCACGGTCAGCCCCGGCATGTCGGCCAGGTTGCTGCTGAGATCGCCGGTGACGATGCCCAGCTGCGAACGCAGCCGGTCCACCTGCCAGCGGTTCTGGCCCAGCACCTTCACGGCCACCGAGCCGTCGCTATGCGCCAGCGGGTACAGCTCGCGGGTGATCAGCTTGATGAAGGTCGACTTGCCGCAACCGTTGGGGCCGAGCAGGGCAGTATGCTGGCCCTGCGCGATGCGCAGGCTGAGCCCGTGCAGCACCTTCACCTGGCCGCGCACCACGGTGGCGCGGTCCAGTTCGATCAAGGGGGGCAGCTCCGCAACGGGCGGGGCGGCAGTCATGGTGCTGGCGCGTGGATCAAGGCTCGACAACTCAGGTCCCCAACTGTGAACGGTGCCACGGATGACGGTGGCAATCACCGCCGCAGGGATGCAGTTTGCAACGCAAGCGCCCATGATGTCTGCCATCCCCGCGTCGATACGGAGAGCCGCCATGCCCGATGCCCTGATGTCCCTGTTGACCGGTGGTGTGCTGGGCCTGGGCTGGTGGGCCATGCTGGCGGTGCTGCTGGTCTTCACCCAGATCACCATCTTCTCGGTGACCCTGTACCTGCATCGCAGCCAGGCCCATCGCGGGGTCGATTTCCACCCGGCACTGGCCCACGTGTTCCGGTTCTGGCTCTGGCTCACCACGTCGATGATCACCCGCGAGTGGGTGGCCATCCATCGCAAGCACCACGCCAAGGTGGAAACCGAGGACGATCCGCACAGCCCGGTCACCCGTGGCATCGGCAAGGTGTTCTGGCATGGCGTGGAGCTCTACCGCGAAGCGCGCGGCATGCGCGCGGACATCGAGCAGTACGGGCGTGGCACCCCGGATGATGCGATCGAGCGCCACCTGTATACCCCGCACGCCACGCTCGGCCCGGTGCTGCTGCTGGCGATCAACAGCGTGCTGTTCGGCCTGCCCGGCGTGGCCCTGTGGGCGATCCAGATGGCGTGGATCCCGTTCTGGGCCGCAGGTGTGGTCAATGGCTTGGGTCACTGGTGGGGGTACCGCAACTACGAATCGGCCGATACCTCCACCAACCTGACGCCGTGGGGGTTCTGGATCGGTGGCGAGGAGCTGCACAACAACCATCATGCCTTCCCCAGTTCGGCGCGCTTCGCGATGCGGCGCTGGGAATTCGACATCGGCTGGAGTGCGATCCGCCTGCTGCAGGCGTTGCGCCTGGCCAAGGTGCTTCGCGTTGCACCGGCCATGGACGTACGCCCGAACATCGCTGTGCCCGATGCCGAAACGCTGAAGGCGCTGCTCTCGCACCGCTTCCAGGCGATGACCGACTACCAGCGCAATGTGTTCATGCCGGCCCTGCGCGAGGAGGCCACCCACGCCGGGGCCAAGCTGCGTCGCCTGCTGCCGCGCCGGCTGCGCCGTGGCCTGGTCAATGATGGCCGCTGGTTGAAGCCTGACAGCCGCGCCCAGCTCAGCGAATGGGTGTCGCAACGGCCGCGCATCCGCACCCTGGTCGAGTACCGGGGGCGCCTGGCCGCGTTGCTGGAAGCGCGCGGCCACGATGCGGCCGAGCGCCTGCATCAGCTGCAGGCGTGGTGCCGCGAGGCCGAGGAAAGCGGTATCGCCGCGTTGCAGGCCTACGCCGCACGATTGAAGGGCTACAGCCTGGTGGGCGCGTGAGGACAGGGTACGGGCTTCTGCTGGCGGCGCTGCTGCCGGGCGCGGTGCTGGCCCAGGTCACCGACACCGCCAGCTACCTGCAGCGGATGGACAGCGATGGCGACGGCAAGGTCAGCGAGGCCGAGTACGTGCAGTGGATGCTGTATGCCTTCGACCGCATGGACCGCAATGGTGATGGCGTGCTGACGGCCGAGGAGCTGCCCGGTGGCAAGGGCAGGGCGATCAGCCGCGAGCAGCAGCGGCAGGTGATCGTGAAGCGCTTCCACACGCAGGATGCCAACGGCGACGGCTTCCTGGATGCACGGGAGCTGGCGGCGCCGCCGCGCTGACTCTGCACCGTCGCCGGGCATGGCCCGGCGCTACCAGGTGCACCGGTCCCGGTAGCGCCGGGCCATGCCCGGCGTAGAATCGCCGCATGCCTGAACTGCCCGAAGTCGAAACCACACGCCGCGGCCTGGCGCCGCACCTGCAGGGCCGTCGCGTGCATGGGGTGATCCTGCGCCGGGCCGATCTGCGCTGGCCGATTCCGCCGGAAGTGGCCGAGCTGCTGCCGGGGCAGCGCATCGAGGACATCCGCCGCCGCGCCAAGTACCTGCTGCTGGACACCGCCATCGGCAGCGCCGTGCTGCACCTGGGCATGTCCGGCAGCCTGCGCGTGCTGCCCGGCGACACCCCGCTGCGCGCGCACGACCATGTGGATATCAGCCTGGACAACGGCCGCCTGCTGCGCTTCAACGACCCGCGCCGCTTCGGCAGCCTGCTGTGGCAGCCGGCCGGCGAGATCCATCCGCTGCTGCAGGGGCTGGGCCCGGAGCCGCTGGACGATGCCTTCGACGGGGACTACCTGTTCGCCCGCAGCCGCGGCCGCAGCGCGCCGGTGAAGACCTTCCTGATGGACCAGGCGGTGGTGGTGGGCGTGGGCAACATCTACGCCGCCGAAAGCCTGTTCAAGGCTGGCATCAGTCCGCTGCGCGAGGCCGGGAAGATCTCGCGCGAGCGCTACCAGCGGCTGGCTGGCGCGGTGAAGGAGATCCTCGGCTACGCCATCACCCGTGGTGGCACCACCCTGCGCGACTTCATCAGCCCCGATGGCGCGCCGGGCTACTTCGAGCAGGAACTGCTGGTATACGGCCGCGATGGCCTGCCGTGCCCGAACTGCGGCCGCGCACTGAAGCACGCCACCATCGGCCAGCGCGCGAGCGTCTGGTGCAGCCACTGCCAGCGCTGAGCCGGACGGCCAGCGGCAGCTGAACGGGCAGGGCGCGTCTCCGCTGCCCGTTAACGTTTGTCTGCCTATGATGGCCGACCTTCCTTCTGTGCCTGACGCGCCTGCATGCAACGACGCGACTTCATCCGCAATGCCTCCCTCGCCCTGGCTGCATTCGGCCTGCCGTCCCTGCCCGCGTGCGCGGCCAGCAAGAGTGGCCAGATGGGCCTGCGCCGCCTCGGTCAGCCGCAGCCGTTCGACTTCGCCACCCTGAAAGGGCAGGCGCGGGCGCTGGCACAAGCGCCCTACAAGAGCCACAAGCGGGTGCTGCCGGGCCGCCTGGAAGGACTGGACTGGGACCAGTACCAGTCGATCGGCTATCGCCAGGACCACGCGCTGTGGGCCGACCAGCCGGGCAAGTTCCAGGCCAAGTTCTTCCACCTGGGCCTGTACTTCCATTCGCCGGTGCGCATGTTCGACGTGGTCGACGGCAAGGCGCAGGAGCTGGCCTATGACGGCGCGGCGTTCAACTACGGCAAGAGCGGCATCAAGGACGGCGAGCTGCCGGCCGATCTGGGCTTCGCCGGGTTCCGCCTGAACACCCGCAAGGACACCGACCGCGACTTCGCTGCGTTCCTTGGCGCCAGCTACTTCCGCGCCGTCGGCAAGGAAGGCCAGTACGGCCAGTCCGCGCGTGGCCTGGCGATCGATACCGGCATGGGCAAGCCGGAGGAATTCCCGGACTTCATCGCCTATTACCTGGAACAGCCGTCGGCCGATTCGGAAACGATCGTGGTCTATGGCCTGCTGGATTCGCCCAGCGTGGCCGGCGCCTACCGCTTCGCGATCACCAATGGCGATGTGCTGCTGATGGACATCGACAGCGCGCTGTACCCGCGCAAGGCGATCGAGCGCCTGGGCATCGCACCGTGCACCAGCATGTACCAGGTGGGCGAGAACGACCGCCGCATGGGCTGGGACTGGCGCCCGGAGATCCACGATACCGATGGCCTGTCGCTGTGGACCGGCGCCGGCGAGTGGATCTGGCGGCCGTTGCTGAACCCGCGCAACCTGCGCTTCAACATGTTCATGGACCGCAACCCGCGCGGCTTCGGCCTGCTGCAGCGTGACCGCAACTTCGACCACTACCAGGACGATGGCGTGTTCTACGAGAAGCGCCCGTGCCTGTGGGTGGAGCCGAAGGGCGAGTGGGGCGAAGGCTCGGTGCAGCTGGTGGAGATTCCCACCGTGGACGAGACCTTCGACAACATCGTGGCCTTCTGGAACCCGAAGGAAAAACCGCAGCCGGGCCAGGAGCTGCTGGTCGGCTACCGCCTGTATTGGGGCGCCGAGCCGCCGGCACGCCCGCCGCTGGCGCACTGCGTGGCCAGCCGCACCGGCCTGGGCGGCGTGGTCGGCAAGAAGCGCGAGTATTTCAGCTGGCGTTTCGCGGTGGACTTCGAAGGCGGCGAACTGGCCAGGCTGATCGACAAGGCCGAGGTCGAGGCGGTGGTGGAAGCCAGCCGTGGCCGGGTCGAGATCGTGTCGGCGCGCCCGCTGCGCGAGATCAACGGGTACCGCGCGATGTTCGACCTGGTGCCGCCGGAGGGCAGCACCGAGCAGATCGATATCCGCCTGTTCCTGCGCAGTGGCGGCAAGACCCTTACCGAGACCTGGCTGTACCAGTACACCCCGCCGCCGGCGGGTGCGCCGGAGCGCACGCTGTACTGAGTGGTTTGGGATTGCAGGGCTTGCAGCCCTGCACCTGCTTCAATCAAAAGCAACGTCAACAGCAGAAGCTGGTTTCCTGTGGGGAGGCAGGGTGGGTCCGGTTGAGGGGGACGCCGTAAACCCATCCATGAAGTGACCCCCGCAACCGGACCCACCCCGCCTTCGACAGTTTTGCGCGATCTGTCGGAACAGCTCGTGGGGTCAGATCCGTTTTCCTTCGGGAAACGGATCTGACCCCGGAATTTCATTCGATATCTGACAGAGGTGTCGACCAAGGTCGACACCCACCAACAGCTGCGGGATTCTGTCAGAGGTGGGGCGGTGTCGGAGTGCGGGGTGTCAGCCGCATGGATGCGGCTGCCAAGCTTACAGGGACGTACTTGCAGCGTCCCCGCACTCCGACACCGTCCCGCCATCCCACGGAATGCCGCTTTGGCTTTGGCTGTTGCCGTTGCTGTTGCCTCTGCGGGTGCAGGGCGCAGCCCTGCCGAACACCCTCTACAGCGGCAGGGGCGCCTGCGCCGGGTCGATCCGCCCTTCACCGCGGGTGATCTTCTTGAACTCGGCACGGCTGACCGACACGTAGCGGTCGTTGCCACCGATCTCCACCTGCGGGCCATCCTTTACCGCGTGGCCATGTTCGTCCACGCGTACCGTCATCGTTGCCTTCTTGCCGCTGTGACAGATGGTCTTGATCTCCTGCATCTCGTCGGCCCAGGCCAGCAGGTACTGGCTGCCCTCGAACAGCTCGCCGCGGAAGTCGGTGCGCAGCCCGTAGCACAACACCGGAATGCGCAGCTGGTCGACCACCTCGCTCAGCTGCCAGACCTGGGCACGGGTGAGGAACTGCGCTTCGTCCACCAGCACGCAGCCCATCGGCCCGTGGGCGGCCAGGTCCTGCTCGACCCACTGCTGCAGGTCGGTGTCACGGTCGAACGCCATGCCCTCGGCGCGCAGGCCGATGCGCGAGGCGACCACGCCGGCGCCGGCACGATCATCCAGGCGCGGGGTCAGGATCGCCACCCGCATGCCGCGCTCGCGGTAGTTGTGCGCGCTCTGCAGCAGGGTGGTGGTCTTGCCGGCGTTCATCGCCGAATAGTAGAAATAGAGCTTGGCCATCGGCCAATTCTAGTCGCCCACCGCCTTGTCGTCGCGGACCGTGTCCGGCCGTCCTATCTCGACGCTGGGGGTCCGCGCGGGGCGCCAGTAGTTGTCCTGCAGGCACCAGTAGTCGGCGGCGCGCCAGTAGTCGTTGTCGTAGACGATGCTGCCCGGCGTCGCGATGCCCTGCTCGTTGCCGCGGCGGGGGACGACGATCAGGCCGGAGCTCACGTACCCGAGGCGGCTGCCGGTGATCTGCTGGCGGCCGTCCCTGAGGGCGCGCTCCATGCGAGGCTTGGCCACGCGGTCGCCATAGTCGGCATAGACCTGCTGGCCGCGCTCGATCGCCTGTGCCTGCTGCAATGCGTCCAGGCGTGCCCAATAGTGCTCCCGCAGCACCAGGAAGTCGTGATACATGCGCTCGGCGGCAAGGTCCATCCAGATGTAGGCCATCACCGGATCGGCCCGGGTACCGAGGCCCTCCTGGTACAGCCGCGCCACCATGGCCTGGGAGAATTTGTCGGCGTAGCGCGCCGAACGCTTGTAGTAGTCCAGCGCCCTGGCGGGCTGTCTGTCCCGTTCGGCCTGCTGGGCCATGCTGCGCCAGAACAGGTCCGGATGGGCATCAAAGAAGCCTCCGGTCAGGACGGTTGGCGGGATCTGCCGCGGGGCCTCCACCGGGCATTCCCTGGCGGTCACGCCAGCGGCCATCGACAGGCCCAGCAGCAGGCAGAAGAGTGGAGCGTGCTTCGCTTTCATATGATCGCCCTCCTGGCAATGACTATGGAAATACGAACGTCAGCGCCCCGCGCCTTCCACCGGGCTGAGTGGGCCGACCTCGACGCTGCGGCCGCGGAATTCCTGTTCCCAGATGCGGTCCTGCATGCACCAGTAAGCTGCAGGGTCCCAGTACGCATCCCGGTAGTAGTCATCGCCGCGGGTCGGCCAGCCGGCTTCCGGGCCGTCGGACAGTTCCACCTGCAGCATCGAGCTGACCCAGCCGGTACGGCTGCCGGTCATGCGGCTGCGGTCCACGCGCATGGCAGCCTCCATGCGCGGCTTGGCCGTGGCATCGCCGTAGGCCGCATACAGCGCCGGCCCTTCGGTGAGCACCCGTTGCCGCTGCGCGGCATCCAGGCGGTTCCAGTAGCGCTCGCGCTCCAGCAGCAGGTCGCGGTAGCCGCGTTCGGCGGCCAGGTCCATCCAGATGTAGGCCAGCACCGGATCAGGGGCGGTACCCGTGCCCTCCTGGTACATGCGCGCGACCAGCGACTGCGACAGCTTGTCGGCGTGCGCGGCTGCCCGCTTGAAGCGCACCAGCGCATGATCGGGCCGGCCCTGGCGCCACGACTGCAGGCCCAGCTCGCGCCAGTGCAGATCAGGATGAGCCTGCAGGAAGCCCTGGGTCATCAGCGCAGGCCGCAACGATGCGCCAGGATCGGGCGCGCAGTCCGCACTGCGGGCGGCCAACGGCGCCAGCAGCAACAGCAGGGTGCCCAGCAGGGCGGCAGAAGCGGTCGGGCGCATGCACCTGGCTCCAGTGCTCCGGTGGCGAATCAATAGCTTAGGAACGGTGTGCATGCAAGTCAGGTCCGCCCGCTGCGGCCCCGCTACAATCCCATTCCCATGCACGGTCTCAATCCCCCCCAAGCCGCCGCCGTCCTGCACATCGAAGGTCCGTTGCTGGTGCTCGCCGGCGCGGGCAGCGGCAAGACGCGCGTGATCGTGGAAAAGATCGCCCATCTGATCGGCAGCGGCCGCTATCCGGCACGCCGCATCGCCGCGATCACCTTCACCAACAAGTCGGCCAAGGAAATGCGCGAGCGTGTGGCCAAGCGCCTGCGCGAGCAGGATGCGGACGAGGTGACCATCTGCACCTTCCATGCGCTGGGCCTGAAGTTCCTGCAGATCGAGCATGCCGCTGTGGGCCTGAAGCGTGGTTTCTCGATCTTCGACGCCGACGATGCCGCCGCGCAGATCAAGGACCTGATGTACGGAGCCAAGCCCGACGACATCGAGGACATGAAGAACCTGGTGTCGCGCGCGAAGAACGCCGGCCTGTCGCCCGAGCAGGCGATGGCCGCCGCGCGCAGCAACCGCGAGAAGGAAGCGGCCAGCGTCTACGAGCGCTACCAGCTGCGCCTGACCGCGTTCAATGCGGTCGATTTCGATGACCTGATCCGTTTGCCGGTGCAGATCCTGGAAGAGAATCCGGAGATCGCGCTGGCCTGGCGTGAACGCATCGGCTACCTGCTGGTGGACGAATGCCAGGACACCAACGACGCGCAGTATCGCCTGCTCAAGCAGCTGGCCGGTGAGAAGGGCAACTTCACCTGCGTGGGCGATGACGATCAGTCGATCTACGCCTGGCGCGGCGCCAACCCGGAAAACCTGCAGCAGATGGGGCGCGACTACCCCACGCTGGAGATCATCAAGCTGGAGCAGAATTACCGCTGCTCCAACCGCGTGCTGCGCGCTGCCAACGCGCTGATCGCCAACAACCCGCATGAGCACCTGAAGAAGCTGTGGAGCGACCAGGCCGACGGCGAACGCATCCGCGTATGGGAATGCCGCAACAGCGAACACGAAGCGGAAAAGGTCGCCGCCGAGATCGCCTTCGTGGCCCAGTCGCGCAACGTGCCGTGGAGTGATTTCTGCATCCTGTTCCGCGGCAACTTCCAGTCGCGCCCGCTGGAAAAGGCGATGCAGCTGCTGCGCATCCCCTACCATCTGACCGGCGGCACCATGTTCCTGGAGCGCCAGGAAGTGAAGGACACGCTGGCCTGGCTGCGCCTGCTGGTGAACCCGGACGACGACACCGCGTTCATGCGCGCGGTGCAGTCGCCCAAGCGCGATGTGGGTGCCGGCACGCTGGCCAAGCTGGCCGAGCTGGCGCAAGAAAAGGACATGCCGATGGCGCAGGCCGCCGAGGCGATCGGCGCACTGCAGCAGCTGCCACCGCGCGCGGCCAACAGCCTGGCCCGCTTCACCGATATCCTGCGTGACCTGCGTGCGCAGACCCGGCAGGTCAGTTCCGGTGACATGATCCGCAAGGTCGCCAAGGAATCGGGCCTGCTCAGCGAGCTGCGCCAGCAGGCCAAGGAAGAGGCCAGCTACCAGCGCCGGGCGAACAACATCGAAGAGCTGGCGCAGTGGTTCGAGGGTGGCCCGCGTGGTGCTACCGCGGCCGACCTGGCCGGCCAGCTGGCACTGCTGTCGCGCAGTGACAAGGACGAGGGCGGCAACCAGGTGCGCATGATGACCATGCACGCCTCCAAGGGCCTGGAATTCCCGTACGTGTTCATCGTTGGCTGCGAGGACGGCGTGCTGCCGCACCAGGTCAGCCTGGACGAGGGCAACCTGCAGGAAGAGCGGCGCCTGCTGTACGTGGGCATCACCCGCGCCAAGATCCAGCTGTGGATGAGCTACAGCAAGCTGACGCGCAAGTTCGGCGAGCATGTGCGGCTGAAGCCGAGCCGGTTCTTCGAGGAGATTCCGGCCGAGGAGATCCAGCGCGATGGCGCTGACCCGGTGGCGGATGCGGCACGGAAGAAGGAGCGCGCCAGCGCGGGGTTGGCTGCGATCGAGGCGCTGTTTGATTGATCGGCGAACGGCGCAGCCCCTCGTGGTTGGCGCCGTTCGCAGTGCATTCGTGGTGGGCCGGGCGGGTGGGCTGGCCGGGACACGCCGTAAACCCGTCCATGGGGGCTCGGCCGCTGCATCCATGCCGCGGACGGTCCCGCCCAGCCCACCCGCCCGGCCTCTGACAGGTTCCGTGCGCGCCAGCCACGGAAAAGAAAAAAGAAAATCAAAAGCAACAGCCGGGGGTGAGGCAGAATCGGGGTTTCGGCTGGAGGTCTGCCTGTGCAACCGATCGAGAGTGAACGCCTGCGCCTGCGCCGCATCGAGCCCGACCGCGACGCGGCGCCGATGCTGACCCTGCTCAACGATCCCGGCTTCCTGCGCTTCATCGGCGACCGCAACGTGCGCAGCGAGGAACAGGCGCGCGAGTACATCGCGCTGCGCGTGCTGCACAGCTATGCGTTGAACGGGTTCGGCATGTACGCCATCGAGCGCCTGTCTGACGGCGCTTGGCTGGGCAACGCCGGGCTGGTGCGGCGCGATGGCCTGCCGGGGCCGGACATCGGCTATGCCGTGCTGTCGGAATTTGCCGGGCAGGGGTATGCCGGTGAGGCGGCGCGGGCAGTGTTCGCGCACGCCCGTGGCGCGCTGGGCCTGCAGGATCTGTATGGCATTACTGATCTGGACAACGTGGTGTCCGGGAAGATCCTGCTGGGCCTGGGCATGCAGGAGCGCGGGGTGATCCAGCTGCCGGGCGTGGACAGCCCGAGCCGCTTGTATGCCACGCCGGGTGCGGCAGAGGTCGGGTAGTGCCGGCAGCTGGCCGGCAACCCGAGGTGGCGATGGGGTCAGAGCCCGCAGTGCGGGATCCGACCCCGGTGGGCTGATCGTGGTGGGTGCCGACCAACGGTCGGCACCCACCCTTCAGCCCCGCAGTTCCGCCAGCTGTGCCTGCAGTTCGGCCACGGCCGCTTCCAGCTGGGCCACGCGCTCGGCCAGGCCCGGGTCGGCGGCCTCGCTGCCGCCGCCAGCGCTGGCGTACGTCGCTGCCAGCGCAGCGCCATCCACTTCGCCGCACAACAGGTGCATGTAGCGGTCCTCGCGCTGGCCGCTGGCGCGCGGCAGCACCACCAGCAGCGCGCGTTGCTGCAGGCGCTCGATGGCGTGGCGGGCTTCATCGGCATCGGCGAAGCGGTGCAGGCGCTCGCTGCGCGAGACCAGCTCGCCCAGGGTCTGCGGCCCGCGCAGCAGCAGCATGGCCAGCAGTACGGTCTGCTGCCGGGTCAGGTCCAGCGCGCCCTGCAGCCGGTGTTCGTAACGGTCGGCGCGTGAAGAAAAGTGCTGGCGTGCCAGCCCAAGTGTCTCCAGCTGGCGCAGGGCGTGCTGCACGCTGCCAGCGTCGATGTTCATCACCGGCTCGCGGGCGGTCTTCTGGTTGGCGGCCGACTGGGCCGCGTTGACCGTCAGCGGATAGGTATCCGGGGTGGTCGCCTCCTTCTCCACCAGGCAGCCCAGCAGGCGGGCCTGCACGGCATCGAGCAGGGGGACGTCGGGAGTCTGGACGGAATCGGTCATGGCGGCCTCCGGAGGGGCAACGGGTCAACCACCAAGCATAGCCGTCCCAGGGCCGCCTTTGCCGGTAAAATGCGCCGGTATATCTGATTGCCGGTGAATCCATGCGTCGTCCCGTTTCCCTGTCTGTGACCCTGCTCGCCACCGCGGTGCTGGGCCTGTCCGCCTGCAAGCGCGTGGAGGCGCCTGCCGCTGAAGCCGCTGCCCCGCAGGCTCCGGCCGCTGCCGCCAAGGCCGATGGCGCACCCGATGCGATCGCCAACGACAATCTCAACGCCGTGCTGTGGATGCAGCGCGCGCAGGAGTACAAGGCGATCACCGAGCAGACCTACCGCGCCGCCGCCGACCACCTGGATGTGGCGCTGAAGGAAGCCCACTGGGATGCGCTGGTACCGGAGGAGCGCGGCAACGAGGCCAAGGGCCTGAAGCCGGCAGTGGTGCTGGACGTGGACGAGACCGTGCTGGACAACTCGCCCTACCAGGCGCGCCTGGTGCGCGATGGCAAGGAATACGATGAACTGAGCTGGGACCAGTGGGTGGCCGAAAAGAAGGCCAAGGCCATTCCCGGCGTGGTCGATTTCGCCAAGGCCGCCAATGCCAAGGGCGTGACCCTGCTGTACATCTCCAACCGCGCCGTGCACCTGAAGGATGCCACCCTGGCCAACCTGCGCGAGCAGGGCCTGCCGGTGGCCGATGACAGCGTGTTCCTGGGCCTGGGCACCGTTGTTGAAGGCTGCGAGCAGGCCGGCAGCGAGAAGAACTGCCGCCGCCGCCTGGCCGGGCAGAAGTACCGCGTGCTGATGCAGTTCGGCGACCAGCTGGGCGACTTCGTGGAAGTGACCGCCAACACCAACGAAGGCCGTGACGCCCTGCTGCAGCAGTACCACGACTGGTTCGGCGAACGCTGGTGGATGCTGCCGAACCCGACCTACGGTGGCTTTGAGCCGGCGCAGTTCAACAACGACTACAGTCAGTCGCGCCAGGCCCGTCATGACGCCAAGCGCGCCGCGCTGGACTACGCACCGTGAGCCGCGCACCGCTGCCGCTGCGCGATGACGAGCGCCTGATCTTCGCGCTGGACGTGCCCGACCGTGTGCAGGCGCTGGAGTGGGTGGACCGTCTCGGCGACAGCGTGGCGTTCTACAAGATCGGCATGGAACTGCTGGCCTCCGGCGAGTACTTCCAGGTGCTCGATGAGCTGGCCCGCCGCGACAAGCGCGTGTTCGTCGACCTGAAGTTCTTCGACATCCCGGCCACCGCCGCGGCGGTGATCAAGCGCCTGTCGCAGTGGCCGGTCAGCTACGCCACCATCCATGGCTGGCACCCGGCCATGATGGAAGCCTGCGCGGCCGCCAACGGCAGCGACATGCGCCTGCTGGCGGTGACCGTGCTGACCTCGATGGGCCGCCCGGACCTGGCACAGATGGGCATCGACCGCGAACCGGTCGACGTGGTGGTCGAGCGCGCGCTGGCCGCCCAGGCCACCGGCATCGATGGCGTGATCGCCTCGGGCCAGGAAGCGGGGCCGATCCGCGCTGCCACGGGCGCGGGCTTCTCGATCGTCTGCCCGGGCATCCGTCCGGGTGGCCCGGTCGGCGACGACCAGAAGCGCACCGTTGGCGTGGCCCAGGCCTTCGCCGATGGCGCTGACGCCATCGTGGTCGGCCGCCCGATCCGCCTGGCCACCGATCCGCAGGCCGCGGCACGGGCGATCCAGCAGGAAATCGCGTCGGCGCTGGCTGCACGCTGAGATTCCGCGGCCAGAGCTGCACGCTCGAACGCCACCCCGTCCCGCGCGGGGTGGCGTTTTTGCATCCGGCCTGGGGAGCGGTTGTGCCCGAATCGCCACAAAACATGCCGTAGATTCCACGGGCTTGGTGTTACGGGTCATTAAATTAAATAAAATCAATAAGTTATATGACACTACGTGAAGTGTTGCCTTAACTTGAGAGGCAGCGTAGGATCGCCGCCATCCGGTCCTCGGGCCGGACATGTGCCACAACACTGTCCACCGGCCTTGTGCCGGCTTGAAGAGCCTGTGATCCCCCGTGATCCCGGCTCTTTTTTTATGCGCGGCGCCCGGTCCGGGGTCAGATCCCTTCTGCCCCTGGCAGAAGGGATCTGACCCCAAGTTGCCCCCCGGCTTGCCGCTGTCACGTCGCAGGCCGCAAGATGCGGACCGGTCCGGGGAGTCCGAGTGCATGAGCGTAGCGGTGCGAGGAAGGTCTGCGCGTGGGTGGGGGCTGGCAGCCATGCTGCTGCTGGCGGTGGCTGCGTGCCGTGATTCAGCCGACGATCCGGCCAAGCCGGCAGCCGAGCCGGTCGCGGCGGTGCAGGCGATGGCGCTGCGCCTGGCCGAGGACGATCTGGTCGGCTACGCAAAGCTGTCGGTGCCGCCGAGCCAGTACCCGCGCCTGCAACAGGCCTGGACCGAAGGCCACAGCCAATGGCCGCTGACCGAACTGCCGCTGGGCGACCAGCTGCTGCCGATGCTGGCCGCACTGCGCAAACCCAATGCCAGCGCCGAACTGCAGCGCAGCTTCGATCGCCAGCTGGCCGGACAGGCCGGCGCCGTTCGCCAGGCCGCACAGTCGATGGGCAACTTCGGCGTGCAGTATCTGCGCCATCAGAAGGGCTACACACCGGGCCAGCAGGCGCATTACATCGCCCTCGTCGAAACCCTCGCCAGCTGGGCGCAGGGCGCACCCATCAGCGACCGTGCGCGTGCCCGCAGCACCATCGCCGCGCTGGTCGGCGCCGCCAACAAGGTCGGCTTCGGCGACGAGGCCGGCCTGCAGGCCGCGGGCATGGAAGGCAGCCTGGAGCAGCTGGCGCCGTTCATCCACACCCTCAAGGCGGTGCTCGGCAGTTACGGGCTGGGCGTGGATGACGCGTTGCGCAGCGTGCGCGGCGAACTGCTGTCGGTGGAAGGCGACAACGCGCTGGTACGCCTGCGCTACGACCTCGCTGGTCGCGAGATGAGCCTGCAGCTGCCGCTGAGCCGGCGCGAAGGCCACTGGTACCTGACCCGAACCCTGGCCGACACCGACGCCCTGCTGCGCAAGGCCGATGCGGCCCGCGCCGCCGCCGCACCCGAACCGGCTGAAGCCCCCGCCGAGGATGGGGAAGCGGCAACGCCACCGCCTAAGCCATAATGGCGCCGATGTCGAAACAGAACCCGCTGCCGTTCCCCGGCGAAGAATCCCAGTCGACGCCCGCCGATACGGTGCCGGCGTCCCCCTCGACCGGTACCGGCCCAAACCCGGTACCGCCGCCCGCGCATGCGCGTCCGGCCGGCCGCCGCCCGCTGTGGGCTCGCCTGCTGGGCCGCCTGGTCGAGCCGTGGCTGTCGCTGAAGATCGAGCCGGAAGACCCGGGCCAGTACAACGATGGCCGCCCGGTCATGTATGTGCTGGAAGACTACGGCCTGTCCAACGCGCTGATCCTGGACAAGGCCTGCCGCCAAGCTGGCCTGCCGTCGCCGCTGGTGCCGCTGGCCGGCGACCCCACCGGGCGCAAGCGTGCTTACCTGGCACTGTCGCGTCGCAGCTCCAGCAATTCGCTGATCCCCGAGCAGCGTGGTGCCAAGACCCATTCGGACTCGCTGGCCAAGGTCCTGCAGGCGCACCGCGTGCGCGAGGATCTGGATGTGCACCTGGTGCCGGTGTCGATCTTCGTCGGCCGCGCGCCGGACAAGCAGAGCGGCTGGTTCGCGGTGCTGTTCTCGGAAAACTGGGCGCTGGTCGGCCGCTTCCGCCGCCTGCTGGCGGTGCTGCTGAATGGCCGCAGCACCATCGTCCGCTTCGCACCGCCGATCTCGCTGCGCAACACCGTCGACGAAGGCCTGGAGCCGGAGCGCACGGTGCGCAAGCTGCAGCGCGTGCTGCGTACCCATTTCCGCCGCATCCGTGAATCGGTGATCGGCCCGGATCTGTCGAC
The DNA here is from genome assembly GCF_056479585.1 of Stenotrophomonas sp. 116085_Sma. Taxonomy (NCBI): domain Bacteria; kingdom Pseudomonadati; phylum Pseudomonadota; class Gammaproteobacteria; order Lysobacterales; family Lysobacteraceae; genus Stenotrophomonas; species Stenotrophomonas sp. 116085_Sma. Next base: position 56,627 of record NZ_CM151057.1, read on the forward strand.
CCGGCGCCTGCTGGTGGACCAGGTACTGGCCGCCGAACCGGTACGCGAGGCGATCGCCGCGCAGGCCAAGCGCGACAATTCCAAGCCGGCCGATGCCTGGAAGAAGGCGCACACCTACGCCTGGGAAATCGCCGCGGACTACTCCAGCCCGGTGGTGCGGTCGGCCAGCTTCATGCTCAGCCACGTGTGGAACCGCATCTATGCGGGCGTGCTGGTGCACCATCTGGACAAGTTCAAGGCTGCCGCACCGGGCCACGAAGTGGTCTACGTGCCCAGCCACCGCAGCCACATGGACTATCTGTTGCTGTCCTACCTGCTGTACGACCGTGGCATCGTGCCGCCGCACATCGTGGCCGGCATCAACCTGAACCTGCCGGTGGTCGGCACCCTGCTGCGCAAGGGCGGTGCGTTCTTCATCCGCCGCTCGATCCGCGGCAACGCGCTGTACTCGGCCGTGCTCAGCGAGTACGTCGCGCAGCTGGTGGCCGGTGGCTACTCGCTGGAGTACTTCGTCGAAGGTGGCCGTTCGCGCACCGGCCGCCTGCTGCAGCCCAAGGGCGGCATGATCTCGATGACGCTGCGCGCGTTCCTGCGCCAGCCGCGCAAGCCGGTGCTGTTCCAGCCCATCTACATCGGCTACGAGAAGCTGATGGAGGGCGGCAGCTACCTGGACGAACTGTCCGGACGACCGAAGGAAAAGGAATCGATCTGGTCGCTGCTGTGGGGCATCCCCAAGGTGCTCAAGCAGAACTACGGCCAGGTGGTGGTGAACTTCGGCGAGCCGATCGCGCTGAACGACGTGCTGGCCGAGAAGGCCCCGGAGTGGAAGGGCGAGGCGGTCTCCGAGGACGAGAAGCCGGCGTGGCTGTCGACCACGGTGGATACGCTGGCCGAACGCATCCAGGTGCGCATCAATGGCGCCGCCGACGTCAACCCGATCAACCTGCTGGCGCTGGCGCTGCTGTCCACGCCGAAGCACGCGATGGGCGAGGCCGACCTGATCGCGCAGATCGAGCTGTGCAAGACCCTGCTGGTCGAGATGCCGTACTCGGATCGGGTGACGGTGACTCCGCACTCGCCGGAACGGATCATCGCCCACGCCGAGGAAATCAACGTCCTCACCCGCATCAAGCATCCGCTGGGCGACGTGCTCAGCGTCAGCGGCGATACCGCGGTGCTGCTGAGCTACTTCCGCAACAACGTGCTGCATTTGTTCACCGCCTCGTCGTGGGTGGCCTGCTGCTTCCAGAACAACCGCCGCATGAGCCGCACCGGCCTGGTCCAGCTGGGCCGCACGGTGTACCCGTTCCTGCAGGCCGAGCTGTTCCTGCCGTGGAGCGAAGACGAGTTCGCGCAGCGCATCGACCAGACCATCAACGTGTTCGTGCGCGAGGGCCTGCTGCAGAACGTCAACGACGACGACGGCGGCATCCTGGCGCGCAACACCGGGCAGACCGACGAGGTGTTCCGCCTGCGTGCGATCGGCCACTCGCTGCAGCAGGCGTTCGAGCGCTACTACATCGCCATCTCGGTGCTGGTGAAGAATGGCCCGGGCGTGCTGGGCGCGGCCGAGCTGGAAAGCCTGTGCCAGCAGGCGGCGCAGCGCTTGAGCCTGCTCTATGCACCGGCCGCGCCGGAGTTCTTCGACCGCACCCTGTTCCGTGGCTTCATCCAGAAGCTGCGCGAACTGCGCCTGGTGTGGCCGGACGAGAACAGCAAGCTGCTGTTCGACGAGCGCCTGGATGCCTGGGCCAAGGACGCCAAGTTCATCCTCGGCCGCGAACTGCGCCACACCATCGAACGGGTCAGCCCGGAAGCGGCCCGCCTGGACGAGCCCGCGCCACAGGATTGAAGGTAGCGCCGGGCCATGCGGTGGGTGCGGACCGTGGTCCGCACACCTTCCGTCTGTGCCAACCAGGGTTGGCACCCCCCAGGACCGGCGCTACGCCGGTTCGTCGGGAATCTGCAGGCTTTCCAGCTTGGCGATGCAGTCCTTCAACTGCAGCTTGCGCCGCTTCAGGCGCTTGGATTCCAGTTCGTCCTCGCCATTGGCGGCCATGCGGGTGATCTGTTCATCCAGCAGGCGATGCTCGGCGCGCAGGGCAGCGAGGCGTTCGACGATCTCGGCGGGGCTGTAGGTGTCCACGACCTCCGAGCATACACAGCGATGATGACTGCCGGGAGAGGGGAATCCCGACCCCCGGCCGGGGCGGCTCCGAGCCGTTAGAATGGAACCCATGAGTGCCGTGATTTCCCTTCCCGATCCCCTGCCGCGTTCCCAGCCGCGCGCCGCCCGCGATCCGCGGCTGGCCGAGCGCGAACAGCACAAGCTGGCCAAGCGCCTGCGCCGCCAGGTCGGCGAGGCGATCGCCGACTTCGGCATGATCGAGGCAGGTGACAAGGTGATGGTCTGCCTGTCCGGCGGCAAGGACAGTTACACCCTGCTGGACGTGCTGCTGCAGCTGCAGAAGAAGGCGCCGGTGCCGTTCGAGCTGGTGGCGGTGAACCTGGACCAGAAGCAGCCGGACTTCCCCGAGCATGTGCTGCCGGAGTACCTGGCCGGGCTGGGCGTGCCGTACCACATCATCGAGCAGGACACCTATTCGGTGGTCAGCCGGGTCATTCCGGAAGGCAAGACCATGTGTTCGCTGTGCTCGCGCCTGCGTCGTGGCGCGCTGTACAACTACGCCGAAACCCACGGTTTCACCAAGATCGCGCTGGGCCACCACCGCGACGACATGGTGGCCACGTTCTTCATGAACCTGTTCCACCACGCCAAGCTGTCGGGCATGCCGCCGAAGCTGCGCAGCGACGACGGCAAGCATGTGGTGATCCGGCCGCTGGCCTACGTGCGCGAGAGCGACATCGTCGACTACGCGCAGGCACGCCAGTTCCCGATCATTCCCTGCAACCTGTGCGGCAGCCAGGAGAACCTGCAGCGCCGCCAGGTCGGCCTGATGCTGAAGCAGTGGGAAAAGGACCACCCGGGCCGCATCGAGCAGATCGCGCGCGCCATGGGCGAAGTGCGGCCCTCGCAGCTGGCTGACACCACCCTGTTCGACTTCATGGCGCTGGGCCGTCGCGACGACGCGCCGCTGCCCGACGCCCATGCCTGGCTGGCCGGTTCCCCGGCCGACGCCGACGCAGATCCCGAGACGCCCGCCGTTTAAGGCCGGCCGCCCTTCCTCTTTGCCATCCGGAATTCCATGTTCTTTCGCAACCTGACGTTCTTCCGTTTCCCGACCACCACCGATTTTTCCGAAGTCGACACCCTGCTGCCGCACGCCCTGCTGAAGCCGGTGGGTGCGCTGGAAATGAACTCGCGCGGTTTCATTTCGCCGTTCGGCCGCGAGGAGAAGGAACTGCTCTCCCACCGCATCGCCGAGCACCTGTGGCTGACTGTGGGTGGCGAGGACAAGATCCTGCCGGCGGCGGTGGTCAACGACCTGCTCGAGCGCAAGCTGGAGGAGATCGAGGAGAAGGAAGGCCGCCGCCCGGGTGGCCGCGAACGCAAGCGCATGAAGGACGACCTGCTGCATGAACTGCTGCCGCGCGCCTTCGTGAAGTCTTCGCGCAACGACGCCTTCATCGACCTGCAGCACGGCTACGTGGCGGTGGACACCTCCAGCCGCAAGACCGGCGAGTACTTCATGTCCGACATCCGCGGCCTGCTCGGCAGCTTCCCGGCCATGCCGCTGAACGCCGAAGTCGCGCCGCGCTCGATCCTGACCGGCTGGATCGCCGGCGAGCCGCTGCCGACCGGGCTGAGCCTGGGCGAAGAGTGCGAGATGAAGGATCCGGTGGAAGGTGGCGCGGTGGTCAAGTGCCAGCACCAGGAGCTGCGTTGCGACGAGATCGACAAGCACCTGGACGCCGGCAAGCAGGTGACCAAGCTGGCACTGATCTTCGAGGACAACCTGTCCTTCGTGATCGGCGACGACCTGATCGTGCGCAAGCTGAAGTTCCTCGACGGTGCCCTGGACCAGCTGGAGCATGCCGACGAAGACGGCCGCCGCGCCGAGTTCGACGCCCGCTTCGCCCTGCAGAGCGCCGAGATCCGCCGCCTGTTCCTGTTGCTGGAAGAAGCCTTCAAGCTCAGCAAGGCCGACTGAACAGGCAGCCCGACGGCCGCCGGTCATCCGGCGGCCCGAAGCAGCGCTATGCTGGGCGCATGAGCCGTCTGCTGCGCCGCCTGATCAGCCCGACCCCGCCCGCCACCGTACAGCGCGACACCGTTCGCCTGCGGCTGGAGGATGCCGAGATCGAGGTGCTGCGCGTGCGTGATCCGCGTGCGCGGCGCATCAAGCTGAGCGTGGACGAACGCGGCGCGCGCCTGACGCTGCCGCCGCGGGCAAGCCTGGTGATGGGCGAACGTTTCCTGGAACAGCACCGCGACTGGCTGGCGCTGCAGCTGCGCCAGTACCAGGGCCAGGGCCTGCCGGCACCGCTGCAGCCGGGCGAGGACGGCGTGCTGCCCCTGCGCGGCGAACTGCTGCCGCTGCGCTGGCAGGAAGGCCGCTACGCGCGCCTGGAGATCGACGCGCACGGTGCCTGCGTGCAGTGGCCGACCCGTGGTGGGGACGCCACCCTGCGCCGCCTGCTGCGCGAGTTCTACGAAGCGCAGACCCGCGCCGACGTCGGCCGCTGGCTGCCGAAGTACCTGCCTACCCTGCCGCGCGCACCCAGCCGCCTGCGGCTGAAAGTGATGTCCTCGCAGTGGGGCTCGCTGGCGCCCGACGGCAGCATGGCACTGGACCTGGCCCTGGTGCTGGGCCGCTCCGACGCTTTCGAGTACGTGCTGGTGCACGAACTCTGCCACCTGATCCAGCCCAATCACTCACCCGCGTTCTGGCACGAAGTGGAGCAACGCTTCCCCGCCTGGCGCGAGCAGCGCGACTACTTCCAGCTGGAAGGGCGACGCCTCAAAGCGATGCTGCGCCAGCTTCTGTAACTGTAGAGCCGAGCCCACGCTCGGCTGCCGTTGAATGCAGCCGAGCATGGGCTCGGCGCTACAGAAGCGCGCACAGCGCGCGACCCGCTCCTGTTCTTCCTTCCTTCTTCCGTGGTGGGCACACCGGAAACTGTCCGTGGCCGGGTGGGGGGGGGTTGGGCAGGACGCCCAACCCCGGTCTTGCCGTGTGCGCAGGAAAGCGCACACGAGCAAGCGGCGACCGAGCTTACAAGGGTGAAGGCGCTTTGCTTGCGAAGCACTGCTTCGCAAGCGCCTGAACGAACAGCCGCCAGCGGCTGGGCCGGGCCCCGGAGGGGGACTTGCAGCGACCCCTGCGCAATCCACCCTGTGCAGGGGTGGGATATATGGGGGCCGCTGGCGTGATAAATGCGGGACTATCCCGGACAAAGCGGGACTACCGCTCGCTTACGTCGGCGACTGATTGCGCCTGGTGCAATCAGTCGCCTGCTCGTTCCAAGGCCGCGAGCTCGGCGAGGATCTGATGCTCACGGACCCTCAGCTGGCCAAGTTCGACCAGTAGACCGATCTTGCTGCTGTTCAAAGCCCCGGATTGTCGGCGGCGCTGCATCATCGTGGCGATGACACCCCCACCCTCAGCATCAAGCGTACGAAGTTGCTGGGAGTAGTCATTGATAGCCGTCTTGCTGATCGAGAATCCGAGGTCGGCCAGCCATTTGGAAAGCTCGACAGACTGGGAATACCCGTTCTTCCGCAACCTTTCGTGTGCCTCGGCCAGAATTTCAGGTGGCAACGTGGCCATTTTGGGCGGTCTGGGCATAGCTTCTCTCGGAAGGTGCAATCAAGGGGAGTTGAGGAACAGGTTCATCTGGTTCAGGTTCCGATCCCGAAGGATGGCTCTAGCCAGCAATTTGCGAATGCCCTGTTCGGACATCCTGTACTGCTTCGCCAGGGCAGGGATCGTTGTGCCCGTTCGTTGGGCCTCGAGTATCTCACGCTCGCGAGGGGTGAGCTTAAAGGCTGCATCCTGAGGAAAGTAGATCGTTTGGCCACCCCAGTTCTCGGCCAACATATCGGCCACTACCGCTCCGATATGCTCGGCTGCATCGTCATCGAGGCCGAACTTCCGCGCAGCTTTGGCCGCCGCCTCAGCAGCATTGTCCAACAGCGCGTTACGGCGGGCCTCCATCGACCTCATGCCGAAGGAGCCTCCCGCCGGGCACGGCGATTGGCGTCGATCTGAAGAGCGGCAATCACTTTGGACAGCTGATCCGGGTTGCACCATTCCAGGCGTCCTACCTTGAACATGTGGCGGGCCACCGAATGTGCATATTCCCACTCGCGCCCCGAATCGGCCAGCAGCGCCTCGATCTTGGACAGCTGCGGGGACAGGTCGCCCTTGGGACGACCGGCCCAGCGCTTGGCCGCATACGCTGCCTTGGCGGGGATGCCACCCAGGCGGCGCAACTCATTGGCGATCGCATCGAGCTGCCGGCGATCGCACTTGCCGGCGCTGCGCTGGGCAACGCCATGCTCCCTGGATACACGCTCGACCAGGTCACGGTAGACGTCCTCGCAGAGGCTGAGCTTCTTGGCACCGGCGTGGATCGCGGCCAGTACCCGGTTACGGCCGTCGCCGGCCTTGCGAGCGCGGGTCATGCCTTGCTCCTTGCGGCCTGGGCGGCTCGGAGGGCGATCTGCCACGCCGGAACCTCCAGGCCGGACTGATCCAGAAGCCGCAGCAGGCCGGCTCGGGATCCGGCCACGATGCGGCCGCCAGCCGTCAGGACGTCGGCGATCTGGGACTTCTTGGTAAGGGGAGCCCTTCGTTCAGTAGCCACCGGTCGTCTCCAGCTTCTTCTGACCTTCCTCCAGGCCTTGGTTGAGCTTGGCCTGCCGCCCTGCGTCATAGCCGCTGGCGTAATCGTCGGCTTTGGACCGCCCACCTTTGATTTGCTTGCCGGTGCTGACCTCAACTTCGCCGCAACGAAGGCTCACCGCTGCGTCGATAGACTCACGGCGCCCTTCCGGCAGCTCTGCACGCGGGAACAGTCGGTAGATCGCAGCCACCCAGCCGAGTGCAAACTCTTCTGCGCGGCGCTGGCGATTCGCCAACTTACGAACGCGTGCAACGTGACGGGCCTTGTCGCGCTGCAACTGGCGGCGCAGCACGGTGAAGGCATATGCGGCGATCTGAGGATCGGCACCAGCACCGAAGAAGCGGAGCGTGGTACGGCCCTGCCAGATGAACTGCTCTTCCTTGAAGGACATCCCACGCTGGCGATTGCCGATCACGCGGCACCTATAGCCATCGGCAACCAAGGCGGCCAGGGCAATCAACGACTGGGGCAGATCACCACCACGAAAGCCGGTTGCGGCCTCGGTATCGCCGATTTCACTGGTGGCCGCGTCCGACTCGGTGAGGCCATAGCGGTCCATCAGCGCCCGAGCCTGGCGCAGTGCCGTCGCCGCCTCGGTGGCATTGGATGAGGCCGCCAGGCGGAGACATGCCTGGATCTTCCGCAAAGCTTGATCACGGGTCATCGATCAACCCTCCCGGCCAGAGAGCTGGAAGGCTTGTTCCAGCATCAGGAACAGGCGACGGATCTCGCCGCTCTGCAGGGCAAAGCGGGCGTCGAACTCGGCGCGGCGGCCGTCGGCATCGGCCTGCTCCAGTTGGGAGAGCGCGCCGTCCAGGAACTTCAGCTTGCGCAACACCAGGTCATCGCCCAGCTCGAAGGACAGCGCGTCCTCCAGCACCAGGGCCAGCTTGGTGACCTGCTTGCCGGCATCCAGGTGCTTGTCGATCTCGTCGCTGCGCAGTTCCTGGTCGCTGCAGCGCACCTTGGCGCCACCCTCGACCGGATCACGCAACTCGGCGGACTCGCCAAGGGACAGGCCTTCCGGCAGAGGCTCGCCAGCGATCCACCCGGTCAGGACCGAGCGCGGCGCGACTTCGGCATTCAGCGGCATCGCCGGGAAGCTGCCGAGCAGGCCGCGAATATCGGACACGAAGGCCTCAGCCACCTTGCGGCTGGAGGTGTCCACGGCCACATAGCCGTTGGCAAGGTCCAGAATAGCGTCGTGGCGGCTGTTCTTGACGAAGGCCTTGGGCAGTAGCTCGTGCAGGACGTCGTCCTTCATGCGCTTGCGCTCACGGCCACCCGGTCGACGCCCCTGTTCCTGTTCCATGACCTGAAGACGACTCTCCAGCGCACGGTTGACCACCGCGCCGGGCAGGATCTTGTCCTCGCCGCCCACGGTCAGCCAAAGGAAGTCGCCCTGCCGGCAGGACAGGTGCTCCTGCTCCTCGCGGCCGAAGGGGGAAATGAAGCCGCGAGAGTTCATTTCCAGAGGGCCGACCGGCTCCAGCACGCCATACGGCAGCACCGTCTCCACTTCGGAGAAGTCGGTGCTGGTTGGGAAGCGGAACAGCACCAGGTTACGCACGAACATGGCGGTTCTCCTCTGAGTTGGTGCCACCGTTGGCGGCGCTCATTGCACCCCAACGCAGGCGGCGCGGATGCTGGGAACACCACGCCAACCAGAGGCCCAGTGCGTCACCCTTTTCCCGCTGCGTCTGCGCCTCTGGCACGCCCGGTACAAGCAGCATCCCCTGCAGCAGTCCCTTTCCGTGCCTGGCTGCGACGCTGATCACCTTGCGCAGCTGTGCGCCGCTTCCTTCTGCGATGAAAATCGCACCGTCCGGCACACTCGTGCCGAACCCGATCTGGCCATTGGCCCAGCAGTACGCGATCACGAGTGCACCCCCAGGAGGTTGATTGGGCCACTGCGCTGCAAGACCAGCACCGGCGGGTGGAGCAGCAGCTCGAGAATGGCGTTGAGGGCCGCTTCGGCTTGGGCTTCGCACTTCTCGGCCATGCCATGCCCAACCTGGCGAGCAATGGCCGTGGCCACGTTCCGCTTCGTCTGCGGGTCGCGCAGGCCACACACGAAGTCGAGCCCGTCCATGCGCCGGATCGCGTCAGCCGTGGTAGACGCCATCGCACCTACCGCCCGCTGGGCGCACGGACCGCACATCGGCGATTCCGCCAAGCCGGTGGGCATGTCGCAGTTGACGCACGCGTTGCGCGGGCCGGAGGTGGCCACCTCAACGTCGGTACGCTCCTCGAAGAACAGCAGGGTCGGCTGCGAAATGTGGCGCTTCAGTCGCCAGGGAAACCCGTCGCCTCGGGCCTCGATGTACTGCAAGGCCAGTTGGACGCTGCCGCGAACTGGCCCGCTTACAGAGCCGCAAGTCGAGTCGTAGCCGCGCACGCCGTCCAGCTCAATGGACGGAGCATGGATCTCCACGTTCGCACGCGCAGCCTGGTCGGCGATCGCCACTGCCAGCACCAGGGTGTTGGCATTCAGTGCACCGCGAACGCCGTCGAAGCGGAAGGTGCAGGTGTCTCGGATCTTGGGCATGTCAGACCCCCGCCACATCGAGGGAAATCGGCTGGTACTGACCCCGTGCATCGCGCTCGTAGAAGCGCACGTAGGTCTTGCTGCCCACCACCGTCACCGCATCACTGATCGCGGTCATTGCCCGCTGCCAGCGGGCGTCATCGAACTGCAGCCGGCGCAGTGACAGCACCTCTGCCGTCTTGATGCTGCCGTCCTGGCCCACCTTGAAGGCGCTGTTGACCAGGGTGCGCAGCTCGGCGCGTGAGCCTTCGGTCCAGTCGTTCAGGCACTCATCGATGAGGGCCTTGGCAGCCTGCAGGCGCTCATCGAACTGGATGGTGTCCTGGCAGGCGCGCAGGATCTTGAAGCGGCCATCGTAGGAATACAGGCTGACGTTGCCCTTGTCGCCGCCGATCTTGGCGCCGTACTGCTCGCCGCTGAGCTGCACGAACGCGCCGATATCGGTGAACGTATCCGCTTTGAAGGTGCGCAGGGCTTCGCGCAGCTCCAGGGCGCGCTGGATCTTCTCCTGCACCAGCTGGTCACGCGTCAGATCGATCGGTTTGATCTGTGCCTCGGGCACCAACCGACCATTACGGTCCTCGCGGTAGCCTTCGGGAATGGATGGGGTCATTGGGCGCCTCCTTGGGCGGCGGGGGTGACAAACGGTTGAGTGGGCCGAAGGACGTCCGGGACGCCTTCGACATGGATAGGGCTGTTGGCGGTGAACCAGTCGGCGCGCCAGCGGCGGGCGGCATCCAGCGAGATGCCGAGCAGGCCGGAAATGCGCTGTGGGGTGAGCTGGCGCGGGTTCTGTGTACGGGCCCACAGTGCAAAGCGCATCGCGCGCAAGTGGTCGTAGCGCTGACGGCCTGTACGTGCCATCACTCCACCCCGCCGAAGATGCGATCGAAGTGGTTGTGCAGCGAATCGACCAGGCGGCCACCGAGGTAAGGCGGCAACTCACCTTCCAGATCCTCCTGGGACTGGCATACGGTGCCGATGGACGGCGTCAGGGGGCCTTTGTCGAAAGCGGGGCCTTTGTAGCCGCCAGCAGCAGATTGGGCCTTCTGCGTCCCTGTCGTCCCTGGCCGGGTACCACGCACGCGCTGTGCCTGCGCGGCGGCCAACGCCGTCGGGTCGATCTTCCAGTCGGGGTTGAGGCGGTAGTTGCGGGCCGGCCCTTCGCCAACGCGCAGGATCATTCCGCATCGCACCGCCTTGGCGACCGCGTTGGACACGTAGCCGCGATACTGGAAGCCGTGCTCCATCACCCGGTCGATCAGGTCGTCAGACCGGACCACGCTGCCGCCCAGCGACAGGGCGATAGCATGCTGCAGCGCGGGGCTGGGGACGGCGCTCATGGCTGAACAACCTGCGGCTGCGTGATGCCGGCTTCCGTACGCGTCAGCACGATGACCGGTGCAGGGCTGGGCGTAGTGCGAGCGACCACGCAAACCACCGCGCGGTGCTTGCCGTCGACCTTGCTGCGGGCCTGGGCGTCTTCGATCGCCTTGTCCGAGTCGGTGAAGGTGTCGCCACCCACCCACTCAGCAGGGACCACCAGGAACTGGCCGCGCTCAGCCATGAGCCACCTCCCGCAGCATCGGAGGACGCTGGGTCCACTCCAGCTGCACGCCCTGGTACTCAGCGGCCATCACGCGGTCCTGCCCGCCGCTGCCGTTGGGCTGGCGGCGCTTGAGGTGGCCACCCACCATCGTGGGAGGGCGGTCCAGAATCAGCACCGCGCGACGGCCATTGCTGTGCAGGCCCAGGATCTCGATGCCGCTGTTCTCCAGCTCGCGTGCCGTGTTGGCGGCGGCATACAGCACGTCGGAATTGCGTTCATGGTTCATGGTTGGATTCCTCGTCGGTAGCGGGCTTGTCCAGCCCGAGTTGTCCGTACAGATCCGGGAGCGCAACGCGCTTCATCGCGCTGACCTGCTCCAGGGAGGTCATGGCGCGCCCGACCAGGAAGGTGCAGGCGCGATCCAGTTCGGCCGCACTGGCGGCCAGGTGGTAGCCGTGAGCCGGGTGGGCGCAGATCGGGTGTCCCTCGCGCCGCAGCTGCTCGATGATCTGGCGCAGGCGGCGCTCGTCGGCGGTGCTGGTACGTGAAGTGATCTGCTGCACCAGGTCGCGGGCGGTGATGCCGTTGACGGCGCCGCGACGGCCCTGCAGCTGCAAAAGCACCGTCTGTGGGGACAGCTCTTGCGGTAGCAGGGCCAGCTGCATGTCAGTCGGCCCTCCGATCAATGCCGGCGGCGACGGCCAGGTCGACGATTGCGTCCGCATCCAGGTACCAGCGCTTGCTGGTGCTGGAAGACGTGACCTGAATGCCATAGCTGGGCAGAAGATCGATCCCGTACTCGCCGCCGGTCTGCATGTCCAGGATGTACAGCGTGGCCACCGCTGAGTCCTCCAGGAAGGGCGGCTTGCTCGCCACCATCCCTACGGGCCGATGGCGCTTGGGGTGGGCGCTGTGGCTCTTCCGGTTGCGCACCTGCCCGTGGCAGCGTTTGAGCGTCGGAACGGCCATCACTCCTCCTCGTCGTCGTCGCCGTCGCGCAGCTGGTCGACCAGCGCACGCAGCTGCTGCAGGTTGAGGCTGTCCAGGAGCGAGGCCATGTTCTGGCCGTCCCGCCAGTCGATGTGCGCTCGGCGGAACAGATCCCGGTGCATCACCGTCACCTGGCGATCGGGGAGTTCCGCTTCGCGCAGCAGCTGATGCGCGAAGCTGCGCAGGTACGGCAGCCCGTCGGTGGCGGCGCGGTCAGCCATTCGCCACCCCTTCGCGCTGAAGCACGTCGGCTGGGACATGGGCGATGATCCGTTCCCAGCTGGCGCGGGGCACGATCACCACCTGCAGGATGTCCAGGTTGATCGGCTCGGGCTTATCCTGAACATCGAAGGGGATCAGGATGGCCTCGGTAGCGAACGGCCACTGGTCGCCCTGCGGTGCCCTCACCATCGCTTCTGCCACCGGCCAGCCCTCAGTTCGGATCGCCATCTCACACCCCCCGCACGACATCAGCGGTGACGGTTGGCACGCCCAGGTCAGCGGCGCGGTTCATCGCCGCGGTCAGCGCGTTCTGGACGGCCAGCGGGTACAGCAGCGACCCTGCGCCGCGCGAAGGGACCAGCTTGGCGCGCAGGGCATCGATGGCCCCCTGTTCCACGACCTTGTCCAGAGGCACCTGGGCACGCTTGAAGCGGTGCGAAAGGTACGCTCCCAGCTCGTTATCCAGTGGCGGAAGCGTGATGATTTCGATGCGCTGCACGACTTCGCGCACCTCCGGGTTGTGTTCGGAGAGCTTCACGCCCAGCTCGGGCTGGCCGATCAGGATCACCGACAGCAGCGGGCGCAGGCCGTCCTTCAGCTCGCGGAAGCGCTTGAGGTGCTTCAGGGTTGGCAGCGGCAGGCTGTGAGCCTCCTCGATCACCAGCACATGGCTGTGGCCCGAGCGGGAACTGTCACGCAGAGATTCGTGCAGCTGGCGGAAGCGGGATTCGGGGCTGCTCTTCGGCTTGGCCAGCGGGGCGACAGCGGCCATGATCGCCTCGGCGATATGGTGGCTGCGCAGGGTCTTGCCCACGGCATCGCTGCCTTCGCTGGCCAGCACGTAGGGTTGGATCACGATGACGGCCTGTTCCTCGCGCTGGATGCGATCGACCAGATCTTCGCGCAGCGTGCTCTTGCCAGCACCGCTCTCGCCGATCACCGCAGCAAAGCCGCCGTGGCGGGCTACCTGGTACATGCTCTCGCGGACATAGCGAATGTCCGGCGACAGGAACACCTCTTCGGCGCTGGCCGGATCGGCGAAAGGATTGCTGGTGAGGCCGAAGTGACGCTTGGCCTGTGGAGTCAAAGCCTGAAAACGCAGTAGCATGGGATCTTCCTCGTCGTGAATGTCGTTGTCGTTATCGGTGTCTTGCGGTGGGGAAACCGGGGCTGGCGTGACCCCGCACGTCGGCCCCTCCTTTTCATGCCAGTGGGCGTCGGTTACGCCGTGCTGGGTCAGGCAGGAACTGATGGCAGCGCGCACCGCTGCCGGATCGCAGCTGGTGGGCAACTGGCCGTGGTTGATCAAGGCATTGAGGGCCGGACGGCTCAGACCTGCAGCACTGGCCAGGTCTCCCTGCTTGATGCCAGCCTCGGTGAGCAGGCGCTTCAGACGCAGCGTCATGCAGCACCTCCTTCCACAAGGCGCAGGCCGCCACGCTCAGGCGTCGCCAAGGCCTGTGCCCAGGATTCGACCTGATCCACCGGCAAACCTTCAGGCCAGCGCTGGGCGGTGCGGGCATAGTGGTCAGCCGTCCAGGCCGAACCCGCAGCCTCCAGCAGAGGCTTCAGACGCATGGCCGCTTCCACATGGTTCAGCGGCGGCAGCTCGGCGCGGATGGGCGTGACCGAATCGACCGTGAAGCGAGGGGCCTCGACCACATCGGGGACCGCGACGTCGACGCGATGACCCCGGCGCGGTAGGTGCTGGATCTCCGGCGCCTGCTGCACCGACTTGTAGGGGTCGATACGGCCACCGAACGGCATTGCCTTGGCCTTGCGCTGCGCCTTGGCTTGCTCGTCGGTCTCGGCATCCATCGCCAGGCGCTCGACCCGCTTGCGGTTTGTGTCCGCCGGGGTGTCGGCGTGCGCGTGGTATGTGCCGACCGCCACCGCACCGGTGAACCCGTATGCGTCTGCTTCCAGCGGCTCCATCGTGTACCAGGTGTCGCGGCCAGCATCGTCGGTAAACAGCGCCTGCGCACCGAACTCGCTACCGAAGGCATTGCGGGCGACCGTGAGCTTCTGGCCCACGATCACGCCCGGCACGCCCGACACGTCGTAGGTTCTGCCCAGGAAGCTGATCCGCAGCAGCGGGTTGACCTTGCGCAGTTCCGGTGCGCGGGTGGCCAGCTTCATGCAGTCCTCGGTCGCCGGTACCAGGCGCAGCTGATCGGGCTTGATCGTCATCCACGCCTGGTAGCGCGAGGACTTGTGCCGGGTGTGTTGAGCGGTGGTATTGAAGTTGCGCATCCAACGCCACGCCGATGCGTTGAGCTGCTCCAAGCTCTGCACGTTGTCGAAGCGAAGGCGGTGCTCGAACTTGCGTTCGATCAGGTCGTTGGTCTTTTCGACTTGGCCCTTTGCCCACGGCTGGCCCGGCTGATTGATCCAGATGCGAATACCCAGGGCCGCGCACAGGTTCTTGAACATCGCACCCGTATTGGCGCTGCCCGGGTCCACCATCACCATCGTCGGTGCGCCACAGAACGGATCAGCCGCACCGCGGTACTGCATGGCGTTGATGAAGGTGCGGCACAGGTTCTCGCCGCTCTCGGCGCCCAGCACGTATTCCACGTAGAAGGCGCCGCTGGTGTGGTCGGTGAACACGTAGCGCCAGACGCGCTCGTTCTCGACGCGCGCCAGGTTCTTGGGCTTGTTCTTGTAGAACTCGCTTGCCGGCATCGCATGCAGGCCGTCCTGGCGCTTGAGGTAATACAGCACGCACAGGCTGGGATCGGCCTGCCACACCTGGTTGGGATGTTCGCTGGCCAGCTGTACCTTCGGTGCGGGTGCCGACAGCTGATCAGGGTGCAAGCGGTTGGTGCGCAAGGCCTTGGCTGCCGAGCTCTCGCTCAGCAGTCGGATCTCGCCGGTACCGGCATCCACAGTCTCGCCGCGCACCATGCCATTGGCGCGCAGCATGTCGATGGCCTCGCCGATGCTGGCCAGGCGTTTGCCGGTGCCGCGACGCGACTCCAGCAACACAGCGGAAATCAGTTCCAGTTCCTGCTGGGTCCAGTCGGAGTTGCCCCGATCGCTGCGGCGCTTGCGCGGCTTCAGCGAACAGGTCAGCTTCGAGACCTGTCGGTACAGCGTCTGTACGCTGCAGCCCCATTCGGCGGCGTATCGCTCGGCAATGGCGCGTTTCTGGCCGTGCTCGGCGCAGAGCAGGTCAGCGGCGGCCTGCTCGATCAAGCTGGCGCTGAGGGCCATGTCAGCCCTCCCGCTTCCAGTCGGCCAGGCGGCGGTCATGAATCACCGTGACGCCCACCTCCTGGTGGTCGCGGACAAGGCGCAGGTCGTTGATCAGGCTGGCGATGATCCCGGCCACCTGTTCATCAACATTGAGGTCGTGCTGCTCGGCGTGCTGCATGAGCGCGATCACCGCCCCGCTGAAGCCGGCTTCTTCACTGCCGGTGGCGATGGCTAGACGGACCTGGGAGGTTGCGAGCTCCAGTTGGGTCAGCAGTTCCTGCGACTGCTCGTCCGGAGTGGCCTTCTTCCACTTCTTCTGCGCTTTTGCCGTCTTCTCCTCCGCCTTGTTGAGATCGTCGCTCAACTTGGTGATGCGCTGATCCTTGGCCTCAAGGTCGGCGCGGGCGTCGCGGATGGCGGCGCGGAGTTCGGCACGGGACATCGTCTCGACGTCATCGAGAGAGAGCCCGCCGGTCTCACCTTGTTCCGCGAGCTCGGTGAACTGCTCCTCCGGCAATGAAAGAAGTTCGATCAGCCGACTCTGGGTCTTGGTGGCAGCCACCAAATGCGTCGCATGCGACGCATTTGGGAGCATGGAGACGCGACGAGCGGCCTCCATCATGCGCTGGGCTTGCCGGGGCTCGATGCTCAGGCGTTCAAGCATTCCCTGCCAATCGCCATGCGTTGCGCATTCGCGGGCAACCACCAGGTAGCGGCCGGCGCGCAGGAAGGCTTCGCAGCCCCGGCGCAGTTCGCCGCGAATGGCGTTCTCGTAGTGGTCCGGGTGCCACGGCAGGCCGTCACCGAACTGATCCACCACCTCGCTCTGGTGCTCACCGAGGGTAACCAGCTCCTGGCTGCGCTCGGCCAGCTTTTCCGCGTCCAGATCCTGGACAACTGGCTCGGCCTGGGCGAGCGGCTTGGCGCCGCGCTTGTTGAGTTGCTTCTCTGCCATTTCGATCCTCGTCATCAGTTGGGGCTACGGCTGTAGCGGTTCTTGAAGTCGTCCAGCTGGCGCTCTTCACGAGCCACCTCGGCTTGATGGGCCAAGGCGATCTGGACAATTCGGGGGGCCAGGCGCCAGTTTTCCTGGTCGAAGGGGGAGCGTTCGACCAGGCCGTCTTCGGCCAGGCGCTGCAGGTTGCGCAGCGTGGTGCTGGGGGATTCGCCGATGCCGTCGGCGATCGGCTTCAGGCGCAGACCGGTGCGGCTGTGCCCGGCCAGGGTGAACAGCAGGCGGGTGAAGATGCTCTGCTCGCTCATGCCGCAGCACCCTGTTGACGGCGTGCCAGCTCCGTCAGGATCCGGACGGCGCGGCGGTCGGCTGCGTCGACGGCACCAGCCAGCGGCAGGGTGTTGGCCAGCGGCTCGTCTGATTCGACGGCGCACTGCCAGTTGTTCACAGCGGTGGCGTACTGGTCACGGGCCGAGGCAAGCAACAGCTCCAGTTCGCGGGTCGGGACTTCGTCCAGGGGGCGGCCGGCGGTGCTCATGCTGAGGCGCTCAGGCCTGCGGCCTTCAGCAGCCGGCGCCGCAGGGCCTGACCCTTCGGGCCGTTCCAACGCCCGATGAGGACGTCCCGGGCGTTCTGCGGGGGGACGCCGTTCTCCATGCACCAGCCGCGGAGACTGGTGCCCTTGCCAACGAAGGCGGTGCGGACCTTGAGGTGAAGATCCAGGCTGGGGGCGGGTTCGCTCATCGCGTGTATCCTTTGATCCTTGTTCCATTGGTTGGCTGCTGTAGGCGCTGCCAGTGGAAGTAATGATGTTCCCGTGCGGGAACACTTGTCAATACCCGAGCGGGAACAAAATGACTGACGGAAACTCAGAGAACGACAGCCGGCGCGACACCGGCGAAAGGCTTAGGTTGATCCGGGGCGATAGAAGCCAGAAGGACTTCGCTGAGCTGCTCGGCATCGGGCGAACCACGCTCATCCGGTACGAGGCGGGAACGCGGCCAGTAGAGGTCGAACTGCTCGTTAAATTGAATCTGCTATTCGGTACTCAACCGCTCTGGCTTCTCACCGGCATGGGCGCATCAGGAGAAGGGGTGCAGTTGACAAGTCGCGAGGCGATGCTGCTGAACAACTACCGGAACAGTCCTGAAGACGCGAAGGTGGCTCTTGAAAAAACAAGTGCTGCGTTCGCCCAGTCGAAACCGGAACTCAAAACGAAAAAGCACGGCTCGTCAGAGTGATGTGGCGTAAGAGCAAATCAACCAGGGGGAAAACATGAAGTGGAAAGTGCTCGCTATTGCTGGCGCAGTGCTGGTGATATCTGTCAGCGGCTGTGCCACCAAACGCTATGGCCGGTTGCAGCCGTTAACTGGCTACGAGACGTTGAACTATTCTTGTGAGCAGATCCGAATTGAACTATCCAAGGTGGATGCCTTTGATAGGCAGGTCGAGCAGCAAGCAAAGTTCAGCGGCATGTCCATTGCCAGCTTTTTGGGTGACTTTGGGATCGGAAATGTGATCGAACGGAATGAAGCAAAGAGGACGTCAGTGGAAAGGCGAGCTCAGCTTCAGGGGGCTTTTGCCGCCAAGCGATGTGGAGACGTTGAAATTCCCAGGGTAGAAGCCCCGGGTCCTGCGGCGATCGCACCTTCCGCTGTAAATCCTGGTTATCAACCTTCCAAACCGGAAACACCGCCCGCTGCCTCTGTCAACAGTTGGTGGGAAGCGCATAAGCCCAAGGGCGAATAGTCTTCTGCAGCTACGCACGTCGCGAAGGGATCTGCACAGTCCCACGCGCGCGCGTGAGATTCCTCGAAACCAGTTTCAAAGACGACGATCAGTCAAAGACTGAAACTCTGCCCATCGGTTTGGTGTGCGCATGGCGCACCTGGCCGGCGGGCATCCTCGTCTGCCCGTCGGCCATCTTTCCCTGGAGATGGCGCATGGCAGCAGAGCAACCCGGTAACAAGGCACTGCCCATCGCGGGCGGAATGCTGGCAACCATGCTGGCGTTGCTGCTCGGGTTGGTGCAGCCCTTCGAGGGCTACTCGGCCCAGCCCTATCGTGATGTCGTCGGCAAGCTGACGGTCTGCTACGGCCATACGGCCAAGGTAGAACAGCGCACCTACACCCGCGCCGAATGCGAGCGTCTGCTCCAGTCGGACCTCGGCGTCGCCTGGAACACCGTGCAGAGTTGCATCAAGGTGCCGATGACGGACTACCAGGCGGCCGCCCTGACGTCGTTCGCCTTCAACGTCGGTCCGGGTGGTGCTGGCGTCAAGGACGGCCTGTGCACGCTGCGCAACGGTCAGCAGCCGCGGATCCGTGTCTACGCCAATCAAGGCCGCTGGGACCTCGCATGTGCCCAGCTGAGCAACTGGGCCAATGCCGGCGGCAAGTCCTATAAGGGATTGGAGCGCCGCCGCACCGCTGAGCGCGCGATGTGCGAGGGCCGGTACTGATGGTCCGCACCCTGACCGCAACGGTCGCCCTGCTGCTGGTGCTCCTGCTGGTCGCCATCGCTGCAGCACTTCTCTATCGCGGCAATGCCCTGGACGCGCAGGCCCGTGATGCCACGGCGCAGCAGCGCGTGACCACGCTTCAATCGCAACTGGAAAGCGAGCGCAATGCTCGCGACACCGAGCATACCCAGGCCAGGGAAATGGCCCAGATCGGAGACCAACATGAAGATGATCGGGAGGCGTCCGCGTCCATCCCTGCTGCTGTTGTGGCTGACCTGCGCGCTGGCAATCTCCAGCTGCGCGACGACCTCGCCACCTGTCACACCGCCCGCCTGTCCCAAGCCGTCTCTGGCGCCGTCGAACGTGATGCGAGCGCCCAACTACGTCCAGAGGTTGCAGGCACTGCTCTTCAAATCGTCACCGAAGCTGAAGACCACGTCCGCTCCTGCCAGCGCGTCATCGGCGTCCTCACCGGACAGCGCCTACCCGTCGAGACCAACCCATGATCGTTGAAGTGCAACCGCTCTACCTGGTGTGGTTCGCAGGCATCGGCATCACGCTGCTTGGCGGCCTGATCGCCGGCGGCCGCTGGCTGGTCAACCAGCTGCAACAACGCACTGATCAGCAGCTGGCGATTCTGATCAACGACAGCAAGCGCTGGCGCGAGGTTGAGAGTCACCTCACCGACTTCCGCCTGGAAGTTGCGAAGGATTACGTCCGCCGCGAGGACTATGCCCGCGGACAGAGCGTTATCGAGGCAAAGCTTGATGCAGTGGCTTCGAAGATCACGAACATGCAAAGCAAGGGGAACACGCCGTGAGTCACGGAAATCAAGGCCCGGATTTGGGCAAGCTGCGCAGGGAGCAGCTGCGCTGGCTGATGTTGCTGGTGCTGGATCGCTCACGCCCCTATCCGATCGGTGAAGCCGTCCTGGCCGGCGCGGCCCAGGACATGTACCCGGATGCCACCGCGCTGGAGGTTCGCCGGGAACTGGACTACCTGGACACCCGTCGCCTGATCGACATCACCAAATCCCCGTCGGGGCCGTGGTCGGCGGAGCTGACCCGCCACGGTGTGGACATCGTCGAGTACAGCATCGACTGCGGTCCGGGGATCGCCCGCCCGCCGAAGTACTGGTGACCCCATGCCTCCCGTGAGCAAGATCGACTTGTTGCCGGCCGATGTGCGTGACGAGCTGGATCGGCGCCTGGTTGCCAACGCCTTCGGTGGCAGCATCTCGCTGTCCGAATGGCTGGGCGAGCAGGGCTACGAGATCAGCAAGACCACCGTCAACGAACGCGCCAAGCGGCTCAAGCGCCGCCTGGCTTCGATCAGCGCCAGCACAGAAGCCATGAAACTGGTGGCCGAGCAGGCGCCGGACAATGCCGCCGAGCGCGGCAGCGCGCTGATGGGCCTGTTGCAGACCGACCTGTTCGAAGCACTGCTGCAGTTCCAGGAGGCGGCCGACCAGGACGATGAGAGCATTTCCCCCGCCGATCGCATTGCGCTGTACAGCAAGGCGGCCAAGGCCATTGCCGAGCTGACCCGCTCTTCCATCGTGCGCGAGAAGTGGGCCGGCGAGATCCGCCAGAAGGCGCTCGTCGACGCGGCCAGCCGGGTCGAGGAGGCTGCGCGAGCCAAGGGCCTGGACGCCGAGGGCGTGGAGTTCTGGCGCAACAAGGTGCTGCATGGAGTCGGCTAAGTGAGTGCACTGGGTCCCCTGCCGGATACCGAGCGCGTCCTGGACTGGGATGAGCTGCCTGAGAGCGTGCGCTCGATCTCGGCCAACTTCGATCCGAGCAAGGCCGGTGTGCTGATGGCTCATCAGTCCGAATGGATCCGGATGCAGGAAGGGCTGGATATCGCGGTCTGCGAGAAGGGGCGCCGCACTGGCATCACCTTCGCCCAGGCGCTGAGCGACACCATCACCGCCGCTTCTGCCAAGGACGCCGGCGGCGACAACGTGTGGTACATGGCCGACACCAAGGAAAAGGGTCTGGAGTTCATTGGCTATGTGGCCAAGTTCGCGCCGATCATTGCCCAAGGCCAAGCCTCGCGTATCGAGCAGCACATCTTCCAGGACCAGCAGCCTGACGGCACCAGCCGGCAGATCCAGGCCTTCCGGGTTCGCTTCGCCAGTGGTTTCCGTATCACGGCACTGTCCTCGCGCCCGGAGAACATCCACGGCCTGCAGGGCGTGGTCGACCTGGACGAAGCGGCGCTGCACAAGGACGTGGCCAAGGTGCTCGAATCAGCCACCGCGCTGCTGATCTGGGGTGGCCGGATCCGCGTGTGGTCCACACACCGCGGCAAGAAGAATCCGTTCAACCAGCTGGTGCAGGACGTCCAGGCCGGTCGCTACGGCAAGAAGGCCGGGGTGATCCGCATCAGCTTCGATGATGCCGTGTCCAACGGCCTGTACGAGCGGGTCTGCGCCATGCGTGGCAAGGTGGCCACCGCCGAGGGCAAGAAGGAGTGGTACACCGCCATCCGCTCGGCCTATGGCCCGCGCAAGGCCGCCATGCGCGAGGAGCTGGATGTCATCCCGCGCGACGGAGATGGCTCGGCCATCCCCTCAGTCTGGATCGATCGGGCCATGTCCGAGGTCCGCCCTGTGCTGCGCTTGGTCTTCGATGACGACTTCCCCAAGCGCTCGGAGAAGGAACGCGAGATCTGGTGCTCGGTCTGGATCGCCACCACGCTGCTGCCGGTGCTGCGTGCTGCGGTGGCCGGGTTCACTGGGCGCTGGGCGGTCGGCATGGACTTTGCGCGCCACCGCCACTTCTCGGTCATCAAGCCGGCCAAGGTCAGTCAGGATCTGCGCCGGGATGTGCCGTTCCTGATCGAGATGGCCAACGCGCCCACCCGCCAGCAGGAGCAGATCCTGTGGGCGTTTCTGGACGCGCTGAATGAGGGCTTCCGCGGCCGCTGGTCGTTCGCTGGCGACGCCACCGGGCCGGGCCAGACTCTGATGGAGTACACAGGCGACCGTTACGGCCGTGCCGAGCTCGATGCCGAGACGGGCCGCTACAGCGGTGGCCCAATCCACGAGGTCACCCTGTCGCGCCCCTGGTACAGCGAATGGATGCCCAAGTACATCGCGTTGTTCGAGGACGGATTCATCACCGTGCCCAGGGACGCATCGCTGGAGGATGACCATCGGGCCGTGGAGTACGTTGATGGCATTCCGATGGTGCCGCGCCTGGAGCGCAAGGACCTGCAGGATCCGGAACTGGTGCGCCACGGCGACGGCGCGATCGCAGGCGCCCTGATGCAGTTTGCCGCGCTCAACCACGTCACCTCGGTACCCATCGAGTTCCAGGCGGCCGGCGCTCGCGCCTACATCGGCGACGGCCGAGCCGACGGCGTGGCCACCGTCGTGACCGATGATGCCTTCGGCACGGTCAGCGGCGGCAATGATTTTGGAGGATTCGCATGACCATCGCCCGCCCAGAGATCGGCCGCGAGATTGCCACCACCGCCGATGGCATCGACATCACCCGTGGCTACACCGGGCCGCTGCTGCTGCCCTTTGATAGCGTGCTGCGCAATCGGGGCGGCTATGACCTGCAGATCTACGAGCAGGTGCTGTCCGATCCGGAGGTGAAAACCACCTTCGGATCGCGCCAGGACTCGGTGGTGGCCTGCGAATGGCAGGTGGAGCCCGGTGGCGAGAAGCGCATCGACCGCCAGGCGGCAGAGTATCTGCAGGAGCAGCTGCACGGGATCGGGTGGGACAACGTCACCCGCAAGATGCTGTTTGGCGTGTTCTACGGCTACGGCGTGGCCGAGATCCTGTACAAGGTCGACGGCACCCGCATCGGCCTGGAGGCGATCAAGGTCCGCAATCGCCGACGCTTCCGCTACGGCAAGGAAGGCGACCTGCGCCTGCTCACCCAGACCCAGATGACGGAGGGCGTCCCGGCACTCGCGCCGTACTTCTGGAACTTCTGCTCCGGTGCCGATCACGACGATGAGCCCTACGGCCTGGGGCTGGCGCACTGGCTGTACTGGCCGGTGCTGTTCAAGCGCAACGGGCTCAAGTTCTGGCTGATCTTCCTGGAGAAGTTCGGCATGCCCACCGCAGTGGGCAAGTACGACAGTGAGGCGACCGATCCGGAGAAGTCCAAGCTGCTGCAGGCCACCCGCGCGATCCAGACCGACAGCGGCATCATCATGCCCAAGGGCATGGAGCTGGCGCTGCTGGAGGCCGGGCGCAGTGGCACGGCCGACTACAAGGCCCTGCAGGACTATATGGATGCCACCATCCAGAAGGTGGTGCTGGGCCAGACCGCCAGCACCCAGGGCACACCCGGCAAGCTGGGCAACGACCAGCTGCAGCGGGAAGTGCGCCGCGACATCATCACCTCCGATGCAGACCTGGTGTGTGAGTCCTTCAACAAGGGGCCGGCGCGCTGGCTCACCGAATGGAACTTCCCCGGCGCAGCCATCCCACGGGTCTACCGCGTCACGGAAGAGCCGGAGGATCTGGACGCCACTGCCAGTCGCGACAAGAAGATCCTCGACCTGGGCTACAAGCCCAAGCAGGTCTACATGGACCAGACCTATGGGGACAACTACGAGCCTGTCCAGGCGCTGCCGGAGCCACCTGCGGTACCGACAGCGATCGATGGGCCGCAGTTCGCTGATGCCGGCGGTACGGTGGGTAGCCTGCTGCGCCGGCACTATCCGGCGGCCTTTGCCGACAGCACCCCGAAGGCACCTGATCCTGCCATCGGCCTGGGCCAGCAGCTTGATCGGCGACTGTCGCCCCTCGGTGCTGGTTGGGTGGAGCAGATCCGCCAGCTGGTCGATGAGGTCGATTCGCTGGAGGAACTGCGCGACCGGCTGTTCGAGCTGCATCCGAACATGACCCTGGACGACTACGCCTCGGTGATGGCCGATGCGATGACGGCAGCGACGCTGGCCGGCCGTACCGACGTCCAGGGCGCGGGAGACTGATCAATGGCCGGCGTTGCCTACGCTCAACTGCCGTTCCAGGAGCAGATCGAGTTCTTCCGTCGCAAGAAGAACGTGCTCACCGAGAGCTACCTGGACGTGTGGGAGGCCGAGCACGACACCAGCTTCATGGTGGCCGGTGCCAACCGTGACGCACTGCTGGCCGACTTCCGGCAGTCCATCGACCGTGTCATCGCCGAGGGCCGCACGCTGGAGCAGTTCCGCGAAGACTTCGACCGCATCGTGGCCACGCATGGCTGGGATTACAACGGCGGCCGGAACTGGCGCTCGCGGGTGATCTACGAAACCAACCTGCGTCAGAGCTACAACGCCGGGCGCTGGGCCCAGCTGCAGCAGCTGATCAAGGTACGGCCGTTCTGGCGCTACAACCACAACGATGCCGTCGAACACCCCCGGCCACTGCACGTGTCCTGGAATGGCATGGTGCTACGCCATGATGATCCCTGGTGGCGCTATCACTATCCGGCCAACGGCTGGGGCTGCCAGTGCTACGTCGATGCGCTCAACGAACGCGATCTGCGCCGCTTGGGCAAGGACGGCCCCGACACGGCCCCTGAGGTTGTGATGCAGTCGGTGACGGTCGGGCAGCGCAGTCCCGGTGGACCGCGCACGGTGCTGACGCCGGCAGGCGTCGATCCTGGCTTCGGCTACGCGCCTGGAGCAACGGCGGACCACTGGCCCAGTGGCCGTGGTGGTCCGGTCACACCGCCCTCGCTGACAGGCCAACTGACCTCCGCTCTGCAGAGTGCACTGGAGACGGGCGCGCGGCTGCCAGCGGCGCCCGCTGCCGCCAGTGCCGCCCAGGCCTTGGCGCGGCCGCGTGCCAGGGACGCCCTGCAGGCCGGCTACGCAAGCTGGCTGGCCAGCATTGACGCCGATGCCGCGCACGCTGCTCGCTACCTGGCCGGCGCACTGTCTCCCGGTCTGGTGTCGCAGCTGCAGCGCGCTGCCGTTCGACCAGCGACGGCGGCCTTTGCAGTGTTGGCTGAGCAGCTCCCCATCACTCGGCCTGGCGCGGTCGCCATCGCCGCAGCCGAGCTGCCTATCCGCCTGCTCGATGCGGTGGCCATCCTATTGGACGTGGCCGCAGGCCACCTGCGGTATGTCCTTGCGGTGGGGCGCCCGGCCTTCATGGTGGTCGACGTGGCCATCTCGGAAACGGGCGTCAGCACCATCCAGCCCCAGCTGCAGATGCTGATGCCTTCTGATCTCAAGCGCAGCGTCGCCGATGGCACGCTGCAGCTGCTGCAGGGAGCACTCTGATGGCGCAGCTCGAAGTCACCCTGGATTCGGCAACACCTGCGCTGGCTGATGCGCTGCGCCAGCTGGAGGGCGAAGCACGGCAACTGATCCTGAGAGACTGGGGCGAGTACCTGCTGAGGTCGACACGCGAGCGAGCCAAGAAGGAGCGTGATCCGACCGGACAGCGATGGCGTGCACTGGAGCCAAGCTACAAACGCTGGAAACAGAAGAAGCGCCCCGGCGTCCCGATTCTGAAGTTTGATTTCCACATGCTCGGCGACATGGCATCGTGGCAAACGGATGGGAATGAGGCCGTCTTGGTTGGTACCAATGCGCCCTATGGCGCCATCCATCAGTTCGGCGGCACCATCCGTCACCCGGCGCGCCCGGCCAAGATCTACTTGAAGACTGGCAAAGGCGGTAGCCGGTTCGTCAAAGCCAATCGCAAGAATACGCGCTATAGGCGCTCGATCACGATGCCTGCTTACACGAACACCATCGCTGCTCGCCCTTGGCTTGGCGTCAGTCGCGAGGATGAGAAAGAGCTGCTGGATATCGCTCAAGATCACGTGAGCGGCGCCTTCGATTGATCGTCGCGTGGGAGGCGCTCTGCGCGCCGCTACAGGCGCGCCGCCACACTCGGGCGTCACCCACACCGGCTTGGTGTCTGACACACCTGTGCGGCCGATACTGGCACTTGTTTCCACGCAGGACGATCACCGCACGCGCATCGTGCATCTGCGGTTGAAATTCTCTGCAATGCACCGTCCCAAGACGTGAGACGGTACTGCGGGAAAAAGGAGGGCATGAGCCAGTCCGCTGCCGCCCTCGAAAGTTGGAAACCAGTTTCAAAGACAGCGACCTCTGGCGCGGGAAAACTGGCGGCATGAACCAGCCCGCCGCCACCCTGCAGATCTTCAAAGCCGGCACGCACGTTGCCGAAGACGGCCGCACGCTGACCTTCAGCGAGGCGGATGTGCAGCAGATCGCCGATAGCTACGATCCGGCGCTGCACGAAGCGCCCATTGTGGTGGGCCATCCCAAAACCGACGACCCGGCCTATGGCTGGAGCAAAGTGCTTCAGGCCAAGGACGGCCTCCTGATGGCCGAACCGCACGAGGTAGATCCTGCCTTCGCGGAGCTGGTCAACAACGGCCGCTTCAAGAAGATCAGCGCCTCCATCTTCATGCCCGATTCGCCGGGGAACCCGACGCCGGGCAAGTACTACCTGCGCCACATCGGCTTCCTGGGCGCGCAGCCGCCGGCAGTAAAGGGGCTCAAGTCGGCCTCCTTCGCCGAAGGCGATGACGCTGCGTGCTTTGCCATGTCGCTGGCCCCGCTGGGCTGGACGCTGACGGATCTGTTCCGCCGCTTCCGCGACTGGCTGATCGATACCCAGGGCCTGGAGACGGCTGACCAGGTCATTCCGGACTGGCAGATCCGCGGCATCGAGAGCAGCACACGCGATGACGAAAACTCGCGCACGTCGGCCCTCTTCGCATCGCCATTGCTCACCCAGTTCCCGCGCAGCGCCCTCGATGGACCTGCGCCCGTCCAGGCACCGCCTCCCACTCGTGAACAGGTCAAATCGGAGATCGACCCCATGTCCCAGCAGAACAACGTCGAGCACGCACAGCGCCAGCAGCAGCTCGACCAGCAGGCTTCCACCCTGGACGCTCGCGAGAAGGCCCTCGCCGCCCGTGAACAGGCCGCGCGACGCGAAGACGCAGTGGCGTTCGCCGAAGGCCTGGTGAAGGAAGGCAAGCTGCTGCCGCGCCAGCAGCCGGCCGTGGTGGAACTGCTGTTGGCTCAGCCCAATGGCAAGGATCCGCTGAACTTCGCCGAGGGTGAAACGACGGTGTCCAAGCCGGCCGAATCGGTGCTGCGCGAGCTGCTGACCAGCCTGCCCAAGGCCGTGGACTTCAGTGAGAAGTCTGGTGGTGAAGGTGTGGGGCCAGGCGCGGCCAACTTCGCTGCACCGGCTGGCACCCAGGTCGACCCGGAACGGCTTGCGCTGCACAACAAGGCGCTGGACTACCAGCGTACCCACGCGGGGGTGGACTACCTCACGGCAGTCAAAGCGGTCTCCTGACCTGTATCCAAACGCAGCTTCTCAACTCATTCCTCGCGCTGGAGCGCAGAACCATGACTCAGAAAATCTCGCTGCTCACCCTGGCTGTCATCGCAGCAGTCGCCTTGGAAGCCGAGCGCGTCGTCGGTCGTGACGGACAGTACGCCACCGCCGGCGGCAACGCCTTCGGTGTGACCAACACCAGTGGACTGGTGGGCGACCGGGTGCCCGTTGATGTGGTGGGCACCAGCATCGCCACTGCTGGCGGAGCGTTTGACGACGGTGCCTACCTGCAGGTGGGATCTACTGGAAAACTCATTGCTCGCACTACCGGCGTTGTCGTTGCTCAGGCTCTGCAGCCTGCCGCGGCAGATGGTGACCGCGTCGAAGTGCTCCTGATCCCCAACGCGCCAGCGACCACCGGCTGATCTCAGCCACAACTGCCGCCGCTCATCGTTCTCACCATCTCGCAGAGAGACCTTCCATGTCCCAGCAGACTCTCCGTCAGGCTCGCATCATCGATCCGATCCTGACCACCCATGCACTCGGCTACGTCCGCCCCGGCAACGTTGGCCAGTACCTCTTCCCGCGCGTCGATGTGGCCACCTTTGGTGGTCAGATCCTGACGTTCGGAAAGGAAGGCTTCCGTCGCTACAACACCAAGCGCGCGCCGGGCGAAGCAACCAAGCGCGTCCAGTTCGGCTACCAGGGCAAGCCTTACGCCATCATCCCTGCAGCACTGGAGGCGGTGGTTCCGGATGAAACCGCCAATGAGGCGGCCAACGGCCCAGGCTTGGACGCTTCGCAGGACGCGGTGGATATCGTCCTGGACATCATGGAGCTGGAACACGAGTGTGAGTGCGCTGACGTAGCGCGCAATGCGGCCAACTACGACAACGAACACAAGGTCGCTCTGGTGGGCGTCAATCGTTGGCGCGGCGCCTCTGGTGATCCGACTGCTGATATTGGCGTCGGCAAGGAGGCCATTCGTTCCAGCATCGGTATGCGGCCGAACACGGCGATCCTGTCGGCGGCGGCATTCGAAGCAGCCAAGGCCAATCCGAAGATTCAGGACTACCTCAAGCATCGCGGCTTCAATGCACTGACCACCCAAATCCTGGCGTCGATGTGGGAAATCCCGAACATCTACATTGGTGAGGCGGTGGTGGCTACCGGCCAGGATGATGACCTGGGCGATGTGTGGGGTCAGGACGTGATCCTAGCGTTCGTGGCCCCGCCGAGCGGCGGCAACCGCCGCAACCGCGCGCGACCGAGCTATGGCTACACCTACAGCATGGCGGGCGAGCCGAATGTGCGTCAGGCCTATCGCGAAGAGAACCGCCAGTCCTGGATTCACCCGGTCAACAACAACCGCACTCCGGTGCTCAGCGGCATGGTCGCGGGCTACCTGATCCAGAACGCAGGCGCGCCCGCAGCGTGATGAAGGGAGCCGGCGAAGGATAGTCGGCGTAGTTGCCGCTTTACCCGTACAACCCAGCGAGCGGCAGCACCAGGCGAACGCGGGACCTGGCCGTGCGAAGCACAGCAAAACCATGCGTGACAGCCGGAGAGCACGGCACCACACCTATTCGGAGATCTCGTCATGGCCAAGCCCCGCACTGCGCCGCCCAGCGCACCCAAGCCCGTCCAGGACGGCAAGCCGGCCGATGTGCCGGCCGTCACGGAAGAGAAGGCTGCCGACGCGTCGCCGGCGCAGGGCGGCTGGGTTCCGGAGGAAGGCCGCGGCGAACTTCAGCCCGCCGAGACGGTCGCCTCGGAGGTCGATGGCGCTGCCGTCGACCAACCGCCGGGCGATCAGTCTGTAGCGGACCAGGATGCCGGCGCCGAGGCGGGTACGCCTTCGGGTGACGCCTCTACCTCTTTCGATGCTGTTGCAACGGGCGACCATTCGACGGATCCCGCGTTGTCCAACGGTCTCTGGCTGTCTGCCTGCTTCGAAGTGCTCAGCCCGTTCAAGCACAACGACGTCGTCGTCAAGCCGCCGGCGTGGATCGAGATGACGTGGGAAGAGGCGCAGGCCTACCAGGATGCTGGCGTCCTCGGTGACGAACCGGCCACCCCGGAAGAGCTGGAGTAATCGGCCGCCATGTCCTACTGCACGCTCGCACTGCTGTCGGCGGCCAAGCTCGCTCAGGAGCTGGCGCAGGTGGCCACGCCGGAGCGCTATCCGATCGTGGACGATGCGCTGATGGATGCCACGCTGCTCGGCAGCGATCGCAGCGCCTTCGACCCAGCCGACGTGGCGATCGCCGATGAGGCGGCCGCGCACGTGCAGCGCGCTCTGGACGACGCCGATGGCTTGATCAACGGCTACCTGGTCATGCGCAAGCCCAAGCCCTATCCGGTGCCGTTGCCGGCGCCGGTACCGGGGATTGTGTCCACGTGGGCACGGTGGATTGCGCGCTACCTGCTGCATAAGGACCGGGTCAACACCGAGGAGCGCACCGATCCGGTGGTGCGCGACTACAAGGAAGCACTGCGCTTTCTGGAGCTGGTGCGCGATAGCAAGTTCAGCCTCGGCGCCGATGACCCGCTGCCTGCGCCCAGTGGCGGCGCGCCCGAGGTCTGTGCACCGCCGCGGGAGTTCAGCCACCGCACCCTGCAGGACTACGGCCGGTGAGCACGCAGCCCTTCGACATTGGCCTGGTGCGCGATCGCATCCGCCAGGGCGTCAGCGACAAGGACGTGCGTCAGATCCAGGGTAGCGCCGACTACGCCGCCGTCCAGGCGTTGCGCGACTTCCCTGCGCCGTGCTGCTACGTGTTGCTGGCCCGCGAGATGCCGCTGGAGACCAAGACCGGCGCCTCGATCCTGGGCCAGCAGTCGCGCCTGGCGCAGCTGGTCGAAGTCAACTTCGCGGTGGTGACCGTGTGTCGCAACTACCGCGAACAGCGCGGCGCCCAGGTGATTGATGAGCTCCGGATCCTTCTGGGCAAGGTTCGCCAACCACTGCTGGGCTGGACGCCGCCCATTGCCGGTGGCCGTGCCTGCCAGCTCATCGAGGGCAACCTCGAGGACTACGACGCCGCTACCGCCCTGTGGGTCGACGTATGGAAGACCCAGGCCCTTCTTCAACCTGAGATCCCGCGATGACCACCCAGAAATACACGATCAAGAAGCCGGGCCTGACGCTGTCGCGCAAGCCCATTGCCGCCGGCGAAACAGTCGAGGTTCCCGCCGACCTGGTGCCTTGGGCAGTCGAACGCGGCTTCATCGACGCCCCCGAGGCCGATTCCACCCCCAACACATCGCGCAGGGCCGGTGGCCAGGCGCCTACTGCCAGCGCCCAGGAGGCGAAGTAAGCCATGTCTAAGACCGAATATTTCTCGTTCCAGGGCCGCGTGTATCTGGGCCTGCGCAATGCCGACGGCAGCCGCGCGCCGGCGCGCTGGGTGTATGACGGCAGCGTCCTTGAGCTGGCCATGTCCAGCACCCGTGAAACCAAGAAGGAAAGCTGGTCGGGTGTGCGCGGCGTCGCCGCCACCATGACCACCGAGCGCAACCTGGGTGTGCGGCTGACGCTGGGTCAGATCAACACTGACAATCTGGCGCTGGCCACCGACGGCACGCGTCTGGATCTGGCGTCGGGCTCGGTCGCCAACGAGGCCATCGGCGACGTCAAGCCGGGCGACGTGGTCGCATTGGAGTACGCCGCGATCAGCGCGCTGGTGCTGGAGGGCGGTACGCCGGCAGCTCCGCTGGTGGCCGACACCGACTACACCGTCAACCCGGTCACCGGCATGATCACCTTCCTGACCACCAAGTCCGCTGTGGCCGCTAAGACCTACGAGTACGCCGCCCACAGCGTGGTCAAGGTGTTCGAGAGCAGCAAGTCGGAGTACTACGTGCTGTTCGACGCCGTCAACAGTGTCGACGGTACCACTCAGCGCGTCCGCGCCGACGTGAACCGCATTTCGTTCCCGGCGGCTGAATCCCTGGCGCTGATCAACGATACCTTCGGTGAGATCGTGCTCAATGGCGAGGCCAAGATCGATCCGGTTCGCCAGTCCGATCCGCGCTTCGGTCTGTACGCCCGCGTCATGCTGGTGGACGCCGCCTGATGGCCACCCGAATTGGCAACCAGGACCAACTGCCCTCCGAATCCGGCTCGCCGGATTCGGGGGCAGTGGCCGACGAACTGGACATCCTGGCTGCGCAGCAGCAGGGCCAGGTCGACGGCAAGACCATCATCGTGCGCGAGTACGGCTTCTTCGAAGGAGCCCGCATCCTGCCTCTGGCCGCTCCGCTGCTGGCCGACCTGCAGCCGCTGTTTGAGGGAAGTGAGCCCGCGTCGATGCTGGAGGTGACCGATGTACTGCTATCGCACCCTGACCTGATCCGCCATCTTCTGGCCTGCGCCATCGCCCCTGCGCCGGGGGAGTGCCAGGATGCTGCCGCCGAGGTGCGGGCACAGGAAGGCTGGCTGGAAACGCTCAATGAAACCGACGGCGAGCAGATGCTGCTGCTGTGGTGGCAGGCCAACGGAAATTTTTTGCTGCGCCGGCTGCTGCGCAACGCCGTCGGCAAAAGGGTGAGCCAGTCGGCTATGGACGGGTCTTCACCGACCTGATCTGCGCTGGCTACGGCCGCTGCTTTGCCGACATCGGTCGGATGACGCAGCGCCAGATCCTGCTCGCTTGGGAGCATGTCCAAGCCCAACAGCGGCGAGCACGGCGGGAGCGCATTACCGACACCAACGCTGCCTATGCCGGGGGCGATCCGGCGACCACCTTGCTGAAGGAACTGAAGTAACAATGGCCGCCACCCGCAACCTTGAACTTGCGATGCGCATCGCCCTGGATATCGAGCAGGCCCAGAAAGCCCTGCCGGTACTCCAGCGGGGTCTGGCCTCGGTCAAGGACGCCGGCACTGCTGCCGGCGCAGGTCTGGAGGGTGTCACCAAGGGAGCCGACAAGGCGGCCGGCGCGCTGGATCAAGCCAGCCGCAGTAGCGCGTCTGCAGCTGACCGGGTGCGAACTGCCGGCGCGTCCATGCAGAAGACGGTCGCCGATGAGATCCGCTCGATCTCCGAGCTTGATGCCCGCCTGCAGCAGGGCGCGGCCAGCATGTCTGAACTGGCCGACACCGAAGCCCTGCTCGACCGGGTTATGGCGCGCGGGCTGATCACCGCCGAGGACTACAACAGCGCGCTGAAGACGCTGGACAAGCAGGAAGCATCGCTGAGCCGCACTGAGCAGCAGCGTCAGCGTTCCCTAGAAGGCGTCATGGGCCGATACGACGGTGCGTCGGCCAAGCTGCAGAAACTCGAGCGCGACGAGCGCGAGCTCCAGTCGGCGGTGGATGCTGGCCGCATCAGTCGCGAGCAATACAACCGCGCCCTGGCCGGCATCAATATCCAGCGCAATGCCGTCAACCTGGCCGAGGCCAACAATCGCGGGCGCGGACCCGGCGCTATCTCCGCGGGCCAGTACCAGATGGCGATGCGCCAGCTGCCGGCGCAGATCACCGATATCACCACCAGCATCGTCAGTGGCATGCCGATCTGGATGGTGGCCATCCAGCAGGGCGGCCAGCTGAAGGATTCCTTCGGTGGTGTGGTGCCAGCCGCGCGTGCGCTGGCTGGCGCTATCACCCCCACCGTAGCCGTGGTCGGCGGATTGGCCGTGGCGGTCGGTGGCCTGGCACTGGCCTGGAAGCAAGCGGTCGACGAAGAGATGGCCTTCCAGCGGGCACTGATCGTCACCAACAACTATGCCGCCACCAGCACTGCCAACCTGCAGGCTCGGCGCGATCAGCTCGCCGGTCTCCAGGGCGTCTCCCGAGGCACCGCTGCTGAGGCGCTGACGAAGGTGGCGCAGACCGGCCGCTTTACCGGTGAACAGTTCGAGCTCGTGTCCCGCAGTGCGGCCAAGATGCAGGCCTCCGCCGGCCAGGCCATCGATACCACCGTCGCCAAGTTCCTCACCCTGAAGAAGGATCCTGTCGAAGGCCTGTTGGCGCTGACCGAGTCGGAGAACTTCCTGACCGAGGCCCAGCTGGCGCGGGTGCGCGCCCTGGTGAAGGAGGGCAACCAGCAGGAAGCTGTGGCGGAGGCGATCAGGATCTACGCCGACCGCCTGGACGACGTTGCTGCGCAGAGCAATGAAACGATGCCCGCGCTCGCCCGTGGTTGGCAGGAGGTCAAGAAAGATGTCAGCGGTGCATGGGGCGCGCTCGGCGACTTCACCAACGCAGTTGTGCAGCTGGCCGGCGAATGGGGTGTGCTGGCCAAACTGCCACGATTGTCCGATCTGCTCGGGTTGGGCGTGGTCGGCAGCACGCTGACCAAGAACTTCGGGCTTCCCTCCTTTGCCGACCTGACCGGAAAGATGGCAGCGCGCATCCGGGCGGCCTCTGGAACCAACGCGCCTGTGAAGGTGCAGATGGCTGGCATCGACGCCCCCCTCACGCCGGAGGAAGAAAAGGCCAGGCAGGAGTTCGAGCGGCTTCGCATCAGCAATCTGAGCAAGGTGAAGAAGCTCGAAGAGGAGATCGCCAATATCCGGGCACTGGGCAAGGCCGGCCGCATGGATGAAAAGTCGATCAAGTCCCTGGAGGCAGAGGCCCGCGCACGCTATGCGGAGAGCCTTCCCAAGAAACCCAAGGGTCCCAAGTCAGAAGCCCAGAAGGATGAGGCAGCGGCGCAGCGCGAACTGGAGCGCCTGAAGCAAGAGATCGAGTTGGTCGGCACGCTGGATGAAAGCCGCAAGAAGGCCACCAAGACGGCAGAGATCGAGGCTGCGATCAAGGAAGGGAACTTCCAGAACGCATCGGCAAAGACCAAGCAGGAATTGCTGGACACCGCCAAGAAGCTGGACTCTGATCGCCTTCGCGTAGAGGCGGCAAAGAAGCTGCTGGAGGTGCAGGATCAGATCGCCAACCTTGAAGGGCGCGGCCCCGATGCGCAGCAGGCAAAGAGCTTGCGCGAGCTCGAAGTCACACGCCGGCAGATGGTCGAGGCTGGCAACCAAGCGGGCGTGGAGCAGGTCGACCGTGCCAAGGAGCTGGTGCGGCTGACGGCGGACCTGCAGAAAATGCAGGAAACCTACAACCGCGCGATGGGCGAGATGGGCTTGGCCCAACAGCGCATCCAGGTTGAACTGCAGGCGGGACTGATCACCGAGGCGCAGGCACGCCAGAAGCTGGTGGATCTGTCCCGGCAGCAACTGACCGCCCTGGGCGATCTGCCCGATCGCATGCGTGCTACCGCTGAGGCGCTTAAGAACCCCGAGGCGCTGCAGGCGGCCGAGCAGATGGCTGTCAAGCTCAAGGAGATGGCCGCCACCACCAACCTGCTGCAGCAGAACGTGCGCACCACGTTCCAGAGCGCATTCCGTGACGCTCTGATGTCGCTGGCCAATGGCAATGCCACCCTGGGCGAGATCGTGCGCAGCTTCTTCCAGTCCATCGCCAGCGGCCTGGCTGGGTACGTGGCCGATGAGCTCTCGGCCAAGCTGGCGTCGACGCTGACGGGCAAGCTGTTCAACAAGGGCGCCGAGGTCGGTACCGAGGTTGCCGCGGCGACCGCAACGCAGGCGTCGGCGGCGGCCTTGTCCTCTGCCGGTGGCGTGGTGACCGCCGGCGCAAGTGCCGTGACGGGTAGCGCGTCGGCGCTGGCCGGCGCGGGTGGCGGACTTGTAACCGGTGCGGGAGCCCTGGTCGCTGCGGCGGTCCAGCTCAAGCAAGCTGCCGCAGCACTGGCCGCTGCCAACAATGCCAACGGTGTTGTCGACATCATTGGTGGGCTCGCTGGCGCCGCCAGCAAGACGGGTACGGTCAGCGTTGGGACACCGGTTCCGATCAAGAAGGCCCAGGGCGGCCCTGTCAGTGGTCCTGGTACCAGCACCAGCGACAGCATCGCGGCCTGGCTGTCCGATGGCGAGTTCGTGGCCCGTGCCAAGGTGGTCCGACAGCCTGGTGCGCTGGCGTTCCTGCACGCCTTCAATGCCATTGGCATGGATGCCGTCCGGCGCTGGGGCGCGTATGCCTTTGCCGACGGCGGCCTGGTCAGCCAGATGCCCTCGCTGCAGCGCTCGCCGGTGTTCAACACCGTGGCCGCAGCGCCGACAGGCTCGCCTACTCAGCTGGGTCTGCGCCTGATCAATCAGGTATCCCCGACCCTGTTCGAGGACTACATCGACGATCCAGGCAGCGACAGAACCATCATCAACAAGATCAACCGCAACTCTGCGGCGATCCGCCAAGTATTGGGACTCTGAACATGGCCTGGGCAACCGACACAGCAGCCAACATCACCGACCTCATGGCCCGCCTGCGGGACTTCCTGACCACCAACGCGGCCCTGGTGGCAGCGAACCAGCAGTGGCAGGTGGTGGGCGGCGTGGCCAGCGGTCCGATCGCGGCCAACGATTTCGTGTCACTGAAGGGGCGCGGGCTCTCCGGAGAGGATGAGATCTACGTATCGCTGCAGGCGTGGGTAGTGCCGGCCAGCAACTACTACAACATGCGCATGCGCGGCCACACGGCGTACAACCCAGATCTGCCAGGCATCCTCACGCAGCCCGGTGCTAACTCCAACTACGTGTCGATCCTCGGCGTCAATTCACCCATCAAATACTGGTTTATTGCCAACGGCCGCTGCTTCAAGGTGATCACCCGCATCAACGGGCGCTATGACGCTCTGTATGCAGGTTTCATCCTGCCCGAGCACCTGCCGGGCGACTGGAGCTACCCGCTTTTCATCGGCGGCTCGTTCCTGGGCAGCAACGGTGTAGCGTCGCTGGATACCTACGGCCACTCCAATTTCTGGAATGCGATCGCGGACGGGCAGAGCAACGACGCGTTGAGTCAAGGCTACCTCTTCACGCCGATGCAGGCGTGGCTGCCAGTTCGTAATGGGTACAACACCACGAACGTGGCCACGGGCCGTATCACCATGCCCTGGAACCCATATGTGGGTAATCAGAATGTCCGCAGTTGCCTAGATGGTCAGCGCTGGCTACAGCGCGGTCAGCTTATGGCGGTCGGCTGGACCTCGGGCAGCGTTGATCGCGGGTCGCGCGTCAGCGAGGTTCCAGAGGGCGGACAGTTCTACGGCAGCTTTGACGGCGTCTTCTACACGCCGGCCTTTGGTGCCACGGCTGAACAGATCGCCACGGTGAACAGCGTGGACCACCTGCTAGTGCCCAATGTCTATCGAACAGGCGATGGGCAGTACGCCGCCTTTGCTCTGGAGTAAGAGATGGCCTACGCCGAATTCACCAACGTCCCCAACGTACAGACTCTGATCGACCTGGTGGTCCAGTTCGCGCAGGCAAACGGCTGGACCGTCGAGCGCAACAATCTGGTCGGTGCCAATCGCACAGCCACGCTCCGTATTCCTGGCGTCTCTGACTACGTCCATCTTTTCAATACCGACCAGCTGAGCCTGATATCTCGCATCTCGATTGGCTATGACGGGAACGCAACACCGTCGGTACAGCCGCTCGTGTCCCCGCGCGACATCTTGACGTACGAGCTGGCTGGGCCATTCCCACGTTTGAAGCTATTCGCCAACGGCAACGCGATCCACGTCGCCATCGCACAGGCCGTTGCCGGCGAGTACCGCCATCACACCTTCGGCGTTCTTGAGAAGGCCGGCGCGTACACGGGCGGCACGTACGTCGACGGAACCTACTGGGCGCGCACGGGAAGCTATAGCGGGATGCTGACAACGAGTGGCAGCAACGTTGTTCCGTTCGGCCACAACACCAGCACCACGGGGTGTGGGCACGTGCGTGCAGACTCGGCTGAGGATGGTCGCGCCAACAGCTACAGCAGGATCTGCAACTACTACAACAGCACGCTGGGTGCCGAGGGTCAGGCAGGATCCGGTGTGGGATCTATCTACCAGTCGACCACTTCCTCCATCTACGACAGCATGTGGTTGGGCTACGCCCTGGGAGGTTGCGACGAGAACACTTTCTCTGGCCGCAGCGTGCTTCATCCGATCCAGTTGAGCATTCGCCGCCCCGGTACCGGTGTGTACCTATCACCGATCGGGCGAGTGTCTGGACTTCGTGCCTGCTACCTGGAAAAGCTCGAGCCCGAGCAGGAGATCACCATCGGCGAAGACACGTGGATGGTATTTCCGTGGCTGCGCAAGCTGGCCATGAGCAGCGTCACCAACGCGCCGCCGGCCAGTGGCAACTATGGCTGGGCCGTGAAGAAGTCCTGATGGCCATCATTCTCACCACGCAGAGCAGCACAGGGCCCAACTGGCGCAGTGGCAATCTGGCGATACCGCGCACCCGCATTCCTCTCCAGTTTCGCGGCGCAGCTGCACGGCTGGGTTTCTACACCGGGTCGACCAAAGAATCGACCATCGAGGAACCCGAACAGCGATCCAGCGGCCCTCAGCAGCGCACATCGTTCGACGACTGGTACTACCGGATCCATGTTCTGCCGCTGCGGATTGACCTGGGCAACCTGGTCACCAACCAGGTGCGCTACGTCCAGGTCTGGAACTCATACCTCCAGCAGCAGACCCTGGCCTCGGTGACCCTTGAGAACGGCGAAGGCGTCGAGCTGGTAGGTCCTGGCGCCCCGCCGTCGGCATTCTCGGCTCTGCAGCTGCGCCGTTGGCAGCTGTCGGTCACGACCGAAGGCCCGCCGGTAATCGCGGCGTCGCTGTCCTACGACTTCGTGGCCCTGGGGCGCCGCACCGTCACGATTACCGGCAATCGCATGTCGGCGTGGATGCTGCCGCCGGATTGGGAGCGGCCTGTCACCGAAACGCTGGCCTGGGCGACCGACGTCCAGCAGTCGATCGGCGGCGGCGAAGCCCGATTCCCATTGCGTGGCTCGCCGAGGCGCTCTTGGGAGTTCAGCGTGCTGGCCGACCGGCGCGAGCGCCAGGTGCTTGAACACGCACTGTTCGACTGGTCGGCGCGTACCTGGGCGCTGCCGGTCTGGAACGACGTGTCGTGGCTGAGTGCGCGCCTGGCGCTGGGGGTGCAGTCCATCCCGGTACAGGCCGCCACGCAGCGCGACTACCGCCCCGGCGGCCTGGCCATGCTTTGGAAGGACGTCACCACCTACGAGCTGGTGGAAGTGGCCGACATTGCTGCCGACAGTCTGCAGCTGGCCCGCCCCACGGCCAACGCCTGGGCACCTGGCACATGGGTGCTGCCCTGCAGGACAGCTCGTATTGCCGAGACCCCCAGCCTGGAACGCGTGACCGACCAGGTCATGCGCTCGACCGTGCGCCTGGCGGCGGTGGAGACCTGCGACTGGCCAGCAGCGGCGCCGGCGGCGGTCTATCGCGGTCGACCTGTGCTGGAGCAGCGCCCCGACCTCGACCAGGCGCAGACGGCCGAGTTCGGCCGGCAGCTGGTGGTGATCGATGGCGATATCGGCCCTGTTGCCGTCGATGACATCACCGGCAAGGCATGGCCACTGCAGTCACACGCCTGGCAGACCTGGGGACGCACGGAGCAGGCCAACCTGCGCAGCTTGCTGTACTGGTTGCAAGGCCGGGCGGCCGCTCTGTGGGTGCCGTCTTGGGCCGACGACCTGGAGCTGGTCGAGCCAGCCCTGACCACCTCCAGCGGCATCGTGATCGCCTGGGCGGGTGTGGCTCGCTTCGGGCGTGCTCAGTCCGGCCGGCGCCACCTGCGCATCGAGTTGTTCAGTGGCCAGGTGCTGTACCGGCAGCTGCTTGAGGCCACAGAGCTGGATCCACAGCGGGAGTTCCTGCAGCTGGACGTGCCGCACGGCATCGCCCTGCAGCCGAGTGCCATCCGCTTGATCAGCTGGATGGTGCTGGCCCGCCTCAGTTCCGACACCGTGGAGCTGTCCCATGAAACCGATGGTGAGGGCGTCGCGCGTTGCCGCGTGTCCTTCGCCGGCATTGGCGCTGAGGAGAGCGAACCATGAGTCTTTTTTCCCGCGACGTGGAGCTGTATGAGTTTGGCCGGGGTTCCCAGCGCTGGCGCTATACCTCCAGCGATCGCGCCGAAACCTACGACTCACAGGTGTTCACTGCCGTGGCGCTCAAGCGCGGGCGCTTGGGACAGTCGGCGCAGGAAGCCAGGTCGAACCTGGAAGTGACGGTGCCGCTGTCGCTCCCGCTGGCATTGGTGCTTCGACCGTTCCCCCCGACCGAGCGCATCACGGTTCGCTGGCGCAGGGTGCGCAAGAGCGATGGCGCCCTTCGTGGTACCTGGAATGGGGTGCTGAGCGACTTCACCGAACGGCAGAACGACCTGGTCCTGACCTGCCAGAGCAACATCGGCGCCGCCGCGACCAACGGCTTGCGACGCTGCTGGCAGGGACAGTGTCCCTTCGCGTTGTTCGACGCCGACTGCGGTCTGAATCAAGAGCTATTCCGCGTCGATGGTCTGCTCTCGGCCGCCACGTCTCAATCCGTGTCGTCGAGTGCCTTTGCGGCCAAGCCCGATGGCTGGTTCGTGGGCGGCTTCATCAAGTGGGTCCAGGGCTCGGCCACGGAGTACCGCTTCGTGGTTGCCCATGTCGGCCCGACCCTCACGTTGCTCACTGCGTCGCCGCTGGCTGCTGGGGCGCTGGTCTCGGCATACCCCGGTTGTGGCCACGCTCTGCAGGTCTGCCACGAGAAGTTCAACAACGCACCCAACTTCGGCGGTCAGCACACCATGCCAAAGAAGAATCCGTTCGGGCCAGATCCAATTTTCTGAGGGAATAGCACATGTGGTTTCAGATAGCCGCGTTGGTTGTGTCGCTGGTAATGAGCATCGTTTTCCGGGCCAAGCCAGCCGTGCCGAAACCGGCCGCTCTGGAGGACTTCAATGTCCCCACCGCTGAGGACGGCCGCGAATGCGCGATGATCTTCGGGACGAACTGGATCGACGACCCCAACGTGCTTTTCTACGGCGATCTGCGTACATCGCCGATCAAGGTCAAGGGCGGCAAGAAGTGATGGATCGTCCTGTACTGGTTACCGTCGAACACGCACGCGCGGCCAAGTTGGGCGAGCAAAGCGGTGTGCTGTGCGCCGCCGGCATCCGCACCTGGATGGAGCGTCACGGGCTGGATCTTCGCCGGTTCCTGGATGAAGGCCTGCCGGTGGAGCAGTTCGAAGCGCTTGACGACGCGTTTGCCCAGCGCCTGGCCGCGATCGCTCGCCAGGAGGCTGACCGTGGGTAGTGGCAAGAAACAGACCGTCGGCTACCGCTACTACATGGGTATCTACATGGGGGAATGCCTTGGCCCGGTCGATGCACTGCGAGAAATTCGTGTTGGCGATCGCGTGGTGTGGGCTGGAAACGTCTCATCTTCCGGGAACATCGCCATTTCCGCGCCCCAGGTCTTCGGCGGCGACAAGGGCGAAGGTGGCATCGTAGGCACGCTGGAGGTGCGCATGGGCGAGCCTACCCAGATGCCCAGCGCCTACCTGCAGTCGCTTGTGCCCGGCCCGTGGCCAGCGGCACGCGGCCTGTTCACGACGGTTTTCAATGGCCAGGTGTCGGCCATGAACCCGTACATCAAGAACTGGACAAAGAAGGTCTCGCGCTGGCGACAAGGCTGGAAGAAGGGGCTTTGGCAGGGTGACCTGGTGCAGATTGATGAGGGCATGAACGCGGCCCACATCATCTATCAGGTGCGCACTGAGGGCATGGGCCACCCGATCGACGTGATCAACGAGGCGAGCTTCCTGAAGGCGGCCCAGACATTGAAGGATGAAGGGTTCGGCCTGTGCCTGAAGTGGTCCCGATCGGTTCCAGCGGGCGAATTCATGGACATGGTGTGCGACCACGTCGGTGGCATGCGCATCGAAGATCCGGTGACCGGCCTGACTGAGCTGGTGCTGGTCAGGCCGGACTATGACCCGGCCACCTTGGAAGAGATCGGGCCGGGTCAGATCATGGAGTTGCTGGAGTGGCAGCAGCCGATGCTGGAAAACAGCGTCAACGAGATCACCGTCGTCTACCGGGATATCGCCACCAACAAAGACGCCGCTGTCACGTATCAGAACCTCGCCAGCGTTCAGGCCCAAGGCCGTGTGGTCAACACTCGGAAGAGCTATCCGGGCCTGTGGAACGCTGCACTTGCGGGGCGAGTGGCGGCGCGCGAAGTGGCGGCGGTGAGCAGCTTGCCCTGCAGGGTCAAGATCCGCGTGCGCCAGGATGCTGGCCCCTTCAAGCGCGGCCAGATCCGCGCTCTGTCGTGGCCACGGCGCGGCGTGGCCCGTATGCCGGTGCGTATCCTGGACGTCGACGGGGGCACACAGACTGAAACGGCCGTGGTGCTCACCGTCGTCCAGGACGTCGACGGCATGGCTTCAGCCAGCTACATCCAGCCTTCGGACAGTGCCTGGGTGGAGCCTGACACTAAGCCCAAGCCGGTCACGGCGCAGCGCCTGCAGGAGGCCAGCTACCGCGACCTGGCTACCACTCTTGGGGCAACGGAGCTGTCTGCCGTCTCGGCCGATGCCGGCTACCTGACCTCCATCGGCGTGCGGCCGTCCTCGGTGGCATTCGGCTACACGCTCCAGACACGGCTCGGCAGCGCGGCGTTCGCCGAGACAGGCGCGGCCGACTTCGCCCCTACCGGCCTGCTGATCAACGCGATGACGGCTACAACGACGGCCATCACGATGTCCGCCGGCATCAGCCTGGACATGATCGAGGTAGGCACCGAGGCGCTGATCGATGACGAGCTGGTCCGAGTGGTATCGATCGATCCGGTTGCGGCGACGCTGACCGTGGCCCGTGGCTGCGTAGATACCGTGCCGATGCCGCACGCCGTGGGCACGAGGGTATGGTTCACCGATGAGTACGTAGGTTTCGATGGCCGCGAGTACTTGGCCAACGAATCCCCTCAGGCCAAGCTGATCACCCGCACCAGCCAGGGCGAGCTGACCCCGGATCTTGCCACGGCGATCGCGCTGACGATGCGTCGGCGCCAGATCCGGCCCTACCCGCCGGCACGGCTGCGCATCAACGGCGATGCCTACCCGGCCGAGGCCTGGGGCAATGGCGGCACAGTCGTAGCCACCTGGGCGCACCGCGACCGTCTCCTGCAGGCCGACCAGTTGGTGGACTCCGAGCAGGCGAGCATCGGCCCAGAGCCGGGCACGATGTACTCCGC
Source organism: Stenotrophomonas sp. 116085_Sma (assembly GCF_056479585.1). Classification (NCBI taxonomy): domain Bacteria; kingdom Pseudomonadati; phylum Pseudomonadota; class Gammaproteobacteria; order Lysobacterales; family Lysobacteraceae; genus Stenotrophomonas; species Stenotrophomonas sp. 116085_Sma. The sequence goes on from NZ_CM151057.1 coordinate 98,744, forward strand.
CCGCTGGTACCTGCAGGACACCCTGGTGCGCACGCAGGCCGGCATCACGGCCACGACCGACAGCTACCTGCCGCCGGTCGGCAGCGGCGGCAAGACCCTGCGGGTTGAGATCGAGGCCGTCCGCGACGGCTTCACCAGCTGGCAGCGCCTGCAGCACACCTTCCTCTACCGCGCCCAGCTGGTGACCGAAGCGGGCGACCGCATCGTCACCGAAGCCGGCGACCCGATCATCCTGGAGTAATTCCAATGCCTGACGTCAAACTCTCCCAACTCGCCGCCGCCAGTGCGGCATCGGTCACTGCCGGAGCTGGCCTGTGGACGATGGCTGGCCACATCCTCGGCCTGCAGATGGAGTATGTCGGGACGGCTTCTGTCCGGGTTTCCAGCGGTAGCGCGTGGATTCCGTCCTTGCAGCGAGCGATCGAGGTTCCGGCTGCACTGACCTTGAGCGGGCTCACGCTTGCGGCCAACACCTGGTACCACCTTTACCTGTACCTCAATGGCGCGACGCCCACTGTGGAGGCTGTGACGGCCGCGCCGGCCGCTCCGTACAGCGGGACCGCTCGCGCCAAGACTGGCGATACCACTAGGCGGTACATCGGCAGCTTTCGAACCAATGCGGCTGGCGCCATATTCAATTTTGCGCAGACCGGGACAACAATCGCCTACAAGAATGCGCAGGCTAATCCCCCTTTCCGCGTTCTCTCGCAAGGCACCGCCACATCTGAAACCAGCATCTCTTTGGCAGCCGTGGTGCCGTCGACCTCGAGGCTTGCAACGGTTCAGATCTACAACTTCACAGACACCAATATGGGTACGGGAACGAGCGACGACAGCGCTGTAGGGCCTCCAAGCCAGCCGAACGATGCCGTGTACCTGGTTCGCCGTGATTCGACGGCGATGGTTCCTCATCCGCTTGATGGCTCGCAGACAATGACCTATTGGCTGACCACCACACCAGTTGGATCGGCCTACGTGGATGTCTTCGGATATGTCTATGAACGTTGAAATGTATGCGGTCACTGGCACCGGCTACCGCGCAATCCGTGAGGAGATGGAGCTTCTGCCGGGCGAGACGGCTATGCCCTCGATTCCTGCTTCACTTCTGCTGCGGATCAGCGCCGACCAGGTCAGGCTGGAGCGGTCCCAGCGTCTGCGAGCCACTGATTGGACCCAGGCGCCTGACAGTCCACTCGATCCGGCGGCGAAGCTGGCCTGGGCGGCCTATCGGCAGGAGCTTCGTGATCTGCCAGAGCGGGCCGGCTTCCCCAACTGTGCGTGGCCGGTACCACCGGCCCTGCCTGAAAGCGCGGCCGGGCAGGAACGAGCCCCTCTCCAGAACTGAAACAGGGCGCCAGGCAGGCAGCTCCAACTGCCCACCTGGCGCCGCAACACACGCGTACAGCCCGCGTGCCATTGGCCGAGGCCCTGCTCCCCGCGCGGGGGAGACGAGCCTCGCCCAGAACCATCGCAGAGGCTGAGAATGAAGACGACCACGCTGTTCCCCTGGCCGGGCGGGAAGACCCGCCTGCTGCCTCACCTGCTGCCCCTGGTGGAAGATGTGCCTCATCGCACCTATGTCGAGGCTTTCGCCGGCGGTGCCGCCCTGCTGTTCGCCAGGGAACCCGCAAGGGCCGAGGTGTTGAATGACTGTCACGGCGAGCTGGTGCGCCTGTACCGGGTGGTGGCCAACCACCTTGAGGAGTTCGTCCGCCAGTTCAAATGGGCGCTGACGAGCCGGGAAATGTTCCGCTGGTGCCAGCTCCAGCACCCGGACACCCTCACCGATATCCAACGCGCTGCGCGCTTCTACTACCTGCAGAGGCTGGCCTGGGGTGGAAAGGCGACCGGCCAGACGCCAGGTTTCGGTAGGGGCGGCAAGGGCCTCAACCTGCTACGGATCGAAGAGGATCTGAGCGCTGCGCACCTTCGCCTTCACAAAGTCACCGTCGAGCACCTGGCCTGGCAGCAGTGCATGGCCAAGTACGATGCCGCCGACACCCTGTTCTTCCTCGACCCGCCGTATTGGGAGACCGAGGGTTACGGTGCCCCCTTTGGGATGGAGCAGTACCTGGAGCTGGCCCGCCAGATGGCAGGGTTGCGGGGCGCGGCCATCCTGACGATCAACGACCACCCGGCAATGCGGGAAGTGTTCGGACAGTTCAGTGACAGGGTGGTGCCGATTCGCTACACGATGGGCCGGCAGACGGTGCAGCGGCGGGAGTTGATCTACACGACCTGGTAGTGCGGCCGGGGCACGGGGCGGCTTCCGCCCCGTGCAATTTCATTCCCGTGGGCGCAACATGGGCGCCCCACCGTTTATCTCACGTGTTGCGGGCGATTTATCGCGCGCCGTTACACCACCCCACCCGGCCAAGCACGGCTTCTGATTTGAACGACCCACCACGAGGGGCTCAGCCGTTGGCCGAAACCCTCACCCCGCCCGCAACGCCGCCGCCGCCGCCCACCGCGCCGCCACCCGCGGCGCGGTAATGCACACCGCCTGGTCGGTCACCGTCGTCACCGCCCGCTCCAGCAGTTGGATATCCGCCTCATGCTGGCGCGCCACATGCGGGTCCTCGAAGAAGATCGCGCGCTGGCAGCGCCCTTCCAGCACGCGGTCTGCAATCTGCGCATCACCGCCCATCGGGCCGCTCTGGTAGCGCGTCACCCACGGCGTATCGCTGGGCCAGCCACGGCTCCAGGCCAGCTCGTTCAAACGTTGGCCGGTAGTACCGGTTGCCACCCGTTCACCGAACCGGGCCAGCACCTCGAAGTGCTCGTCGGCGAAGGCCAGCATCGCCGGCTTCATCGCGTCGTGCGCGATCAGCGCCAGCGTCTGCTCCTCGAATGCATGCAGGTCGTCAGCCCCGGCATCGGCGGCCAGGCGGGCGTGGATGCGTTCCACCTCGATCCAGTCGCGCGCAGTGGCCACGGTGGAGATGAACGGCTTGCCGTGGATCACGCACTGCCGCTTCAGCGCCGTGGCTTCCGGAAACACGGAGGACGGATCGACCGGATCGATCAGGTAGATCGCGCCATCCAGCGTCCGTTCCGGCCCCATGCCAACCACCTCGGCGACCAGCTTCATCAGGCCACCCTCGCGACCGTAGGGATAGCGATGCAGGCTCCCGTATCCGGCCAGGAAGCCCTGCCGCTCGATCGCGTCATGGGTGCGGCCGACCGCATGCAATGACACGCCCAGCTCGCGCAGGCCGGGTTCGCTGGCGCGCAGCCAGCGGAACAGGGCGGCGCGCGCGTCGTGGTGATGGAGACGGTTGGCGGCCAGGCCGATGCGCATCGAATGCTCCGCAGGTAGGGGTGAAAGCGGCAGTGTATGTCGGCATCTCCTCTACTTGCTGCTTTTACAACTTTCTTCATTGCTACCCGCACGCGCGTCGCTAGCGTGACAGGCAGCGGTACCGCAGCGCGGCCGTTCATTTCCGCCCGCGAAAAGAGGATGCCCATCGTGAACGTCGCTGGCATGCGTGCCGCCGCTGCGGTCATGGCCTGCGTGCTGTCGCCCATTACCGCCGCGGCTGCGGAGTGTGGGACGCCCCTGCGCATTGCCTGGCCCGCCGATCGCGCGCCCCTGTCTTCCAGTGAAGAGGGCGAGCCGAAAGGGCTCAGCGCGGAATACCTGGCGCTGCTGGGCGCACGACAGTTGCTGCAGCCCCAGCCATTGCCATCGGCCGCCGTCGCGGAAGGTGCGGTGCCCGCCGGCATCCAGGCCCTGCTGGGTTGGCCGCGCTCGCAGCTGCCGGCGGGCTGGGTGGCCAGTACCGCTTACCAGCAGCTGCCACAGGTGATCGTGCGCCGCCGCGATGCGCCGCCGATGCTGGGCCTGGAAGGGCTGCGCGGGAAGACCGTGGTCAGTCCCGACGCGGTGTCGCTGAGCGCAATGCTGGCCGAGCATGCGCCCGGTGCACAGCTGCTGCCGCCTGCGCCGATGGATGACGGATTGGCCCTGCTGGGAGCGGGCCTGGTCGATGCGGTGATCGCCAACCTCGGCGAGGCCGAGGCCGGCCTGCGCAGCTACCGGGGCACGCCGCTGGTGATCGCCGCGCCGGCGGGTATCGACGACGCGCTGGTGCTGGCCACCGTGCCGGCCTGTGCCGGTGTCGTCAGCGCGTTCGACCAGGCCATCTCGCAGCTTTCCGGCGCCGAGCATGAAGCGATCCGCAACGCGTGGCTGCCGGACCAGCCACGTCCCCAACCACCGCTGTCGCCGCTGCGCTGGCTGGTGTCGTCTTCGCTGATCCTGCTGGCGCTCGTACTGGTGTACGCCTTCGGCTACTGGCGCGTGCATCGCGAGAGTGAGCGTCGCCACGGGGCTGCGCAACGCCTGCAGGAGGTGACCTCGAACCTGCCAGCGGTGGTCTATCAAGCGCGTCGCTCTGCCACCGGCCACTACAGCTTTCCCCAGATCGCAGGCGATGTGCAGGCGCTGTTCGGAATCAGCGTGGAAACCGCCCTGATCGATCAACAGCGCCTGCTGGCAGCGGTTCATCCCGATGACCGCTCGCGGCTGATGGACACCGTCGACGCCGCTGCCCTGGCGCGGGGCCCGATCGACGTCACCTTCCGCACGCGTTCGCCACAGGGCTGGCGTTGGGTCCGCTCGCATGGACGGCCGCTGTCCCTGGACAGCAGCGACGTCGAGTGGAGTGGCTACTGGATCGACGTAAGCGAAGAGCAGTCGCGCACCCATGCGCTGGCCGAGGCACGTCGTGCGGCCGAGCAGGCAGCGCTGGCCAAGGCCCACTTCCTGGCAACCATGAGCCACGAGATCCGCACGCCGATGAGCACCCTGCTGGGCATGCTCGAGCGGCTGGATGGCAGCAGTCTGGATCATCGCCAGCAACAGGTGCTGGTGACCGTGGGTGATGCTGCCCAGATGTTGCGTCAGATCCTGGACGATGTGCTGCACACCCAACGGCTGCGGGCACTGCCGCTGCAGCTGCGGCCCACGAGCGTGGCTGCGCTGGTGCGCGCGGTGCAGCAGTTGTTGATGCCGGTGGCGGCCAGCCGGAGCCTGCATCTGCGGATCGAACTTGATCCGGAACTGCAGGCCGGATCGCTGGCCGACGGCCTGCGCCTGCGCCAGATCCTGTTCAACCTTGCCGGCAACGCGCTCAAGTTCACCGAGCAGGGCGGCGTGGACCTGCAGGTGCAGGTGCTGCAGCAGCGCGAGGGCGGCCAACGTCTTCGCCTGCAGGTAAGTGACAGCGGTGTGGGCATCAGTCCGGAACGCCAACAGGCGGTGTTCGCTGCCTACACCCAGGCCGAGGCATCGACAACGCGCCGTTTTGGCGGCAGTGGCCTGGGCTTGGCGATCTGCCGTGAACTGGCCGCATCGATGGAAGCGGAACTTTGCCTGCGCAGCACGCCAGGCAAGGGCACCACCGTGTGGCTGGAACTGGATCTGGACGCCTGTGAGTTGCCTGCGGAGGCGTTGCCGCTTCCGGTAGAGGCGGCGCGGCCACTGTCATCGGCCCGGGTGCTGTTGGCTGAAGATCATCCCACCAACCTGCATCTGCTGGAGCAGCGGCTGCATGATCTGGGACTGCAGGTGCACGCCTGCACCGATGGTCGCCAGGCCTTTGAGGCCTGGCAGGCGCGGGCGTTCGACCTGGTCATCACCGACTGCCATATGCCGCACATGGATGGCTTCGCCTTGGCACGGGCCATCCGCGCCGACGCCTGCACGGTTCGCGCGCAGGTCCCGATCATCGCACTCACGGCCAGCGTGCTGGACCGCACCCGCGAGGCCTGCCGCGAAGCAGGCATCGATCATTTCCTGGCCAAGCCGGTAGAGGCGCAGGAACTGCGTGGCTTGCTGGCCATGCTGCTGGTGCCGGAATCAACGCGCCAGTAGGCGGATGATGCTGGCGGCGGCGTCGCGGCCTTCGGCCACGGCGGTCACCACCAGGTCGGCGCCACGCACTGCGTCGCCACCGGCGAACAGGCGTGGGTGCGCGGTCTGGAAGGGCAGGCGGTCCTTGCCCCCGGCCACGATGCGGCCGTTGGACTGGCCTTCCACGCCGTGTTCGGCCAGCCAGGCCGGAACGGTCGGCGAGAAGCCGAAGGCGATGATCACCACGTCCGCCTCCAGCAGCGATTCACTGCCGTCGATCGGCACCGCGTTCTGGCGGCCGTTGGTATCCGGCTCGCCCAGTCGGGTCTCGACCACGGTCACTCCGATCACTTCGTCATCGGCACCGGCTTCGATCGACAGCGGCTGGCGGTTGAACAGGAAGCGCACGCCTTCCTCGCGCGCATTGGCGACCTCGCGCGCGCTGCCGGGCATGTTGGCCTCGTCCCGGCGATAGGCGCACGTCACCTTGGCCGCGCCCAGCCGGACCGCGCTGCGCACGCAGTCCATGCCGGTATCGCCACCGCCGAGCACCACCACGCGCTTGCCGTTGAGATCGGGCAGGGCGATGGTGTCCTCCCAGCCGGCGATCGGCCGGCCCTTCGGATCATCACCACCGACGATGCGGCTGTTCTGCACCAGGAACGGCAACGCCGGCAGCACGCCCTTCAGGTCCTGCCCGTCGAGTCCACCGTCGGTATAGCGGTAGGCGCCGGTACCGACGAACACCGCATCGTGGCTGTCCAGCAACTGCTGCACGCTGAGGTCACGGCCGATCTCCACGCCGAGGCGGAACTGCACGCCCATGCCCTCGAGCACTTGGCGGCGGCGATGGATCACGTCCTTGTCCAGCTTGAAGCTGGGGATGCCGAACTGCAGCAGGCCGCCGATCTGTTCATAGCGGTCGTAGACCACCGCGGCAATGCCGGCGCGCGCCAGGCGGTCGGCACAGGCCAGTCCGGCCGGCCCGGCGCCTATCACCGCCACGCTGTGGCCGCTCGGCTGCACCGCGCCCAGGTCCGGGCGCCAGCCCGTGGCCAGCGCCGTATCGACGATGTACTTCTCGACCGCACCAATGGTGACCGCGCCGAATTCCTCCAGCGTGCAGCTGCCTTCGCACAGCCGGTCCTGCGGGCAGACGCGGCCGCACACTTCCGGCAGCGGGTTGGTGCTGTGGCACAGCGTGGCCGCCTCGTGGATGCGGTTCTCCTGTACCAGCTGCAGCCACTGCGGAATGGCGTTGTGCACCGGGCACTTCCAGCTGCAGTACGGATTGCCGCAGTCCAGGCAGCGGCCGGCCTGGTACTGTGCGTCTTCCTTGCCGAACTTTCCGTACAGCTCACCCCAGTCGCCGGAGGTGCGCAGTTCCACCGGAATGCGCTGCGGCATGGTGCGGGGCAGGTCGAGGAACTGGAAGGCGTGCTTGCGGCTCATGGCGGGCTCTGTGTTGTTTTCCGGGGGCCGGCCAGCGACCGGCACTACCGTTATGCGGCGCGGCGCAGGGTTTCGGTCAGCGACTCGATGCTGGCGGCCTTGGGTTTGACCAGCCAGAACTTGCCGATGTAATCGCGGAACTCGTCCAGGATCTGCTGCGCCCAGATGCTGCCGGTCAGCTCGCGGTGACGGCCGATCAGGCGGTGCAGGTGCTGGCGGTAGTTCTCGAAGCCCTCGGCGGAGACGCGATGGATGTCGATCAGCTCGTGGTTGTAGCGATCGACGAAATCGCGGTCGACGTCCAGCACGTAGGCCAGGCCACCGGTGAAGCCGGCACCGAAGTTCAGGCCGACCTTGCCCAGTACCAGTACCACGCCGTCGGTCATGTACTCGCAGCAGTGATCACCGGCACCCTCGACCACTGCCAGCGCGCCGGAGTTGCGCACCGCGAAGCGCTCGCCTGCGCGACCTGCGGCGAACAGCTCGCCGCCGGTGGCGCCATACAGGCAGGTGTTGCCGATGATGGCGGTGCTGCGCGCCTCAAAGCGGGCGCCACGCGGCGGGCGAACCACCAGGCGGCCACCGGCCATGCCCTTGCCGACGTAGTCGTTGGCTTCGCCTTCCACTTCCAGGTGCAGGCCGCCGACATTGAAGGCACCGAAGCTCTGCCCGGCGCTGCCACGGAATCGGAGTTCCAGCGGTGCCTCGGCCATGCCCTGGTTGCCATGCGCGCGTGCCACTGCGCCAGCCAGGCGGGCGCCGATGCTGCGGTCGGTGTTGTGGATCAGGAAGCGGTGTTCGCCGCCGCGCTTGTGCTCGATGGCCGGCGCCAGCAGGCCGTCCATCTGCGTGGCCAGGCTGTCCGGTGATTCGTACAGGCGCTGGGCGGCACAGTGGCTGCCCTCGTAGCGGCTGTCGGCCAGCAGGCGCGACAGGTCCACGCGCACACCGTCGCGCGGTGCGGCCTCGATCTGCCGCAGCAGGTCGGTGCGGCCGACGATCTCTTCCAGCGAACGCGCGCCCAGGTACGACAGCCAGCCGCGTACTTCCTCGGCCAGCAGGCGGAAGAAGTTCTCCACACGCTCGGGCTGACCGGTGAAGTGGTTCTCGCGCAGGCGCTCATCCTGTGTGGCCACGCCGGTGGCGCAGTTGTTGAGGTGGCAGATGCGCAGGTACTTGCAGCCCAGCACGATCATCGGCGCGGTGCCGAAGCCGAAGCTGTCCGCGCCCAGCAGCGCGGCCTTGACCACGTCCAGGCCGGTCTTCAGGCCGCCGTCGGTCTGCAGCAGGGTGCGCCCGCGCAGGTCGTTGGCCAGCAGCGCCTGGTGCGCTTCGGCCACGCCCAGTTCCCACGGCACGCCGGCATAGCGGATCGAGCTGATCGGCGAGGCACCGGTACCGCCGTCGTGGCCGGAAATGGTGATCAGGTCCGCGCCGGCCTTGACCACACCGGCGGCGATCGTACCCACACCGGCATGGCTGACCAGCTTCACCGACACCAGCGCGGTCGGGTTGACCTGCTTGAGGTCGTAGATCAGCTGGGCCAGGTCTTCGATCGAATAGATGTCGTGGTGCGGCGGCGGCGAGATCAGGCCGATGCCCGGGCGCGCATAGCGCAGGCGTGCGATCAGTTCATTGACCTTGTGACCCGGCAGCTGGCCGCCCTCGCCGGGCTTGGCACCCTGCGCGACCTTGATCTGCAGCACTTCGGCATTGACCAGGTATTCGGCGGTGACACCGAAGCGGCCGGAGGCCACCTGCTTGATCTTGCTGCGCCGCTGCGTGCCGTAGCGTGCGGGATCTTCGCCACCTTCGCCGGAATTGCTGCGGCCGCCGAGGCGGTTCATGGCAATGGCCAGCGCTTCGTGCGCTTCGGGCGACAGGGCGCCCAGGCTGATCGCCGCGGTATCGAAGCGCGGGAACAGGGCACTGGCAGGCGCCACTTCATCCAGCGGCACGGGCGTGGCCGCCGGCACCAGTTCCAGCAGGTCTCGCAGCGCCGACGGCGGCCGTGCATGCACGGCATCGCAGTACTGCTGCCACGCACGCGGGTCACCGCTGCGCGCCGCGCGCTGCAGGGTGGTGACCACGTCCGGGTTGTACATGTGGTACTCGCCGCCGTGCACGTACTTCAGCAGACCGCCAACATCCACGTCCTGCTGCGCGTCCCAGGCCTGCGCGCGCAGCTCACGCGCGTCGGCGTCCAGGCGGGCGAAGCCGGCGCCGCCGATGCGCGACGCCGTATCCGGGAAGCACAGGTCCACGACCTCCGGCTCCAGGCCGATGATCTCGAACAGCTGCGCACCGCGGTAGCTGGCCACGGTACAGATGCCCATCTTCGAGATGATCTTCGACAGGCCCTTGTAGACACCCTTGCGGTAGCGGCGGCCGATCTGCGATTGCTCACCGCCCTTGCTCAGCTTGAGGATGCCGCGGCGGCCCAGGTCGAACAGGGTCTGGTAGGCCAGGTACGGATACACCGCGGTGGCACCGAAGCCGAGCAGGCAGGCCATGTGGTGCGGGTCGCGCGCGGTGCCGGTCTCGACGATCAGGTTGACGTCGCAGCGCAGGCCCAGGCGCGAGAGGTGGTGATGGATGGCGCTGGTGGCAAGCAGCGCATGCACCATCGGCCGCGCGGCCACCGGGTAGCGGTCGGACAGCAACAGCATCACCATGCCATCGCGTGCGGCCTGCTCGGCCTCGGCGCAGATACGCTCGATACCGGCACGCAGGCCTTCGTCTTCGCTGTAGGACAGGTCGAGCAGGCGGTTGGCCTGCAGGTACTGGTCCATCTTCAGCAGCTGGCGCAGCTTGCGCTGGCTCAGCACCGGCGAATTGAGGATGACGTGGTTCACCGTCTCCGGGCCGGCATGGAAGATGTTGGTCTCCTTGCCGAGCTGGGTGGACAGGGACATCGCGCAGTCTTCGCGCAGCGGATCGATCGGTGGGTTGGTGACCTGCGCGAAGGCCTGGCGGAAGTAGTCGTACAGCGGACGGCTGCGTTGGCTGAGGACGGCCATCGGCGTGTCATCGCCCATCGAGCCGGTGGCTTCCTGCTCGGTCTCGGCCAGCGGACGCAGCACCTGCTCCACTTCCTCGCTGCTGAGCTGGTAAAGCTTGTGGTAGCTGCGCAGGGTGCCTTCGTCGAAGGGCTCTTCCACCAGCGACGGGTCGATCAGTTCGGTCTGCAGGTAGGTCACGCCCTGCTGCAGCCATTGCTTGTACGGCGCGCGGCCACGGTTGATGCGGTCCACCGCGTCCGAGTCAAGCAGATCGCCGCGCTTGAGGTCGATGGCCACCATCTCGCCGGGCCCGAGCTTGCCCTTGCGCACCACGCGTTCGGTCGGCACTTCCCACACGCCGGCTTCGGAGGCGACCAGGAAGTGGCGGTCGGCGGTCAGCATCCAGCGCGCCGGGCGCAGGCCATTGCGGTCCAGCGTACACACGGCGTAGCGGCTGTCGCAGGCGACGATGCCGGCCGGGCCGTCCCACGGCTCGCTGTTCAGGCCGTGAAACTCGTAGAAGGCCGCCAGGTCCGGGTCCTTGAATTCCAGCGACTGGGTAGCCGGCGGTACCAGGATGCGCAGCGCCTGGATCAGCTCCATGCCACCGGCGACCATCAGTTCCAGCATGTTGTCCAGGCTCTGCGAATCCGAACCGTGCATGGAGATGACCGGATCGAACTCGGCGATGTCGAAGCGCGGTGTCTTCCACACCTTGCTGCGCGCCTGCGCCCAGCGCCGGTTGCCTTCGATGGTGTTGATCTCGCCGTTGTGGGCGAGCATGCGGAACGGGTGGGCCAGCGGCCAGCGCGGCAGCGTATTGGTGGAGAAGCGCTGGTGGAACACGATCGCGCTGGAGGCCAGTTCGCGGCGCTGCAGGTCCGGATAGAAGCGGCTGAGCTTGTCCGGCAGCACCATGCCCTTGTAGCTGATCGCATCCGGGGTGAGGGTGGTGACGTAGAAGTCGGCGTGTTCGCGCAGCTGCTGCTCGCTGCGGCGACGGGCCAGGAACAGCGCCAGCGCGAAGCCGGCATCATCCTGGCCGACGCCGGCGTCGACGAACACCTGTTCGATGCGCGGCAGCGTGTCGCGCGCCAGCTGGCCGCAGACGCTGTCGTCGGTGGGTACCTCGCGCCAGCCGGCAACCTTGCAGCCCACCGCTTCCACCTGCGCCTGCAGCTGCGCGCGGCAGGCCTGGGCCGCGCCTGCATCGTGCGGCAGGAACACCAGGCCGGCAGCGAAGCGCGCGGTGGTGGCGATGCCGGCCTCGCTGGCCAGCAGTTTCAGGAACGCATCGGGGCGGCGCAGCAGCAGGCCGCAGCCATCGCCGGTCAGGCCGTCGGCGGCCACGCCACCACGGTGGGTCATGCGCGAAAGCGCGGCGATGGCGGTATCAACCAACAGGCGCGATGGTTGATCGTCGAGCTGGGCGACCATGCCAAATCCACAGGCATCGCGCTCGGAGCGCGGGTCGTAAAGCCCTTGGCGGTTGCGGGGGGCCATCTCTACCTCGATGCGTATAGGGTTGGCGGCGACACTCGTCCCCGCTCATTCCCTGGAGCGCATCGTGAGGCCACCGGATGCCTCGACTAGATCACAGGTTGCTGCAACGCCGCAATACACGGTTGCAGGTGCAACGGAAAGCGCCGGCAACCCAGTGCCGGCGCGGGGCCGGACTCAGCCGCAGCGCGTGCCGCTGACCGCGCCCTTGTCGTCCACTTCGATGTTCAGGCGGTCGCCGAGGAACTCCATCGTGGCCACATCATTGGGCTTGAGCACACGCACCTGGCTGGCCCCGGCATCTTCCTGCGCCTGCTTACCGAGGGCATCGGTGTAGGCCTGGCCGACCAGGCTCTGCACCTGGCTGGCATCGCAGGTGCCGACGGGCGGTGCCTCGGTGGCCTTGCCGGCGTCGTCGGCCGGTGCCTTGGCGGCTTCGGCGGCCTGCTGGGCGTGGGCCGTAGCCGAATCCTGTTCATCCAGCGCCGGTGCCTGGCAGGCGGTCAGGGCCAGCACGGCCGGCAGCAACAGGACGGAGAGCGAACGGGCGCGAATCGGAAACGACATCATGACTCCGGAAGGGGTTGTGAAAGCCCGAGCATAGCGGCGAACCGACCCTCACGTGTTTGTCTTGTGTTATCGACAGGATCACTGCGCCGCACCAGTGACACTGCCGGACATGCCAACACCCCCCACTCCGGAACAACAGGCCGCGCGCGCTGCGGGCCTGCGCTATGTTGATGACACCCAGCCCGGCATCAGCCGCCGCCGCGCCGGCAAGGGGTTCAGCTACCGCGATGCCGACGGCCACGCGCTGCGCGATGCCACCACCCTGCAACGTATCCGTGCGCTGGCGATTCCGCCGGCCTACACCGCAGTGTGGATCTGCGCCCATGCCAACGGCCACCTGCAGGCGACCGGCCGCGATGCGCGCGGGCGCAAGCAGTACCGCTACCACCCCGACTGGGCCGCAGTGCGCGACGCCGGCAAGTTCGACCGGGTGATCGCCTTTGGCGAAGCACTGCCTGCGCTGCGGCGCCGGCTTGGCCGCGATCTCAAGCGCAGCGGCTTCCCGCGCGAAAAGGTGCTGGCGGTGGTGGTCGCGCTGCTGGCCGACACCCTGGTGCGGGTAGGCAATGAAACGTATGCCAGGGAAAACAAATCCTTTGGCCTGACCACGCTGCGCAACCGGCACCTGGACCTGCTGCGCGGCGGGCGCGTGCGCATGCGCTTCCGCGGAAAATCCGGGCAGCTGCATGAAGTAACGGTCGGTGACCGCCGGCTGGGCACGCTGGTGCGCGGTGTGCAGCAGTTGCCGGGCCAGGCGCTGTTCCAGTACCGCGACGACGACGGTGTCATCCAGCCGGTCGATTCCGGTGCGGTCAACGATTACCTGCGCGAGGTGATGGGAGAGGACTTCACCGCCAAGGATTTCCGCACCTGGGGCGGCACCCTGGCCGCGGTACAGGCGTTCGCAGCCACCGAACTGCCCGAACCGGCCAGCCAGCGCGCGCTGGCCAAGGTGCAGCGCGAGGTGGTGTGCAAGGTGGCGGCCCAGTTGGGCAATACGCCTGCGGTGTGCCGCAAGGCCTATATCGACCCTTGCGTGTTCGCCGGCTGGGAGCGCGGCGAACTGGCGAAACTGGCCGGCCTGCGTGGGCCGCGCCAATGGGAACAGGCGACGCTGAAGGTACTGCGCCGCGCGCGGCGGCTGGCCAAGCGCAGCGCCACGACGTAGCGTCGAGCTTGCTCGACGGCTATTAGCCGCAATAAATGGCCGTGATGTTGTTGGTACGGCCCTTCTCGATGGTCAGGCGGTCACCGCCTTCGTGCGCCGGTGGCACCCGCGGGCCGTCATGACGCAGCACCTGCACGTGCAGGCTGTCGCTGTCCACGCGCGCGCGTTCAACGGTGGCGGCCGAAGCGGCCAGGCCGAGCGCACCGCGCACCATGTCGCTGTGGCACTGGCCGGAAATCACCCCGTCGATCGGCTGCACCTGGGCCATCGGCGTGCTGCTGCAGGCAGCGAGGGCAAGGCTGAGAGCGGTGGCGGCGATGGCAGCTTTCATGGAGGCGTTCCTCGTGTGGTTGCGTGCAAGGGTGCGACGGCGCGCGTGGTGGCGGAATGAATGCCGTGCACATGCTGGACACGGTGCGCTCACTGCCGCCGACAGCGCGGTCAGGGACACTGCAGTTGCGGCGGATGCCGCCCCCGGTAGTGCCGGCCGCTTGCCGGCAGCCCCTTTCCCTCCCGAGGAGATCTGCATGGCCACGAGCAAGAAGCTTCCCACCCGCCGCAAGGCATCGCCGAAGGTGCGCAAAGGCAGCACCGCTACCACGACCGCCGCCGACCCGGACCGCCCACGCGTGGTGAAAACCGCAACCCGCAAGGCCGCCGCCAGCGATCCGCGGGCGGCGCGCGTCGCGTCGCGGCAGCGGCGCCTGCAGGACCAGGAAAAGGCCAAGGACGCGCGGGCGGCAAAGAAGGCCACGAAGAAGCGCGCGACCCAGGCCGGTACCCGCAGGCAACCTGAGGTCATGCCCGCCCAGCAGCTGCCCAAGCCCGGGCATGAACACGAACTTGAGCTGGCGCCACGCTTCCTCGCGCCGGACTACGCGGGCAGCGGCAAACTGCAGGGCATGCGCGCGATCATCACCGGCGGCGATTCCGGTATCGGCCGCGCGGTCGCGGTGCTGTTCGCACGCGAGGGTGCGGACGTTGCAGTGCTACATCTGGACGAGGCGGAGGACGCGGACATCACCCGCCAGCACGTGGAGCGCGAAGGCGGTCGCTGCGTGGTGATTGCCGGTGACGTGCGCGATCCGCGCTTCTGCAACAAGGCGGTGAAGCAGGTCGCCAAGGCCTTCGGCGGCATTGACATCCTGGTCAACAACGCCGCGTTCCAGCTGCACTGCGAGCGGCTGGAAGACCTCGAAGACGCGCACTTGCAGGAGACCCTGCAGACCAACATCGGTGGGTACATCCAGATGGCGCGTGCGGTGCTGCCGCACCTGGGCGAGGGCGCCAGCATCATCAACACCGGTTCGGAAACCGGCATTTTCGGCAGCAAGGCGCTGATCGACTACTCGGCCACCAAGGGCGCGATCCACGCGTTCACCAAGTCGCTGGCCAGCCAGCTGCTGCCACGTGGCATCCGGGTCAACTGCGTGGCGCCGGGGCCGGTGTGGACGCCGCTGAACCCGGCCGACAAGCCGGCGGAGGACGTGGCGGAGTTCGGCAAGGACAGCGACATCGGCCGGCCCGCACAGCCCGAAGAACTTTCTCCGGCCTACGTATTCCTGGCCTCGCCGGTCTGTGGCAGCTACATCAGTGGCGTGATCCTGCCGGTGATGGGCGGGCCGCGAGGCTGAACGGCCCTACTGCGTGGAGTCTGCTGAATGGGGCCTCGCGCAGGTGTGTGGCGTGCGTCAAAGGCTGCGCCGGTGCGGCGGGGTAGGCTGGACTCCCATACCGATCACGTTCAAGGAAAGATCATGCCGGAGATGGATATCAACGCAGCGGCCGATGAAGTCGTCGCCCTGCTGCGGCAGAACGACGCCCGTGGCGCGGCCGCGCGCCTGGAGGCCCTGCACAACGGCCAGAGTGCAGTGGTGCAGGAATCGCTGGATCGCTACATCGCGGCGCGGGGTGCCACCGAGCTTGAGGCCCTGCAACGCAGCGGTGGCGTATCCGCCGCGGATGCGGCCACGGTCAACCCGATGCTGGATCGCCTGGCTGAGGCGACGCGCCCTCCGCGCATGCCCGATGCAGCAGAGACCGCAGGCCTGAGCCAGGCCCAGCAGTACGACGTGTACGGCAGCATCGTGGCCCAGCGCGGCAGCGCCGCGGCAAACGATGCGATGGCCACCCGGGATCGCGTGGTGCTGGGGTTGCGTGATGAGAACCGCACCACCGAGGCGCGCGGGCGTGGTGTCTACGACGACCGCATCGTGGTGCTGTGGAAGGATGCGCAGGGCCACGGCCATGTGCGCGAGTTCAACCAGGCCACGACGGAGCCGACGGCCCAGTACGATGGTCACGCCAAGACCACGCCACGCAGCCCCGGCTTCGGCAACGTGGCGCCGCGCACCAAGACCGAGGGCGAGGACGTCAACGGCGACCGGGTCAAGGATCTTGGACGGTTGGGCGAAGGCACCACCGAGATGCGCGCAACAACCCATCCGCGAAATGGCCATCCCGATGAATTTGCACTGCGCCCTTCGCAGGACGCGATCACCGCAGGCGCCGGCCGTGTGGAGCGCGACAGCAATGGCGACGGCTGGTTCGATGCGCGCGATACCCAGGGCGTGCAGGACCTCAACGACACCTTCAAGATCCATCGTGGCAGCCGGTCCAATACCGATTCGGCGGGCTGCCAGACCATCGGCGGCGGCGAGTACGACGACTTCGTGTCGACGGTGCGCGGCACGCCTGGGCAGAACCGTTGGCAGTACGTGCTGACCTCGGTTGCACCCGGCCAGGCGCGCGAGCTGGGACAGGACGCGCCGCTCGCGGCCAATGACGATCCCCGTCAGCCGCAGCATCGCGACCATGCCCTGCAGCAGCAGATCAGCACGCACCTGCAGGCCCTGGGCGGACGCTACGCCGAGCATGCCGATGACTACAGTCTGGTGATGCTGCGCGAAGCGAAGGCCGCAGGCATGACCCGGGTCGACCAGATCGTGGCCAGCAATCCCAGTGGTGGCCGCGCTGCGGGCGAGACACTGTTCCTGGTGCAGGGCAGTCCGGGCGACCCCGCGGCAGTGCGCGCAGGCGTCAACGCGGCCGAGGTGCGCGAGACTACGGTGGAAACCAGCCTGCGCCAGCTGCAGCAGCAAGCGCGCGAACAGGGTGCACCGGTACCGGCGCCGGCGCCTGCACAGCAGCAGGAAGTACCGGCGATGGGAGGGCGTTGAGCGATGATCCGATCACACCTGATGCCGAGCGTTTCGTTGATGTTGTTGCTGGCCTGCAGCGCCTGCGCGCCCGCTGGAGAGCGTGTCGCGCCGGCAGCGCCCACCGCCAGCCCGGCGGCGAACCCGGAGGCCTTGCCTGCGCAGACCCTGCCCACTGATCGTGGACTGCCCGCACTGCCGGAAGCCTCCGGCAGCGCCCATCCCGGCGGTCGCTACGCTGCGCTGCCCGAACCTGCCAGGCAGGTGCTGATGCAATTGAAGTGCAACGTGGAAGGTGCCAGCAATGTGCAGGTGCTTTCCATTCCCGCGCAGGGGGGCCGGCAGGATTTCATGGTCACCGATCGCAGCGGGCCGCGTTTCCGTTACTGGATACGGTCGTTCTCCAGTAGTGGCGGCACCACGGGCTATCTGGTGCAGCTGCGGGACTGCCCAGCCAGCACCACCGGCATGCGCGCCTACATTGCACAGGGGGCGGCACCGCTGCAGGACGTCACCGCATCGCTGCTGGCGCAGGCAGGGCTGCCTGATGCGGCGACGATGACGGCATACCAGGACAAGGGCGCGGGCGACCTGTTCGCCTTCATCGGGCCGCTGGACAAGGTGCCGGTGCTGCGCTGGGTGGCCGAAGCCGACCCCGAGCAGCCATTGGCCGCCGACGCGCGCAGCTTCGACCATGGCAATGCCATCCACGGCGGTTTCCTGCGCTGGAACCAGGATCACTTCGAAGTGGCCAGGACCGTGCCGGCCGGGCTATGGCCCTGCGATGACAGCCCGTTATTGCCGTGCAAGGGCGACCCGTTCGTGACTGGGCGTTGAGGCATCGCGCGCATAGAAATCGGCAATGCGCGGAATGAACTGCTGCGGATTGGCACCGACAAGATTGGTCAGCACCACCACCGCCACGCGGCGCTCGGGATAGACCACGAACGCCGAGCGCGCACCGCCGATACCGGCCACCTGAAGGTCGGGCGATGCGCGCAGTACCGGCCAGCCCCCCGCCCACGGGCCGGCACGGCCATCCGCCAGGCGCTCTGCGCTCCACATCCGACGCAGGGCCGTCTCCGGCAGCAGACGGCCTTCGGTCAGCGCGACCAGCCAGCGCGCGGTGTCGTCGGCGGTGGTGAGGATGCCGCCACCGGCCCACAGCGAAGGCGGTATGTCGTAGAACCAGTGCGACAGGCGGGACGGTGCATCGGCAGCGTCGGTGGCTCGCGGGGCCAGGCTGTACATCGTCGCCGCATCCGGAATCAGGTCGTAGCTGTCGCCGAAGGTGGTGCGGGCCATGCGCGCGCTGCTGAACTGGCGGGTGGCGAGGAAACGTTCGTAGGGCATGCCGGATTGCTTCGCGATGATTCGTGCCAGCAGTACGTAGTTGGTCTGGTTGTAGGCGAAGCGCTGCCCGGGTTCGGCTTCGACCGGCTGCGCAGTGACGGCCGCCCACGCCTGCGCTTCTGAGCCACCGCCCAGCAGTCCATTCGCATCAAGGATGTCCGGAAGGCCGGAGGTATGCGCCAGCAACTGGTGTACGCGCACGTCTCTCCACGCTGGCGGAAGATCATCCAGGTAGCGCGAGGCCGGCGCGTCCAGATCCAGCTGCCCCTGCTGGGCCAGCTGCGCGGCGGCCACGCCGGTGAACGCCTTGGTGGCCGAATTGAGTGGGAAACGGGTGTCGCGCGAGGCAAGCACACCGTTCTCCACGTTGGCCAGCCCGTAGGCCTCGGACAACACGGTCTGCCCGTCCTTGACCACCGCGATCTGCAATCCTGGGATGCGCCGCTCCAGCATGATCTGGCGGATCAGGCGGCGGGTCTGGTCGTTGGCCTGGTCCTGGCTGGCAGAGACGGCGGCGAAGGGCAGTGCACTGATGAGCATGAGCAGGACTCGGAGCATTGGGTGGGACATGCGGAATTCCAGCCGGGCGTTGCGGATGGGATGCAGCGGGCGGATCCAAGGTTTAAGCGCTCGGTGGTGCCTACCGTTCGTCGGCCCATGACTTCCGGGGGGTTGACTACAGCTGTCGTCAAGCTGACAGTGACGACACATGTAGTCAAGGGAGTGGTGTCATGCGTGGCAAGACCATCGGGGACCAGGAGCTGGCCCTGCTGCAGTACATCGATGAACATGCGCCGGCCAGCGTCGGCGAGGTCGCCAGTGGCTACGGGGAGGCCCGTGGCCTGGCCCGTTCCACCGTGCTGACGATGATGGAGCGGCTGCGGGCGAAGGGGTACCTTCAGCGCCAGCAGCAGGACGGGGTCTACCGCTACCAGGCCACCCGTGGCCCGCAGAGCGTGCTGCAGGGTGCCGTGGCCCAGTTCGTCGACAACACCCTGCAGGGGTCGGTGTCGCCGTTCGTGGCCTACCTGTCGCAGCGCCAGCAGGTCAGCGACAACGAGCTGGCCGAGCTGGAAGCGCTGGTCGCCCAACTCCAATCGCGTCGCCACGAGGGCTGAGCCATGGACACCACGATGCTGATCCCGATGTTGGAACGGCTGGGCTGGACCAGCCTGCAGACCGTGCTGCTGGTGGCCCTGGTGTATGGCCTGTGCCGCGCGCTGCCGTCGCTGTCGGCGGCCACCCGCTGCCGCCTGTGGTGGCTGGTCTCGCTGCAGGCCGTGCTCGGCCTGTTCTGGAGCCAGCCGTTGCAGCTGGCCTGGCTGCCGGCCCCCCAGGCCGTGGCGATGACTGCAACCGAAGTGGTCACCGAGACACTGCACCCGCTGGCCCCGCAGGCCTCGGCGCAGGTGCTGGCGGCGATGCCGATGCCTGCGGCGGACGTGCCGGCGGTGGCCTGGTGGGCGATCGCACTGGCCGCGCTGTGGCTGTCCGGCGTGCTGCTGATGGCGTTGCGCACCTTCGGTGAGTGGCGCCGCTGCCGCGCACTGCTGGCTGCGGCCTATCCCTGCGAGGACCAGGCGCTGGTGCAGGCCCTGCAGCTGGCCTCCGATGCGCACGGTGTGCGCCCTGCACCGCGGCTGTGGATGAGCACTCAGGTGGACTCGCCGCAGCTGGTCGGGCCGTTCCGCCCGGTGCTGCTGCTGCCCGCAGGTGACAATGCGCTGCAAGGCGACGCGCTGGACCTGGCGCTGACCCACGAACTACAGCACCTGCAGCGTCGTGACCTGCAGTGGGGGCTGCTGCCCGCATTGGCCCAGCACCTGTTCTTCTTCCACCCGCTGCTGCGCCTGTCGGTGCGCGAATACGCCCAGGCCCGCGAGGAAGCAGTGGATGCGGCCGTGGTCGGCCAGCACGGCGCCAGCCGCCAGGCCTATGGCCGCCTGTTGCTGCAGCTGGGCGTGGCCCCACAGCCGCACCTGGGCGTGGCCAGCGCCGCACCGAGCACCACCAGCCTCAAGCGTCGCCTGCTCTCGCTGCAGTCGCACCGGTCCTGCCCGCGCCTGCTGGCGATGGCGTTGACCGCTGCCGTGGTGGTGGTGGGCGTGGCGCCGATGCGCCTGGTTGCGGCCCCGGTGCCGCCGGCACCGCCTGCGCCGCCGGCCGCACCGAAGGCCGTGGTTCCCCCGCCGCCGGCGCCGAAGGTTCCGCCTGCACCGCCGATGTCGGCGCGTGCGCCGGCGGTGCCGGTGGCCCCTGCGCCGCCCGCCGAGCCCGCCGACGTTGAGGAGCTGTCCGGCCCGGACGATGCGGATGTGGCGGTTGACGTGGATGTCGACGTCGACCCGGGCATCGACGGCGGCCGCAGCACCTCGCGCAGTTCCTCCATCACCACCTACGGGCGGCTGGATCTGGGCACGTCGCCGCCGCAGGCGTTCGTGCTGGTGGATGGTGATTCGACCTTCGCCAACGGCGGCATCGACGATGTGACGCTGGCACGCAAACAGCTCGGCAAGGGCCCGGCGCTGTGGTTCCGCCAGGGCGACAAGCGCTACGTGGTGCGTGATCCGATGATGATCCAGACCCTGCAGCGTGCCTACAGCGGCGCGGTCGATCTGGGCCGCCAGCAGAGCGAACTGGGCCGCCAGCAGAGTGCGCTGGGTCGCGAGCAGGGCGAACTCGGCAAGCAGATGGGCGAGATGGGGCGTCTGCAGAGCGAGGAGGCACGCCGCATCGCACTGGCCGCTGCCGAGGCCGCGCGCAACGCGATGGCCGCGCATGACATCAACCGCGAGGCGGCGGCGGAAGCGGCGAAGGCGGCGCGCGGTGCGACCAGCGATATCGCCGTTGCGCGAGAGGCTGCGCGCGAGGCCGCCGCCGAGGCACATCGTGCGATGCAGGAAGCCCGCAGCGAGGCCGCGCAGTCCGGCCGCACCCGTGACATGCAGCGCCTGGCCAGACAGCAGTCTGAACTGGCCAACCGACAGGCGGCACTGGGCAGCCAACAGGCCGCGTTGGGCGAGCGTCAGGCGCGCGTGCATGCGCAGGCATCGCAGCAGGCACAGCAGGTGATCGCGCGCGCACTGGCCAGCGGCAAGGCCGAGCGACTCTGAGCGGTAGTGCCGGCCGCTGGCCGGCAATGTGGGGTGCCGGCCAGCGGCCGGCACTACCCTGAGGCGATCAACCGCAGCTGGCGCGTTCGATGCGGTTCTGCGCATCCACCTGCACGGTCACGCGGTCCTGGCGGAAGTCCATGGTCACCGCCATGCCAGGCTTGACCACCCGTGCATTGCGCGCGCCGCTGGCGCTGACCAGCTGCTTCACCGTGGCTTCGTCGGCGGTCTTGCCGGTGAAGGCTTCAAGCTTGTCGGGCTGGCACTCATGCGGACCGTCGGCCGCCGATGGCGGCGTGGTCTCATGCGCGGTACTGCTGCCCGCATGGCTGCAGGCGGCCAGAGACAGGATGGCGAGCAGGGCGAGGGGACTGAGGCGCATCGTCGGGCTCCAAGCGTGGATGGTGGCGGCAGTGTCGCCGCTGCCACCGTCAGGCCGCGTCAACGCCTACTGCCCGACCAGCGCCAGCGTCTCGCGCTCGCGCTGTTCCTCGTGCACCAACCGTTGCAGCAGCAGGGCCAGCGTCACCACGTCCTGGTGGTTGTGGTCGGCCACCCGGCGCAGGTTCACCGCATCGCCACCACGCAGGAAGCGCAGCCATGCGCCCGGCGCCTCAGAACCGGGCAGATCGTCCTCGCGCACCACGCGCAGCAGCTGGCGTTCGATGGTGGACAGCTTGCAGTTCTCCCAGCTGCCACGATAACGGCGGCGGGTGGGGTAGAGCAGGTCGACATGGTCCAGCGCGCTGATCGGGTCGCGTTGCCGGGCCAGCCGGTAGCGGGCCTTCAGCAGTGGCGCATCGTAGCTGCGGCCGTTGTAGCTGCAGAACACGGTGGTCGGCTGCAGCCAGCTGGCGAAGGTGGCCAGCATCGCGTCTTCCGCAGCCATGGTGGACATCAGCAGCTGGCGGATGCGCAGGCCTTCGCCGCGTTGCGGGCACACATGCCAGTCGGCGGCCCCGATCATGAAGGCGCGGGTGCCGGTGCCGCCGGCCAGGCCGGTGGTTTCGGTATCGAAGAACAGCAGGTCGCGCGCGGCCACGTGCTGGCCTTCGCGACGGGCGAAATCCAGCGACAGGGGCTGCGCCGGAATCGTCTGCGGCTGCAGCGATTCGATCAGGAACAGACCCGGTGCGATTTCTTCGCCGGGTAGTTGCCGATCCTGTGCACGGGCATGCACCGGTGCAGGGCCGCCGCGTGTGCGCAGGCCGAGCAGGCGATGCAGGCTTCCCACCTCCGGCCGCCGCAACGTTGCCGGCGCCGGTGTCGGGGCACAGGCCGCAGCGCCGGTCGGCTTGTGGCGGATCTCCTGTTCGACCCAGGCGAACACCGAGCGCTCGACCGGCGGCTGTTGCGCATCGTTGGCGGCCCGCGGTGCCGCAGGTGCAGCAGGAGCGTCCGGTGCCGCCGGTACGGCGGCTTTCGGGTCGCCGGCCTGCTTCCGCAGCAGGCGCAGCTTGTCCAGGCTCAGGCTCACGGTGCCAGCAACTCCATCGGCTCGCGCGTGGTCACCACCACGTCGCGCACGTACTGGCAGGCTTCGGCATCGAACAGGTCCAGCACGCGCAGCGCCAGCGCCCGCGGCGAGGTCTCATCGTCCTCCTGTGCGGCCAGCACCGGGCCGACACAGGCCGGGCAGCCGGCCTTGCAGTCGCAGCGCTGGACCAGTTCGCGCGCGCGCTGCACCAGCTCGGCCTGGCGCTGCCACAACGGCTCGCTGAGGCCGACGCCACCAGGGAAGTTGTCGTACAGGTACACGGTGGGCACGAACTCCTGCAACAGCTCGACAACGCCAGGATCACCCTCGCTGCCGCGCAGCTGGCCACGGCCGCTCTGGTCGGCGATTGCGAACCAGGAACCATCGCCGTTGCCCACCGACTTCTGCAGGTCGCGCGCATCGGCCATCACCGCCACGGTGGCGACGATGTGCAGCGCATAGGCCGCGCCGAGGAATCCATCCAGCGCATCCTGCTTGCTGGCGAAGGCGCGCAGCAGCAGCGCCTGTGGCAGCTGCCACCACACCGCAGTGGTATGCAGTTCCTGGTCGGGCAGGTTCACCGGGCCGTAGCCGATGTTCTCGTGCGTGTAGTAGCGGATCTTCTTGTAGCCGGCCACGCGGCGCACTACGTGCACTTCGCCGTGGTGCGAATCGCCACGGCCGGCCACGCCTCCATCGAAGCGGTCCAGCACCTTGAGCTTGGTGAAGTCGATGCTGTCGGTGTAGTAGTCCACATGCGTGCGGGTGACGTAGGCCTTGCGCCCGTCCCAGTCCAGCGTTTCCACCTGGTACGGGGTGGACTGCACCATGTGGATGGCGCCTTCGTACAGGGTGAGCGCCGCGGCGGAGTAATCCACTTCGGCGATGATCTGCTGGCGGCCATCGCTGCGGTCGACCACCACGAAGTTGCCGTCGGCCACGGCACGCAGGCTGACCGCATTGGCCGGATAGCTGTCGGCGATCCATTCCCAGCGCTCGCCTTCGCGATGGATGACTTCGGTTTCGGCCAGCGCTTCCAGGAACACTTCCGGATCGATCGGGCCGAAGCCATCGCCGACCCGGAACGGCAATTCAAAGGCCGCGCAGCGGATGTGGTCGAACAGGATCAACGGCTGGTCCGGCGCGATGCGCGCATGTTCGGGCGAGGCCTCGGCAAAGAAATCCGGATGCCGCACCACGTACTGGTCCAGCGGCTGCGAGCTGGCCACCATCACGCCCAGCGCGGGCTGCTGGCGGCGGCCGGCGCGGCCGAAGCGCTGCCAGGTGGCGGCCACGCTGCCGGGGTAGCCATTGAGGATGACCACGTCCAGACTGCCGATATCCACGCCCAGTTCCAGCGCCGAGGTGCTGACGATGCCGTCGATGTTGCCGGCGCGCAT
Source organism: Stenotrophomonas sp. 116085_Sma (assembly GCF_056479585.1). Lineage (NCBI taxonomy): Bacteria > Pseudomonadati > Pseudomonadota > Gammaproteobacteria > Lysobacterales > Lysobacteraceae > Stenotrophomonas > Stenotrophomonas sp. 116085_Sma. The sequence continues at coordinate 122,794 of NZ_CM151057.1, forward strand.
CGCCCGTTCGGTCTCACGGCGCTCGGTGGGCAGGTAGCCGCCGCGGTAGGCACGGATGCGTGGCGGCTTGCGCGGGTCGTGGTCGAAGATGTCCTTCAGGTACTTGGTCAGCACTTCCACCATCAACCGGGTCTGTGCGAACACCAGCGTCTTCAGCCCGGACTTGATCGCGATGCGCGCGATCCGGTTGCTCTGCGAGCGCGCCGAGGCGCGCAGGCCGAGGTCGGGGTTGATCACCGGCGGATTCCACAACAGCACCTGTTTCGGCCCGCTGGGCGCACCGGATTCAGTAATGGCAGTCGCCGGGGCCTCGATCAGCGCCTCGGCATGCGCCTGCGGGTTGCCGATGGTGGCCGAGCACAGGATGAACTGCGGTTGCACGCCGTAGAACGCACAGATGCGCTTGAGCCGGCGCAGCACGTTGGTGACATGGCTGCCGAACACGCCGCGGTAGGTATGCACTTCGTCGATGACGATGTAGCGCAGGTTCTCGAAGAACTGCGCCCACTTGGTGTGATGCGGCAGGATCGCCTGGTGCAGCATGTCCGGGTTGGACACCACGATGTCGCCATGCAGGCGGATCGCCTGCCGCGCATCGCCAGGGGTGTCGCCATCGAAGGTGAAGGCCTTCACCCCCAGGTCGCCGGCGCGGTTGAGTTCCAGCAGTTCGGCCACCTGGTCCTGGGCCAGCGCCTTGGTCGGGAACAGGTACAGCGCCTTGGCCTTGTCCTGCATGGCCGCGCTGACCACTGGCAGGGTGTAGCACAGCGACTTGCCGCTGGCGGTGGGGGTGACGATGGCCACGTGTTCGCCGCGCTGGCTGGCCTCCCACGCTTCAGCCTGGTGGCTGTAGAGCTGCTCGATGCCACGGGCCTTCAGCGCGGCGGCCAGGGCCGGCGGCACTGAATCGGGAAGGGGCGCGTAGCGGCCTTCGCGGCCCGGAATGGCAAAGCTGCCGGTGATGCGGTCCTGGTAGCGGCGCTGCAGCCGCGCACTGAGCAGGGCGCCATCGCGGGCGGGCAGGCCGTCGCGGGTGGCGAGCTTCTGCTCGGCGTCGGCGGTGCGCTTGGCGAGTTCGTAGGCCATGGAAGATGGAGCCAGTACGGATTGCGAGGGGTCACATGGCACCACATCCACGTCTCAGGATGTGAGACACCGGCGTGGGATGCAGTGAACCATTCAGAGCGGGACCCGAGGAGTGGTTGATCCTTCTGCTGGCTATCGCGATGTGTCAGTCGTCGCGCATGTGGCTGGCCAATGCGCGACGCTGCTGCTCTGCCCGGAGCCCACATCGCATCAGGATGCGCAACTGGACGAGCAGCAACAGCACCGCCAGCAGCCGCCACGTGCTGCGTACCAAGGCGCTGGCAAGTGGGGATGATCCCGAGGCTGTGTCGATGTCCACATGCAATGCGTGGCCTTGCTGCGAAGCGTTGACGACCCAGCCTGCCATGTCGAAAGGCTGCGGGTGTACCAGCCGGTCGCTTGTCAGGCCCAGCGCCTGCCAGGGATCGCTGGCGGCAGCCCCAGCAAGGGTCGGGCGGGGCCGGTGCTCCCGCAGGATCACCCCGGGCGGGGCATCGCGATAGGCATGGGTGAGTTCAGCCAGCTGCTGCCTGGCAATACTGCGGCTGACGGCGCGCTGCAGTGCGTGCAGGGCAGCCATGTCGGGCGTGGTCAGGTGCAGGGCCGCGTCGCCTGAAGCGTCGATTCGTTGCATGGACGCTGCAAACCCCCTCCAGCCATCTCCCGGCGGGACCGCCTCGTCAGGAAGTGCTGCGCTGCGCCGTGCAACCGGCGTCGCCAGCAGTTCCATCACGCGCTCGCGGAAGTATCCACAGTCCGGCAGGCCCGCCTGGCATGCCAGCTCCAGTCCATCCACCAGCTGACGGCTCCCCAGCACGGCATGCCTGGCATCCTGCCGTGCGCTCAGAAACAGGGCGTCAGGTGCGTGCAGTGATACACGAACCTTCAACAGGGACTCATCGCCAAGGGCCGCGATGGCGGGCGGCAGCGCGGCCGGCGGTGGCGCAACGGGGGATGTTGTCCAGACCCGTTGCCCGCAGTCGAGGATCGCAGGTGCCTCTCTGTCTCCTGCCCAGGACCGCTGCACGCCACAGGTGGCCAGGCCGGTCAGCTGCACCTTGTCACCGCGCCTGGGGGGATCGGATAGCAGATCAGAGGGCACTGCATCGGTCCGGACGCGTGACGGCCGCAGTGCATCCGCCGAGGCACGCAGGTCTTCAATGACGCCTTCGCCGTTGCCCAGGGACCACAGCGTGACGATGACCGCCACAGTCAGCCACAGCAGGTGCCTGGCCCAGGGAAGACGAGGGTGACGCAGCGCCTCCTTGACCCGGGACGGGCCGGGTGACACCGCCAGCAGTGCACGATCCTCCTCGCGCACGTCGGCGGTGACGGTGCGACCAAAGGGCAGCACGCCGGGTTCGCACCAGTGGCGAGGGACGTGCACTTCGACGGTATCGACGAAGACCCGTGGCACGTCACCATCGATCTGACCATTGCCCTGCAGTACCGGGCCGGACAGGACACCCTCGATCCTTACCACCTGCGCCGGCGGCGGCAGCGGGCGCGTTCCCTGCCGCCGCAGCGCCACTGCGACCCCGGCCATGGCCGCGCCACCGGCCAGCAGCCCCCAGGCGATCCCCAACGCATCTGACCACCCACCCAGAACAGGGTGGATGCAAGCACGATGCACACTGCGCTTGATATGCCCAGCCAGCGGGGTTGGCGGAGGGAACGTTCTGCCTCCGTCTCCTCGCGCCGGGTGCGTGGGCTTCCCTGCGCAGTGTCCACCGTGCAGGGCCCGGGCGTGGGCTGCCGGGTACCCCTCTCGAGCCAGACACATCGGTCAGTCTGCGCCTGCGTTTCACGTTCACGCTCGCCGGTGATCGTATGGCCGTTCAGCCAGACGACCAGGGCGAATGAGCGACCCAGCACGACATCCGCACGGTTCCGCGCGGACAGATGGCGCCGCATGCCATACGGCAGCAGCACCGGCACGCTGCCCAGTCGCTCGATCTTCGTGTGTGCGTCGACCTCGCGCAGGCTGTGCTCGCCTTCGATGCGGTACACGCTGTTGGACGGGCCGAGCTGGCCGGTCAATCTGAAGGGCTCGAGAGCGTCGTATTCGGCGCTGTCCAGCTGGCGCGCCGCTTGCGAGCCTCGAAGCCTTCGCAGGGCGCGATGATCGAGCTGTCGCTGATGGAATTCGGTGGCGGACAGGGCGAGGGCGAGCAGCAGCACGCAGCCAATCACCAGCAATGAAAGGGGCATGAGTGTGCTCCGGCAGGTCGAACCTGACAGGTTCAAGGGTTCGGCATCGAAAACCAATGCAACTCGTTGCGGATTGGGCCATCGCCCGCTGAACGCCTGCGCGCGGCCACAACGAAATCTGAAGCAGCGATGCGTATCCTCACAGCCTGGACGCAACAGACGGGGCAAGGGCCGTGGCACGACGTGGAATGCAGGGAGCAGTGCTGGCCAACCTGATGCTGGCGGGCCTGGCGCAGGCGCAGCAGGCGGTGCCCGAGGCTGCGCCTGCTCCTTCTGCAGACGCGCCCACGGTAGCTACCGCGCCGGTTTCCACCACCCTGCCGCAGGACAACGTCACCACCCTTGGCGAAGTGCGCGCACTCAAGCCGGAAGACGAGCCGCTGGACCTGTACCGCTTCAAGAATCCCGTGAAGTTCGGCGACAACCGCTTCAGCCGCGACTGGAGTGAACCACCGTCGCCGGAACAGGTCAGCATGGGCGGCGGCTACATCATGATGGGCGTGGTCAAGGGCGTGATGGCAGCTGCAAAGGGCGTGAACAAGCTTACCGGTGGACCGGCGCAGATCCAGGCTGCGGTGGCGCGGCCACCGCCGGAACTCAGTGCCGAACAGCAGCAGCGTGCGCTGCGGTTCTCCGAGGAGCAGGGTGCCGGTGACCCATCGCCGGTGAAGTAGGCCGGTATATCCTGCCGGCATCCCCATCGGTGCCATGCCATGTCCCTGCGTTCGTTCTGCCTGCTGGCCGCGTTGCTGCCCGCCTCTGCCTTTGCTTCCGATATCGCCGATGACGGCGCCTGCCGCAACGGCGCGTTCCCGTCCGAACAGAGCCGGTTTGCACTGGCGCGGGTGGTCGACGCACCGCGCCTGTACCTGCTCGGCGACATGGACGGCTGCCCGGGCAAGGGCGAGCCGGCCTGCCGCCAGCGCAGCTATGTGGTCAACGGCGATACGGTGGTGACCGGGCGCGACCTGGGCGGTTATCGCTGTGCGTTCTTCCCGAACAAGGTGGGCGGCAGTGCGGGCTGGGTGGACCGCAGCAAGCTGCAGCCATTGCCTGCGGTGGTGCCGTCGCTGCGGGACTGGGCGGGCAACTGGAAGGATGGCGACAACGGCCTGCACATCTCGGTGCAGGGTGCACAGCTGCATGTGGAAGGCGACGCCTACTGGCCCTCTGCAAACCCCACGCCGGAACAGCGTCCGTATGGCCCCAACATGGGCCAGGTCGAAGCGCGTGCGACGCCACGCGGCGCCGATGTGGAGTTCGCCGAAGACACCTGCAGGGTGCGTGTGCATTCGCTGGGCGAGGTGCTGATCGTGGCCGACAACAGCGAGTGCGGTGGCATGAACGTGCGCTTCAATGGCGTGTATCGGCGCGTGGGAAAACGTTGAAGGGCGCATGAGGGACCAGTAGATCCACGCCATGCATGGATGCTCTTTGCGATCCAATCGGCCGGGGTCAGAGCCCTTTCGCGGGCGAAAGGGATCCGACCCCGAAGTCACCGCCGCCGTTCCAGCCACCACAGCAGCGAGGCGCACAGCACGAAGGCCAGCCACCATGGCCAGCGCGAGCCAGCCACCGGCTGCGTGGCCTGTGCATTCGCGGGCGTGCTGCGGGCCAGCGCCTGCGTGGTCGCATCGATCATCGCCTGCCGATGCAGTGCGGGCGCGTCCTTCGGGTCGAATGCATAGCGCCAGACGATACTGTCCCCATGCTGCAGGCGCTGCCAACCTGCGCCACGTGGCCACCAGCCGGCACAACGCAGCGCCGATGTCGCACCATCGACGATCAGCGGTACGCCGTCGCCACGCGGGTTGAAGGCCTGCAGCGGCGCCTGTACGCCACACAGCGCCTGCCGTTCGCCGGCCCAGGCAATCGCTTGTGGTGACCACAGCGCATCACCGCTGCCCTGCGCACGTGCCAGCGTGGCAACCACGCCGCTCCACAGTTCGCCGTGGCGGTCATCGCGGCCCGCCAGCACCCAACGCCAGCTGTCGGTGATGGGCAGCAGGCCGATGCGTCCCTTGCCGGCCGAGCGCCAGCCGCCGACGGCCTTGCCATCAAGACCCTGCAGCAGTGCGTTGCTGCCCGGTGCCTGCAATGCCAGTGCTTCCAGCGAAGGCAGCGCAGCGCTGTGCGAGCTGCGGTCGGCCTCTTCGCCGTAGCCGGTTGGCAGTGTGCCGGCGGCAAGCGGGCCACGGCGCGCGGCAAGGACCGCGGTGTCACCGTCGCCGGGAAGTTCGAGGGTGTGGCTGCTGCCATCGCCCTGCACGGGCAGGCCAAGATCGTGCAGGCGCTGGCGCGCGCTGGCCGAAGGTGCCCCCGCACTGCGTACCAGTACACCCAGACCGTCGCGCAGCGCCTGACGCACGGCGGCCAGCTGGCCTGCACTCAGGGCCGCCAGGCCGCGTTCGTCCAGCAGTAGCAGGTCGCCGCGCGCCAGCGTTGCAGCATCGAGCGAAACCACGCCATCGCCCACGCTGAGCCCTGCACCGGTATCGGCCTGCACCTGCACGCGCAGGCCCGCGTCAGCGGCCCAGCGCCGCAGGTACTTCAGTTCCGGGCCGGGCGCGCTGGCACGCACCAACAGGCGCAGGGGCGCTGCCGGCAGGGTCTGCTGCGGCACCGGTACGGTATCCACCACATGGCCTTCGGTGTCGAGCAGGCGCAGCCGGAATACGCTGCGGCCTTCGGCGCGGGCGATGCCAGTGAGCTGGACGCGGCCGTCTTTGGCAACGTCCGCGCGATCGACCACGGTGTCGGCCGGGTCCAGCAGCTCGGCCTTCGCCTTTGCCGCGCCACGCGCCTGCGCTTGTACCTCGAAGCGGCCACCGGGAGCAACGTCGGCCGGTGGCTGCAGCGCGACCCAGCCGCGCGGTGCGGGTGCTGCCTGCCAGCGCACGTCGCCCGGCAACGTCGCGTCGCGATCGCGTGCGACCAGGCCGGCGCCAACGAGGGTGAGCGTGGAGGCGGGGTGTTGGCGCAGCCCGGTGGCCAGGTCGGGGATACGCTGCCCATCAGGTACAACGCCCGCTTCCGGCAACAGCAGCAGCGGACCTTCGCTGGCCGGCGGTGCGCCCACCTTGTCGGCCTCGGCGCCGAGCACGACCAGGCCGGCGGCCGGTCGCTGATGGGGAGGTGGCACCAGGCAGAAATACAGCAGCGTGGCAGCGGCGATCTGCAGCGCGATGACGACCCAGCGGCGGCCTGGGTGCGTTGTGCTTCCACGCAACTGGCGCACGCTGGCGATGACCACGACCAGGGCGAGCAGCAGCGCAATCCACAGGCTCGAACCGGAGGCGTTCATGGCTGCGCCTCCAGCGCGTCGAGATACCGTTGCCCCATCGCATCGGCTGCACTGCGCCGCATTACCTGCGGCAACGGACGCTGCAGGGCACGCCACAGCTGCGCACGCAGGCGCTGGCGGCAGTCGCGGCAGCCGGGCTCGATGCGCAGCTGTTCGATGGCGGCAGCCAGGTCCAGTGCATCGGGCAGGTAGGTAGCGTTGCGTTGCTGCCAGGTCGCGAGCGCATCGAGATCGGGTGTGCCGATGTCATCGCCGAGACGCTGCCAGGCTTCGACAATGGCCGGGTCCGGCGGCGTGCGTGCGGCCAGCGGCAGTTCACGGCTGGACAGCCCGGCGCGATCACCACCCAGCCGGCGGCCTTCATCGATGGGGGGCAGCTCCGGCCCGACCCGGGCCAGGTAGATGCGCTCGGCCTGCTGCACCTGCTTGATGAAGCCCAGCGCCTTGTAGGCGAATGGCAGCGCCTGCTCCGGCCGGCCCTGGCGCAGCTCGCCTTCAGCCGACCACATCTGGTCCAGCGCGGCCTTCAGCGTGGCACGGGTCTGCGGGTCGAGCAGGGTCGCCGCCTCGGCGTGGTCGTGGGTGTGTCCGTACTCGGAAAGCACGTCGGTCGCGCTGCCGAACACCGGCGGGGTATCTGCGTTGGCTGTACCGCCATGGTCATGGCCATGGTCGTCGTGCGCATCGGCCTGCGCGCCATGGTCGTGCTCGTGATCGTCGTCGTGGCCATCTGCGGTCGGCGTATCGCTGGTGGGCAGGTCGCTGGTCGGCGGCGGCTTCGGTGCGCCTTCGCTTTCCTCGCCCAGGAACTGGCCGTAGCGCAGGCGCAGGATGCGCTGGTCGACACCGATCGCATCGCTGCGCTTGATGAAGTCATCGGCGGCGAGACCGCGCCGCTGCCGGATCAAGGCCTCGGCATCGATGATGATCTGTCGCTGGCTGCGGAAGTAGGCCGGCAGTGTCTTCCTGATACGGCCTTCCAGCTCGGCACCCAGCGCAACCTCGGCACTGGGCAGGCGCAGGATCACACTGCTGCTACGTCCCGCCTGTGGTATGGGCGCGTGGTTGTCGCGCACTTCCAGCTGGGCGATCACATCGTTGCCAGGCTGCGCACCCAGCGCGGCGAGGTCGAGCGTATGCGCGAAGCGTCGTGCGGTCGGCGCGCCACTGCCGGTGAGGCTGACGCTGCGACGGACGAAGGTGATGTTCTCACCGCTGCCCTGGGTGGTCGTGATCGACAGCGTTGCCTGTGCAGCCACGCCGTAGTCGTCGCCGGCCTCGAAGCGCAGCGACCATTGGCGCTGTCCGGGCGAGGCCAGCACCAGGCTGGCCGCCGGTTCCAGCACGCGCACGGAGGGTGCACGGTCGGCTACCACGTCCAGCCGATGCAGGCGGGTCTCGGCCAATGCCGGTTCGCTCACCACGCGATACAGCACCGGCGCGCGTGCCACGTCCTGCGCCTGCCATTGGCCGTCCTGTTCGTTCAGCGGCAGGCGTCGGCCATCGTGGAACTGCAGCCACGCCTTGTCCGGTGCACGGTCGAAGCGCAACGACCACGACAGGCGGCTGTCGGCGGCAACCTTGGCATCCAGCGCATTCTGGGTGAGCGTGGCCTGGCCGGTATAGGCCGGTGCGTCGATGCGCAGGCGGGTGGACTGCAGGTGCAGTGGGCCCGCGGGCGGGGTGCCGCCGTGCGACGTGGGTGCAGCGGTGGCGGGGCCGCTGTTCGAGCGCGGCCAGCCGAATGCCAGCAGTGCGATGGTCAGGCCCGCAATCCAGCACAGGGCCAGCGCCGCACGCGGCCAGCGCGGTCGCAGCTCCGGCATGCGGCGCTCCAGCGTGTCCAGCACGTGCGTGCGTTGGCGCTGCTGCAGCGGATTGAGCGTGGCGGTCTCGGCGAACAGCAGGTCCGCGCTGTCCTCGCTGGCGCCGCTTGCATCAAGTTGCCGCTGCAGCCACCGACGGTCGAGCTGCCGGGCACGCGCCGTCGCAACGGCGGCGCAGGCGAGCACGACGAGCGTCCCGACCACGCAGGCCAGATCGAAGCCGGACAGGCGCAGCGCCAGCGCGGTGGCGGCCAGCGCCAACGGCAGGCCAAGCAGCAGGGTGATCAGGGCGCGTCGGCGTCGCGCGCGCTGCCAGGCACGTTGCAACGCGTTCATGCTGCCACCCTGCGCCGGGCGCTGCTGGCCATCCAGCGTTCAACGGCGAACAGCAGCACGACGGCCAGCAACAGCCATGCGGTCGGCTCACGCAGCGGCGGCGTTGCGGCCGGCAGAGCGGTCTGGCGGGGCGCGTGGTCTGTTGCATCCCCCACGCGTGGGGGCGATGGCGGTTGCAGTGCCAGAAGCAGCGAGCGTGGCAGCTGCGCGTCGCGCAACGCGGCATGGGTGGTGATGTCCCAGTCACCGGGCAGTGACAGCAAGCGTCCGTGACCGACGCGCTGCTGCCAGAGCAGCGGCGCGCCATCGGCGCTGCGCAGCAGCACACTGGCCTCGGTGGCAGGTTTCGCAGCGCTCAGTACGCTGCCGCCGTCGCGCAGCCACGCCTGCCAGTGCGGCGGCAGTGCGTCGCTGCGGCTCCAGACACCGATCTCGCCGCGTTCGTGCAAGGCATCGGCCGTCAACGGTGCCGAGGGTGCCTGCACGCCCCAGGCCCGCTGCAGTGCACCGATCCAGCGCTGCACCCCGGCGGGCGCGTTGGCGTGCACGCGCAGCCGTGGCGGCGTCGTGGCGGCCTGTGTGGCTGTGGCCGCCACGGCATGTGGGCGCCACTGCACATCGCGCGACAGCTGCAGGCGTGCGCCGTCCAGGCCGGGCAGCGGATCGGGCATGTGCACGGTCAGCGCGGTACCGGCCGGCAGCTGGGCATCCAGTTCGCGCAGCAGGCTGGGCAGGGAGGCATTGGAGGCCAGCGGTGACTGGTCGATGGAGGGGAAGCCGGTTGCCAGCCAATGCCAGTTGCCATCGTTGACGGTGCCACGCAGTGCGGCGGCATCCAGTCCTGGGGCCACCACGGTCCACGCAGCGGGGACCGGCGCAGGGCCCGTCAGCGCCGGGCGCGCCAGCAGCAGCGCCAGCGCGGCCAACAGCAGCAGGCGCACCAGCAGCAGCGGCCAGTCATCGAAGCGGATGCGCTGGCGCGGTCGGATCTGCGCGCGCAGCCAGCGCAGCGCGGCGAAATCCAGCGGCGTGTACGGATGGCGGCGGGCGAGGTGGATCAACAACGGCAGCAGCCATGCGGCGAGCGCGGCCAGGCCCAGCGGGAACAACAGGTTCATGCGCCGCCCCCACGGCCGAACAGCGCCTGCAGCGGCTGGTCCAGTGGCTGGTCGAGCCAACCGCTGGCGCTGGCGATGCCACTGGCCTGCAGGCGCGCCTGCAGCGCGCTGCGTGCATCGGCGAAGCGCTGCAGGTAGTCGGTGCGGATCGCCACGCCATCGCCCAGCAGTTCTTCGCCGGTCTCCGGGTCGCGGAAGCGGTGGCCGGCGTCGAAGGGGAAATCGCGTTCGTCAGCGGTCAGGATCTGCAGCAGTGCCACTTCGCGGCGGGCGCTGGCTAGTTGTTCCAGCAGCACGATGCCGGCCTCATCGAAGCCATCACCGATCGCCAGCAGCAGGTCGCCTGGACGCACCCGTTCCCATAGCGGGCGCAGGCGATCAGGTGCAGGCCAGCCGCCGCGTGCCTGCAGCGCCTGCGACTGCAGATACACACGGTCGCGCTGGCGCGCGCCGTTCGCCGCGGGCACCAGTTGCAGGCCATCGCCATTGATCGCCAGCAGGCCGAAGCGATCACCCTGTTGCAGGGCCAGTTCAACCAGGCATGCGGCCACGCCACGCATGTGGTCCAGTCGCGTGCGCTGCGGTGCCGCGCGATCAGCCTGGCCGGCCGAGGCGGTGGCATCAAGCAGCAGCCAGACCGTTATCGGGCTTTCGCGTTCGGACTCGCGCACGAAGAAGCGGTCCGAGCGCGCATACAGCTTCCAGTCGATCTGGCGCAGTTCGTCACCCGGTTCGTACGCACGGTACTGGGCGAATTCCAGGCCGGCACCGCGGCTGCGGCTGGCGTGCTGGCCGATGCCGCTTGCCCCGCTGGCCAGGCGCGGCCGCAACCGCAGCAGGCGCAGGCGCGCACGCAGTTCCGGCGGCAGGGTCAACGGCGTACCTGCGTTCACGCGTGGCTCAACCCGGGAACGGCACAGCCTGCAGCAGCGCGGCGACCACGTCGTCGGCACGCTTCTGCTCGGCCTCGGCGGCGAACGACAGCAGCAGGCGATGGCGCATCACCGGCGCGGCCAGTGCCTGCACATCCTCGCGGGTGGCGGCGAAGCGGCCCTGCAGCAACGCGCGTGCCTTCGCCGCCAGCACCAGCGACTGGCCGGCACGCGGGCCCGCACCCCACTTCACCCACTGGTTGATCGCCGCCGGTGCGCCTTCGCCAGGCCGGCTGGCACGTACCAGGCGGGTGATCCAGGCCAGCACATCGGGGCTGACATGCACCTGGCGCACCGCGGCCTGCAGTGCGATCACCGCCTCGGCATCCATCACCTTCGGCACCGTGTCGGTGGCGCCGCCGGTGGTCTGCTCCAGGATCTGCCGTTCCTCGTCCTCGCTGGGGTAATCCACCAGCACGTGCAGCAGGAAGCGGTCCAGCTGCGCTTCCGGCAGCGGGTAGGTGCCGGCCTGCTCGATCGGGTTCTGCGTGGCCAGCACGAAGAACGGCGCCGGTAGCGCATAGGTGGTGCCGGCGTAGCTGACCGTGCGTTCCTGCATGGCTTCCAGCAGCGCCGCCTGGGTCTTGGGTGGGGTGCGGTTGAGTTCGTCGGCGAGCAGCAGATTCGTGAAGATCGGGCCCTGCTGGAAGCGGAAATGGCGATGACCGGTGCCGTGGTCTTCCTCCAGCAGCTCGGTGCCGAGGATGTCGCTGGGCATCAGGTCGGGGGTGAACTGCACGCGCCGGAACTGCAGTTCCAGGGCCTGGCCGAGCGAGCGCACGAGCAGCGTCTTGCCCAACCCGGGCGCACCTTCCAGCAGGCAGTGGCCGCCGGCCAGCAGGCCGATCAGCAGCTGCTCGACCACGGTGTTCTGGCCCACCACCGCGCGTGCGAGCGCAGCGCGCAGATCGTGCAGGCGCGGCAGCAGGGAATCGAGGTCGGGGGCGGTCATGGGCGTGCAGGTCCTATCAGTTGTTCAACGCGTACATCACGATGTTGACGCCGAAGCGGGTGTTGTCTTCGGCCAGGAAACGCTTGTTGCGCCAGTCGTAGTCCCACTCGCAGCCATAGTCCTTGTTGCTGTAGAGCAGGCCCAGGCGGCCATCGACCTCGATGCCCTTCAGGTAGTCGTGCACGAGGTCATCGCCCCAGCCGTTGAGCTCGAAGCTGGTCGCAGGCGGGCCGTCGGGGAATCGGAAGAAGCTGCGGTACAGCGCGTGGCTGTTGGGCAGTTTCTGCAATGCCCTGGGCCCGAACAGGCGGCCCATCTGCGCTTCGAACGAGGTGGCGAACAACCCGTCGATGTCATGGTTGCAGTCATCGACGAAGACGAAGCCGCCGTTGCGCACGTAGCGCACGAAGTTCTGCCGCTCCGCGGCGTTGAACTCGACCAGCGTGTGCCCGGCCAGGTAGCAGAACGGCGCTTCCAGCATGCGCGGGTCGGCCAGGGCCACCACGTGTTCCTGCGGGTCCACCCGCAGCGAGGTGTAGTCGATCAGCGAGGTGATCAGGTTGGACGGCATGCGTGCGTCCACGTCCCAGTCGCCGGAGTCGTACTGCAGCCGGGTGAACCAGAAGTCGTAGCGTGAACTGCGCGGGCCTGCCTGTGCCCAGGCCGGCAGCGCCGCCGCCGAAGCGGCAGCGGCCAACCAGCGCAGGCAGGCCCGGCGATCCATCAGACGGCGTCGGACAGCGAGGTGAAGGTGAAATCGCGCAGCTTCATCGGCGGGATCATCATCACGTAGCTGGATTCATCACCGGCCACGCGCACCGGCTTGCCCAGCTCTTCGATGTTGTTGAGCATGATCACCGGCGATTCGTTGAAGCGGAAGTTCTTCACCGGGTGCTTGATCTGGCCATTCTCGATGTAGAAGGTGCCGTCACGGGTCAGGCCGGTCAGCAGCACGGTCTGCGGATCAACCATGCGGATGTACCAGGTGCGGGTGACCAGGATGCCCTTCTGGGTGCCGCGCACCAGCTCGGCGGTGCTCTTGTCGCCACCGCTCATCAGCAGGTTGCCCGGCGACGCCTTGGCGGTCTTGCCCTGCTTCTGTGCCCAGAAACGCGAGTAGTCCAGGTTGGCGATCTTGCCGTTTTCGATGATGGCCATGCGCTCGCGCGGCAGGCCCTCGTTGTCCCACGGCAGTACAGGCGCATCCGGGTGCCACGGGTCGGCGAACATGGTCACGCGCGGGTCGTAGACCTGCTCGCCCAGCTTGTTGCCGCCGCCCTTCTTGGACAGGAAGCTGCGGCCCTCATCGGCCGAGCGTGCACTGAAGAAGTTCATCATGAAGCTGATCAGGCCGGCGGCCGCGGCCGGCTCCAGGATGACCGTGTACTTGCCCGGCTCCAACGCCTTGGCCTCGGCCGATTCAGTGGCCTTGCGCATGGCGATGCGGATGTCCTGGTCGGCCTTGAAGTCCGCCGCATCCTTCAGGTTGCGGCCGACCCAGCCCGAACCACGGCCATCTTCGGTACGCACGGTGCAGGTGTAATCGAAGTTGGTGGTGCGCTGGTAGGCGAAGTTGCCGTTGCTGTTGGCGGTGGCCTGGAAGCCCTGGCCGTCTTCGAGGAAGCCGGCGGCGATCAGGCCGTGGCCACGGCACGGCGCGATTGAATCGGCGGCAACCTTGGCACGGAAGGCCGGATCGATCGCGGCCGTGGATTCGCTGAAGGTCGGGCTGGCGCGGTAGCTCTGCTTGCCGATGGCCGGCATGAACTCCGGGTTCTCCGGGGCCAGGCGGGCCAGGTCTTCGGCGCGGCGTACCACGCGTTCCAGCGCGGCATCGTCGAACTCGTTGATCGAGGCGGTGCCGACGCGCTTGCCGAAGGCGACGGTGACCGCCAGTTCGGTGTTATCGACAATCCCGCTGGTGGACACGTTGTTCAGTGCGAAACGGATGTTGCCGCTGATCGCGCCGGCCAGCACGGCGGTGCACTCGTCGGCCTTGGACAGGGCAATGACCTTGTCGAGGATGGCCTTGGCCTGGGCTTCGGTGAAGATACTCATGGTGTAAGGGCTCCTGACCGGTCAGCCGAGGCTGCGTGCGGTGTTGATGACGTTGATGCCGTTGAAGCGCGCGGTCGACGAGCCGTGCGAGACCGCCGAGACCTGGCCCGGCTGGCCCTTGCCGTCGAAGAACGAACCGCCCAGGCGGTAGTCGCGCTCGTCGGCCACGGCGGTGCAGGCATTCCAGAACTCCGGCGTGCGGATCTGGTAGGCCACGTCTTCCAGCATGCGGGTGATCTGGCCATTCTTGATCTCGTAGAACAGCTGGCCGCCGAACTGCGCGTTGTAGCGCTGCTGGTCGATCGAGAACGAACCGTCACCGATGATGTAGATGCCGTTCTCCACGTCCTTGATCAGGTCGGGCACGCTCAGCGGCTTCTTGCCTGGCGCCATCGACACGTTGGCCATGCGCTGGAACTGCACGCTGGACCACGAGTCGGCATAGCAGCAGCCGTCGGACTCGGTCTTGCCGAGGATGTGGGCCTGGTCGCGGATGGTCTGGTAGTCCACCAGCTTGCCATTGCTGATCAGGTCCCACCGCTTGCACTTCACGCCTTCGTCGTCGTACGCCACCGCGCCGAGGCTGCCCGGCTGGGTCTTGTCGGCAAAGATGTTGACCAGCTCGCTGCCGTACTGGAAATGCTGTTCGCGCTTGTCCAGGGTGGCGAAGCTGGTGCCGGCATAGTTGGCTTCGTAGCCGAGCACGCGGTCCAGTTCCAGCGGGTGGCCGATCGACTCGTGGATGGTCAGCCAGGTGTGCGACGGGTCCAGCACCAGGTCGTACTTGCCCGGCTTCACCGACGGCGCCTTCAGTTTCTCCTGCGCCTGCTTTGCGGCGGCGATGGCGTCTTCCTTCATGTCGTAGGAGGAGCTGTAGTTGACCACGCCATTGGGGCCTACCACCTTGCCGGCGGTGGCGCCATCCAGGTACTCGTATCCCAGGCCCATCGGCGAGGACAGGCCCGAACGGGTACGGAACTTGCCGCTGGACTTGTCGATGGCGGTGACCGTCATCGGCGCCCAGATGCGGTGCACGTCCTGGTCGATGTAGGAGCCGTCGGTGGAGGCGAAGTACTTCTGCTCGTTGACCAGGAACAGCATCGAGTTGACGAAGCTGGCACCGGCACCCATCGCCGCAGCGTTGACGTCCAGCAGCAGGCCGACCTTGTCCTTGATCGGTACCTCCATCGCGTTCTTGCGGATCGGCGTGCGCCAGCTCACCTCGCCCACGCCCGGTGCCTTGGCCAGCTGTACCGGCGCGGTCTGCACGCCGGCGTTGGCCTTGGCGATGGCCGCCGCCTGCTGCGCGGCCTTGGCCACGTCGGCGGTGCCCAGCGCATTGGTGGCGGCAAAGCCCCACGCACCGTTGACGATCACGCGGATGCCCACACCGGTGGACTCGGTGTTCACCACGTTCTGCACCTTGTCCTCGCGGGTGATCACGAACTGCCGCAGGTAGCGGCCGATGCGCACGTCGCAGTAGGTGGCGCCAGCGCTGCGTGCGGCCTGCAGGGCGGCGTCGGCCAAGCGCTTCTTCAGCGCCGGGTCGAGAGTGGACTGCAGCTGCTCGGCGGCGATCACCTTGCCGAAGAAGGAGGGCACGATCAGCCCGCCCGCGGTAAGCCCGGTCAGGGCCAGGAAGTCACGTCTTTGCAAGGCTGCTCTCCATGTCGAAGGATGGGTGGCTCAAGCGCCGAGACTGCGCGCGGTGTTGATGATGTTGATGCCGTTGAAACGGGTGGTGGACGAACCGTGCGAGACCGCCGAGACCTGGCCGGGCTGGCCCTTGCCGTCGAAGAACGAACCGCCCAGGCGGAAGTCACGCTCATCGCAGATCGCGGTGCAGGCATTCCAGAATTCCGGCGTGCGGATCTGGTAGGCCGCATCCTCGACCATGCCGGCGATCTTTCCGTCCTTGATCTGGTAGTACAGCTGGCCACCGAACTGCGCGTTGTAGCGCTGCTGGTCGATCGAATACGAACCGCGGCCGTGGATCCAGATGCCGTTCTCCACGTCCTTGATCATGTCCTCGACGCTGAGCGGCTGCTTGCCCGGCGCCAGCGAGACATTGGCCATGCGCTGGAACTGCACGCTGGACCAGGAATCGGCGTAACTGCAGCCATGCGATGCATCGCGCCCGAGGATATGGGCTTCATCGCGGGTGGCCTGGTAGTCGACCAGGATGCCGTCGCGCACCAGGTCCCAGCGCTGGGTCTTCACCCCTTCGTCGTCGTAGCCGACCGCGCCGAGGCTGCCGGGCTGTGTCTTGTCGGCGAAGAAGGTGACGATATCGCTGCCCCAGCGGAAGCCGGCATCGCGCTTGTCCAGCGTGGCGAAGCTGGTGCCGGCGTAGTTGGCCTCGTAGCCGAGCACGCGGTCCAGTTCCAGCGGGTGGCCAACGTTCTCGTGGATGGTCAGGAACAGGTTGGATGGGTCCAGCACCAGGTCGTACTTGCCGGGCTTCACCGACGGCGCCTTCAGTTTCTCTCGCGCGTGGCGGGCGGCCGCAATGGCGTCCTCGACCGGGTCGTAGGAGTCGCGGTAAGCAGTGATGCCGCCCGGCAACTGCACCTTGCCGCGCGCATCGCCATCAAGGAATTCGTAGCCCATGCCCATTGGCGAAGACAGGCCGGCGCGGGTACGGAACCTGCCGCTGGCCTTGTCGATGGCGGTGGCGGTGAACGGCAGCCAGATGCGGTGGATATCCTGGTCGATGAACGAGCCGTCGCTGGAGGCGAAGTACTTCTGTTCGTTGACCAGGAACAGGGTGGAATTGATGTAGTCGGCACCCGCATTCAGCGCGGCGGCATTGAGTGCCAGCAGCAGCTCGACCTTGTCCTGGATCGGCACCGCCATCGCGTTGCGGCGCACCGGCGTCTCCCAGCGCACCTCTCCGACCGAGGGCGTCGGCGCCAGCTGCACCGGCCGGGTCTGGATGGTGGCGTTGGCACGGGCGATCGCCGCAGCCTGCTCGACCGCAGCGCGCACGGCGGCCTCGGTCTGCTGATGGGTTGCAGCGAAGCCCCAGGCACCGTTGACGATCACCCGCACACCCACGCCGGACGATTCGCGGTTGGTCACATTGCCGACCTGATGCTCGCGGGTGATGACCGACTGGTTGAGGTAGCGCCCGATGCGCACATCGCAGTAGCTGGCCTTGGCGGTGCGTGCGGCTGCCAGCGCGAGCTCGGCCAGACGCCGGCGCTGGGCGGTATCGACCGGCGCCAACAGCTGCTCGGCGGCGATGGCACGGGAATGCGGCAGCAGCAGGCCCGCCAGGCCCAGACCGGAAAAAGCCAGGAACTCACGTCGTTGCACAGCGTTTCTCTCTCTCGCTTGCGTGCGGTTGGCAACAGGCCGGACCGATCACGTCAACTCCTCGACTTTCGCCAGCACGGCGCGCGGGGACAAGTGACTGCAGTCATGGTTGGGGAGGGTTTCGGCAGGGCTGCGCCCTGCACCTGCTCAATGCAACGGCCGAAGCCGAAGCCGAAGCGGCATTCCGTGAGTTGGCGGGGCGGTGTGGGTGGGCAGGACACGCCGTAAACCCGTCCCTGGGGGCTCGATGGCGCCATCCATGGCGCCAACGGTCCTGCCCACCCACACCGCCCCACCTCTGACAGATTCCGGGTGGCTGTTGGTAGGTGTCGACCTTGGTCGACACATCTGTCAGATATCGATACATAAAAATGGGGTCAGATCCGTTTTCCTGCGGAAAACGGATCTGATCCCGAGAGCCGTTCCTGCAGACCGCAGCAAACTGTCGAAGGCGGGGTGGGTCCGGTTGCGGGGCGTGAGCGGCATGGGCCCGAGGCATGCCTCGGGCGGGTTGGGCAGGACGCCCAACCCCGGTCTTGCCGTGTGCGCAGGACAGCGCACACGAGCAAGGCGCGACCGAGCCTCCATGGACGGATTCACGGCGTCCCCCGCCACCGGACCCACCCGCCATCCCACGGAATGCCAGCTTTTGACGTTGCTCTGGCTCCGGCTTCGGCGGGTGCAGGGCGCCGCCCTGCCGAGCAACACCCCCTCGTGCACAATGGGCCGACCCCGCCTGGCCCCCGTCCTGATGTCGAGCAAGCCGTATTCAGAAGCCTGCGAGCGCAACCGCGAACCGATCGCCGCCGCACTCGATCCGTGGATGGGTGACCGCCACCGGGTGCTGGAAGTCGGCAGCGGCACCGGCCAGCACGCCGCCTTCTTCGCCGAGCGCTGGCCGTGGTTGCGCTGGCAGCCCAGTGATCACCCGGATCATCTCCCTGGCATCGAGGCATGGCGTGCCGAAGCAGCCTTGCTGAATCTGCTGCCGCCGCTGGCGCTGCAGGTGGAACTGCCGCCGGCACCCGACCTGTCGCTACCCGAGGGCAGCGCGTTCGACGCCGGGTTCAGCGCCAACACGCTGCACATCATGAGCTGGGACCACGTACAGGCGCTGTTCGCCGCGCTGCCACCGGTGCTGCGCCATGGCGCGCTGCTGGCGGTGTATGGGCCGTTCAATTACGGCGGCCGCTACACCAGCGACAGCAACGCACAGTTCGATGGCTGGCTGAAGGCGCGCGACCCGCGCAGCGGTATCCGCGATAGCGAAGCGGTGCAGGCGCTGGCGGCAGACAACGGCTTCACCCGCCTGGGTGACGTGGCGATGCCGGCCAACAACCGGCTGTTGCTGTGGCGGTTGGGCTGAACCGCCGGTAGTGCCGGCCAGCGGCCGGCACCACCTTCAAGCGACCTGCACGATATGCAGCGCCTTCGGATTGCGCCACTGCGCCAGCAGCGCCGCTTCACGCGCCTTGGCCTGTGCGAAATGCGCTTCCTTGACGTGGCCGAAGCCGCGGATGTGCTCGGGAATGCTGGCGATTTCCACCGCCAGCGACAGACGATCATCCTCCAGGCCGTCCAGCAGCACCTGCACCGTCGCCTCGTAATCAGCAATCAGCTGGCGCTCCATGCGGCGCTCTTCAGTGCGCCCGAACACGTCGAGCCGGCCGCCGCGCAGGAACTTCAGCTTGGCCAGCAGGCCAAACGCCTTGAACATCCACGGGCCGTATTCCTTCTTCAGCAACCGGCCCTGCTCGTCCTTCTTCGCGAACAGCGGCGGTGCCAGGTGGAAGCGCAGCTGGTAGTCGCCCTCGAACTGCTGTTGCAGGCGCCGCTGGAAGTCGCCGCTGGTGTACAGGCGGGCCACTTCGTACTCGTCCTTGTAGGCCATCAGCTTGAACAGGTAGCGGGCTACGGTCTCGGTCAGCGCGGTGGAACCGCCGATGCGGTCGGCCTCAGTGGCGCGCACGCGTGCCACCAGATCACGGTACCGCTTGGCGTAGGCGGCATCCTGGTACTCGACCAGGAACGCGGCGCGCCGTTCGATCATTTCATCCAGCGAGCGCGACAGGCGCGCGTCGTCCAGCGGCAGGAAGGCCACGTCGCCACTGTGCGAGGGCAGGCCGCGCAGTTCGCGTTCGTCGGCCGTGTTGCGCGGTGCCGCGGTGGCGCCCCACTCGTTGCCTTCCCACTCGCCCGGCGGCAGCGCGTGCAGCGGGCCCGGGGTGGATTCGGTATCGGTGTGGCGGTTGCGCACCAGGCCGGCGGCCTGCTGCACGGCCTGCGGATCGACCACGGCCAGGCGGCCCCAGGCGAACGCCTGCTGGTTCATCGCCACGGCGGCGCCATTCAACTCGATGGCGCGCATCAGCGACTCGAACGACAGCGGCACCAGGCCCTGCTGCCAGGCGTAGCCGAGGATGAACAGGTTGGCGGCGATGGCATCGCCCAGCAGCGCGGTGGCCAGCTGGGTGGCATCGAGCAGCAGCGGTTCCTGGCCGCCCAGGGCCACGCGCACGCCGGCGACGATGTCGGCGGCGGGGAACTGCATGTCCGGGCGGGTGGTGAAGGTGCCGGGCATCGCTTCATAGGTGTTCAGTACTACCTGCGAACGGCCCGCGCGGACCTTGGACAGTGCCCAGTAGTCATTCACCACCACCATGTCGCAGCCCAGCACCAGGTCGGCCTCGCCGGCGGCGATGCGCACGGCATGGATGTCGTCGGGGCGGCGAGCGATGCGGATGTGGGTGGTCACCGCGCCGCCTTTCTGCGCCAGTCCGGTCTGATCGAGCACGGTCGCGCCCTTGCCTTCCAGGTGGCCGGCCATGCCCAGCAGCGCGCCGATGGTCACCACGCCGGTACCGCCGACGCCGGTGATCAGGATGTTCCAGGGCTGTTCCAGCGTGCCGCGGATGGTCGGTGCCGGCAGGTTGTCCAGCAGCGTGGAGGCATCGCGCTTGCTGCCCTTGCGCGGCTGGCCACCGTGCACGGTGACGAAGCTCGGGCAGAACCCGTTCACGCAGGAGTAGTCCTTGTTGCAGTTGGACTGGTCGATCTCGCGCTTGCGCCCGAACTCGGTTTCCTTCGGCAGCACCGAAACGCAGAAGCTCTTCTTGCCGCAGTCACCGCAGCCTTCGCAGACCAGCGAGTTGATCAGCACACGCTTCTGCGGGTCTTCCAGCTTGCCGCGCTTGCGACGGCGGCGCTTCTCGGTGGCGCAGGTCTGTTCGTAGATCAGGATCGAGACGCCCTTCACTTCGCGCAGGCGCTTCTGCACGGCATCCAGCTCGCTGCGGTCGTGGAACTCCACGTCGCTGGGGAAGTGCTCACGCTGGCCGGTCCACTTGCCGATGTTGTCCGACAGCACCACGATGGTGTGGATGCCTTCGGCGCGCATCTGCCGTGCAATGTCGGGCACGCTCAGCGGGCCGTCCACCGGCTGGCCGCCGGTCATCGCCACCGCATCGTTGTAGAGGATCTTGTAGGTGATGTTGACGCCGGCCGCGACTGCCTGGCGGATCGCCAGCGAACCACTATGGAAATAGGTGCCGTCGCCCAGGTTCTGGAACACGTGCGGGGTATCGGTGAACGGCGCCTGCCCGGCCCAGGTCACGCCTTCGCCGCCCATGTGGGTGAAGGTGTCGGTGCTGCGGTCCATCCAGGTCACCATGTAATGGCAACCGATGCCGGCCAGCGCACGCGAGCCTTCCGGCACGGTGGTGGAGGTGTTGTGCGGGCAGCCGGAGCAGTAATGCGGCACGCGCGGGAAGCTGGCGCGCGGCAACGCAAGCTCGGCTTCCTTTTCCTGCATCCACTGCAGGCGCTGTTCGATCGATTCGTTGTTGAAGAACTTCTGGATGCGGCGGCCGATCACGCCGGCGATGGTGGCGGGGGTAAGTTCGCCGGTGGACGGCAGGATCCACTCGCCGCTTTCGTCGTACTTGCCGACGATGGACGGGCGCTGGCCCCAGCTGGCCGGCCAGTTGAAGAACTGTTCCTTCATCTGGCGCTCGATGAAGGCACGCTTTTCCTCCACCACGATGATGTCTTCCAGGCCCTGCGCGAAGCGCGCGATGCCTTCCGGCTCCAGCGGCCAGGTCATGCCGACCTTGTACACGCGGATGCCGATGTCGGCGCAGGCGGCTTCGTCCAGGCCCAGGTACTCCAGCGCCTGCAGCACGTCCAGGTAGCTCTTGCCGGTGGTGACGATGCCCAGCCGCGCGCGCGGTGCGTCCATCACCACCTTGTCGATGCCGTTGGCGCGGGCAAAGGCCTGTGCGGCCTTCACCGCATAGCGGTGCAGGCGCATCTCCTGGTCCATCGGCGGGTCCGGCCAGCGGATGTTGAGGCCCCCGCCGGGCAGCTCGAAGTCTTCCGGCAGCACGATGCGGCGCGTCAGCGGATCGACCTGCACCGAGGCCGATGATTCCACCGTTTCGGCGATGGTCTTGAAGCCGACCCAGCGCCCGGTATAGCGGCTCATCGCCCAGCCGAGCAGGCCCATGTCGAGGATGTCCTGCACGCCGGCCGGGTTCAGCACCGGCATCATCGCGCTGACGAATTCGTCTTCGCTGCCGTGGGGCAGGGTCGAGCTGCGGCAGGCATGGTCATCGGCAGCCAGCGCCAGCACGCCGCCGTAGCGCGAGGTGCCGGCCGCGTTGGCATGCTTGAACACGTCGCCGCAGCGGTCCACGCCCGGGCCCTTGCCGTACCACATGCCGAACACGCCCTGCACGTTGGCGCCGGGGAACAGGTTGGTCTGCTGGGTGCCCCACACCATGGTGGCGCCCAGATCCTCGTTCAGGCCAGGGGTGAACTTCACCTTCGCCGCTTCAAGATGCTTGCGCGCGCGCCACAGTTCCAGGTCGAAGCCACCCAGCGGGCTGCCACGATAGCCGCTGACGAAGCCGGCGCTGTCGATGCCTTCGGCGGCATCGCGCAGGCGCTGCATCAGTGGCAGCCGCACCAGCGCCTGCACGCCACTCAGGTAGATCCGCCCCTCGTTGCGGGTGTACTTGTGGTCGAGCGTGTAATCACGGTCGAGCAGGTCGGCGGAAGAGGGCGAAGTGAGTTGCGCGGTACTGGTCATGGCTGGCCCGGTAGGATCGGCTGGCACCGGCCGCGTGCAGGCACGCGGCGGGAAAGGCGCGAATTGTAGCAGCGGGGCCGTGGTGGTCCCGGCACTCGCGCCCGCGCCGCTGCTGGGGTTAGGATCGGGGCGAGAGAGGGAGGCTGCGGTTGTGCAGCCTGGGGAGAAGGGATGTCAGTTCCAGGAAAGATCCTGGCCAGCGTTCTGCTGGCCTCGGGAGCGGTCACGGCGTGGGCCGCGCCGGCCATGCCGGCACCACAGGAGTTCTACTTCGACAGCGACTTGGCGGCGGCACCGATGGTGGCGATGCAGGGCGAGGGCGATGAGCTGGTCACCCAGCTGGTGAGGCTGCGCGAGCGCGGCCGGCGAGCGGTGGAAGCCACCGTGCAGCTGGCTTCAGTGGCCAGTACCCAGGGCCGTGCCGAGCTGGCCGACCAGCTGTACGGCGAGGCTTTGAAGGAGGCGCCGGCACAGAGCAGCGCGGGCCGCAGCGTGCGCTGGAACTATGGCTGGGACCTGCTGCGCCAAGGCAAGCCGGAGGCAGCGCTGGAGCAATGGCTGTCATCGGCCGGCAATGCGCGCAGCAAGCCCAGCTGGGTGCCACCGACCTATGCGCTGGCGCTGTGGCGGATGGGGCAGAAACAGGAAGCGGTGCAGTGGTATGCCGCGGCGGTGCGTACCGAGCCGTCGCAGTGGAGCACCAGTGCCAACTACGCACAGCTGCTGCCGCAATGGCGCGATGATGAGCGTGCGTCGTTGGCCGAAGTGCAGCAGGCCTGGGCGGCTGCACCGCCTGCGTGGCCCTGAGGTTGGGGGTTCGGCCGGGTTGCACCCGGCACCCGCAGAGGCAACGGCCGAAGCAATAGCCCAAGCAACAGCCTAAGCAACAGCAACAGCGGGCATTTCGCGGGATGGCGGGGCGGTGTGGGTTGGCAGGACACGCCGTAGACCCGTCCCTGGGGGCTCGATGGCACCATCCATGGCGCCAACGGTCCTGCCAACCCACACCGCCCCACCTCTGACGGTTCGACGCTGCAGTTGGTAGGTGTCGACCTTGGTCGACACGGTAGATCCACGCCATGCGTGGAGGAATCTGTATCGGAATCGACTATTCGATATCTGATCGAAATGCAGCCGAGCGTGGGCTCGGCTCTACAAAAAGCGGCCAGCCAACCGGTTTTGCTCTTGCTCTTCTTCTTTCTTCTACGTGGCTGATCGCCCCCGGAAACTGTCAGAGGCCGGGCGGGCAGGCTGCGCAGGGGCGTGAGCCGCATGGATGCGGCGATCGAGCTTACATGGACGTACTTGCAGCGTCCCCTGCGCAGCCTGTCCGCCCGGCCCCACCCGGCATTCGCCTCCAGCGAGCAACCACGAGGGGCTGCGCCGTTCGCTGGAAACTCAATCGTCCGCGGAAACCGTCCGCCCCGACGCCCACGCCCGCAGTGCCTCCACCTGCTCGGCCATCAGCACCGACAACGGCCGCGTGGCGCGGATCTCGTTCATCAGCAGCTCGGTGTCCAGCGGCCGGCCCTCGGCATGCGCCGCGTACAGCCCGGCCACGATCGCCTGTTCGATCTCGGCGCCGGAGAACCCATTGGCGGCAGCCGCCAGCGCGGGTAGCGCGAAGTCGTCGGCGTTGAGCTGGCGCCGGCCCAGGTGCAGCCGCAGCAGCTCCACGCGCACCTCAGGCGAGGGCAGGTCGACGAAGAAGATCTCGTCGAAGCGGCCTTTGCGCAGCAGCTCGGCAGGCAGCTCGTGCACCTGGTTGGCAGTGGCCACGATGAACACGGGTGCCTTGCGCTCGGCCATCCAGGTCAGCAGATGGCCGAGCACGCGGCGCGACACGCCGCCGTCTTCGCCACCGCTGGCCAGGCCCTTCTCGATTTCGTCCATCCACAGCACGCAGGGCGCCAGCTGCTCGGCCGAGGCCAGGGCCTGGCGCAGGTTGGCCTCGGTCTCGCCGTGGTACTTGTTGTACAGCGCACCCACGTCCAGGCGTAGCAATGGCACGCCGAAGCCGGCAGCGGTGGCCTTGGCCAGCATCGACTTGCCGCAGCCCTGTACGCCCAGCAGCAGCATGCCGCGCGGCGGGTCCAGCCCGGCCGGTGCCGAGCCAGCGATGAACGCCATACGCCGCTGGTTGATCCAGCGCTTGAGCCGGTTGGCGCCGGCCACGTCGCCGAAGCGCGCGCTGTCATGCTCGAAGAACAGGTGGCCGCTGCGGTTGAGCAGTTCGAACTTCAGTCGTGCCAGCTGCGGCAGGTCGTCGTCGCGCAGCGCACCGTCGGCGTAGATCAGCTGGCGCGCAATGCGCCGGGCGTCGACCAGGCTCAGGCCCTGCAGGTTCTTCAGGATCTTCTTCACCGCCTCGCTGTCGACCTCGACCCGGCGGCCACCATGCTCCCGGGCGTAGGCATCGGCCTCCTCGCGCAGCATCTTCAGCAGGGCGTTGGCGTCGGGCAGGCGCGGGTTGAAGCGTACCGCCAGCGCTTCCAGCTCGGCCGGCAGTTCCACCTTGGCACCGATCAGCACCAGCACATGAGGTTCGCTGTGGCGGCGCTGGATCAGGTCGCGCAGGGCGCGCTGGTGGCTGGCATAACCCAGGTAGGGGTGGAAATCGAGGAGCAGGTAGACCCCGCGCTGCTCGGCCTGGCGGATCATCTGCAGGGCCGCGCTGGCGTCGGGTGGCCCGACCGGCGGATCTTCGCTGTCCAGGTCGATGCGGCGCAGGCCCTCGGTGATCGACCAGCGGTGCAGCGCCCGCCATACGTGCATCAGCGTCTGCCGGAACAGATCGACGATGCGACCCTCGTCCTGGGTCTCGATCACGATCAGGGGGGTGTTGGCGCGGATCAGTGCGCTCAGGTCCTGCAGCTCGCTCATGCCGGTTCGATCCTTCGGGGGCGCCACGATAGCAAAGGCGATGGCTACAGGTTCAGCACAGTGCTACCTCCCGTCACCACCGCCGGTGTACGCTCGGGGCACGTACCCGGAAGCGAGGCTGGCATGAAGACGATCCTGGTGGCCGGTTCCAAGGGCGGGGTGGGCAAGACCACCCTCGCCACCCACCTGGCCGCGTACGCGGCATTGCAGGGCAAGGCCACGGTGATCGCCGATGCCGACCCGCAGGGCTCCAGCACCCGCTGGGCACAACGGCGTGCCGGGCTGGAAAGCGCGGTGCTCCCCATTGATGTGTATCGGAAGAAGCAGTGGGCACAGAAGCTGCCCGACGGCACCGAAACCGTCATCATCGACGCACCGGCCGGTGCGTTGGCCGACGATATCCCCCATTTCCTTGACGCTGCCGACGCGGTGGTGGTGCCGGTGCTGCCCTCGGCGCTGGACATCGAAGCCATCGTCGGCTTCCTCAACAGCCTGGCCCGGAACCCGCGGGTGCACAGCCGCAAGCTGCCGGTCGGGCTGGTCCTGAACCGCACCAAGCCCTGGACCCAGACCTCGCAGCAGGCGCTGCAGATGCTGGCCGAATGGCCGTACCCGGTGGTCGCGCAGCTGCGTGACAGCCAGAGCTACGTGGTCATGACCGGCCTCGGCCGCAGCCTGTTCGACTACCGCTCCGCCCAGGTGCGCGAGCACCAGGCCGACTGGGAGCCGCTGCTGTCCTGGCTCAAGCTTTGATGCCTGCGTCACTCTTTCTGCTGCATCCTCTTCTTCATGGAAACCCGCGATGCGTGAACTGATCCTGCTGCGCCATGCCCATGCCGAACCGGCTACCCCCGGCCAGGCCGACCTCGACCGGCCGTTGTCGCCGGTGGGGCTGGCCGAAGCCGAAGCCGCCGGCAAGTGGCTGAAGGAAAACAACCTGCTGCCGGACTGCGTGCTGTGTTCACCGGCGCGGCGTACCCGCGAAACCCTGGAAGCCGTGCTCGGCACCATCGGTTACGTGGAAAAGCGCCTGGAAGACCGCATCTACGAAGCCACCCCCGGCACCCTGGCGGCATTGGTGGACGACCGCCGTGATCTCGACCGGGTACTGATCGTTGGCCACAACCCGGGCCTGGAGCGGCTGGTGGCGTTGATGACCGAGGGTACCAGCAGCGACTACCGCGGCATGCCGCCGGCGGGCATCGCCGTGCTCGGCTTCCCGCGTGAGGCCTCGATCGAGCCAGGCGTGGCCAGCCTGAACGCATTCTGGTGGCCGTGATCCGATGAGCCTGGCGCGGCGCAGCCGCTGTCTGCTGCCCGCGCTGCTGGCACTCGGCCCGGCCTGGGCCGCCGTGCCCACGCCGACCACCCTGCCACCGGTGGTCGCCGAAGCGCACCGGGTGATGCGCCTGGATACCCAGCGTTCGCAGATCGGCTTCGAGGTGCGCACCCGCTTCGGGCAGCGTATCGAAGGCCTGTTCCCGCACTTCGAAGGGCGCATCGAGATACTCTCCGACGGCCGCCACCAGGTGCACCTGAAGATGTTCACGCGCTCGGTCGAGATTCCTGGCAAATCACGCTACACCGGCTGGATGCGCGGCGAGGAGTTCTTCGATGCCGCCCGCCATCCGTTGGTCGAGTTCGACTCGCTGCCGTACTGGCCGGAAACCGTGGAGAGCGGTGGCGACATCAATGGCCGGCTGACCCTGCGCGGGATCAGCCACCCCGAGACACTGAAGGTCGAGAAGGCGGAGTGCGCCCGACCCGGCTATGATTGCGACGTCGTCAGCCGCGGTACCGTGCAGCGAGGCCGGTATGGCATGGACAGCTGGCAGCTTGCCTTGAGTGACCGAGTGACTTTCGTATTGCGTGCGCGCCTGAGCGAGGCGCCGAAACCGTGAACCTCCTGCTGCGTGTACTGGCGCTGGCAACCGTGTTGCTGGGCAGCGGTTGTGCATCGCTGTCGAATGCCGAGCGCGACCGCGCCGAGGCCATCGCCGTGCAGGCACGTTCGACCGTGGTTGATTGCCAGCGTGCCGACCGCTGTGCGCAGGACTCGCCGCTGCGTGCGCTGGCGGGCCGGGCGTTCACCGAATCCACCCCGGAACGACCGCGCCACTACGCCACCCTGCTCGATGAGGGCGAGGGTGCCCTGGTCGCACGCCTGAACCTGCTGCGCAGTGCCACCCGCAGCATCGACCTGCAGACCTACATCTTCGACAAGGACGACAGCGCCCGCCTCGTCATCGACGAACTGCTGGCCGCATCGCGCCGCGGGGTGAAGGTGCGGCTGCTGATCGACCAGCTCTCGGCGATCTCCGACCTGCAGATCCTCGGCGCCCTGTCCGGTGCCCACCAGAACTTCCAGCTGCGGGTCTACAACCCGACCTTCGGCAAGGCCCGGCTGAACTACTTCGACTATGCCGGCAGCGTGCTGTGCTGCTTCCGCCGGTTCAACCAGCGCATGCACAACAAGCTGCTGGTGATCGACGATGCGATCGGCGTGGTCGGTGGCCGCAACTACCAGGACGACTATTACGACTGGGACCGCGAGTACAACTTCCGCGACCGCGATGTGCTGATCGCCGGTCCGGAAGCGCGTGCGATGGCGGCCAACTTCGACGCGTTCTGGCGCGCCCACCGCAGCGTCCCGGCCGAGCGCCTGAACGACGTGGGCCGCACCTTGCTGCGCGAAGGCGTGCCAACGCTGCCACCGGCCACCTTCCGCCGCCCGGAACGGGTACAGCGGGTCAGCGCCGAAGCCAACGACACCGAGTTCGTCACCCGGTCCTTCGTCGATACCGCGCTACCAGTGGCTTCGGTGCGCTACGTGGCCGACCTGCCACGCAAGCATCGCCGCGAGAAGGCCGATGCACCGCTGGCCGGCCAGCATGTGACCGAGCCACAGCTGGATGCGCTGATCGCCAGTGCGCAGAAGGAAGTGATCCTGCAGACACCGTACCTGGTGCTGTCCAAGCCGGCGCAGAAGCTGTTCCGTGAACTGCGCAAGCGCCCGCAGCCACCACGCGTGGTGGTGTCCAGCAACAGCCTGGCGGCGACCGACAACCCGATCGTGTATGCGCTGTCGTACAAGTACAAGCGGCGCAACATGCGCGAACTGGGCTTCAACATCTTCGAATACAAGCCCTTCCCGCTGGATGCGCCGGTCGATTACCGCAACCTGCTGCCGGACCCGATTGCCGCGCCCGGGGGGGAAGACGAGGGCGACCGCAACCCGCTGATCGGTGGCAGTGCCGCCGGCAGCAACGCACGCAATGGCAGCAGTAGTGGTTCGGGTGAAGGCAGCAGGCAGGGCCCGTTGAACCATCGCCACAGCGATGGTGCCTACGACAACGCACGCGCGCGCCGTCGCGCCGCCGGCAGCGAGGTGGAAACGCGCCTGCTGCGCACCGAGACGCGGCCGTCGTTCCTGGGCAGCAAGGCGGTCAACAAGCCGTTGCCGGTCACCCGCAAGGGCGCGCGCATGGGCCTGCATGCCAAGTCGCTGGTGGTCGACCGCCGCATCGGCGTGGTCGGCACCCACAACTTCGATCCGCGCAGCGAGAACTACAACACCGAAGGCGCGGTGATCATCGACGACCCGGTTTTTGCCGAGGAACTGGCGCAGAGCATCCTGCGTGACACCCACCCGCAGAACTCCTGGACGGTGGCGCCGCGGGCCAAGCCACCGGTGCTGTCGGGGCTGAACTACAGCGTCGGCAAGGCTTCCGAAGCGCTGCCCATCCTTGATTTCTGGCCGTGGCGCTACGCCACCGACTACGAGTTCAAGCCCGGCCCGGAGTGCCCGCAGCCGCTGCCGCGGCAGGATCCTGATTTCCATCGCTGCTACGTCGCCGTCGGCGACTTCCCCGAAGTCAACGTCGGCCCGAAGTGGCTGCTGGTACGCATGCTGACCGCATTCGGCGCCGGCCTTGTTCCCATCCTCTGAAGGTACCCGCATGGCCCAGGTCTTCCGCGAAGCCGTTTCCATCGAGCAGCTCAACGCGCTCAGCCGCAACACGGCGATTGAATCCCTGGGCATCGTCTTCAGCGCCGCCGGCGAGGACTGGCTGCAGGCCACCATGCCGGTGGATGAGCGCACCCGCCAGCCCTACGGCATCCTGCACGGCGGTGCCTCGGTGGTGCTGGCCGAGACCCTGGGCAGCAGCGCCGGCAACCTGTGCGTGGATACCGGCAAGCAGATCTGCGTGGGCCTGGAGATCAACGCCAACCACGTGCGCGCCGTGCGCTCGGGCACGGTCACCGGCACCGCCCGCGCGTTGCACGTCGGCCGCAGCACCCAGCTGTGGGAGATCCGCATCGAGGACGAGCAGGGCCGCCTGGTCTGCATCTCGCGGCTGACCCTGGCGGTGGTGGCTGCCGGTCACGGCTGAGCCCCCCGGGGCTCGTTGACGGTGGCGGAACCCAGCGTTCCCCGCCGATTGCCCCGGTCGATGGCTGTTATGGCCTAAATCGGCTGGCAGCGATGACGGCCCTCCGGTATCGTGCGCGGATGACTTCCCCCACTCCGGCCCCCCGTGGCGGCGTGGCGCGTGTGTGCCGTTACCTGTACCGCGTACCGCTGCTGTTGGTCCACATCATCGTGTTCCTGCCGCTCATCCTGATCGGCATGCTTCCGCCGTGGGGCGAGCTGCGCGTGGGCGAGGCGACCCTCGGCGCCAAGGTGGTCAACTGGTGGCAGGGTGGGCTGATGTGGATCTTCGGCTTCCGCCTGGTGCAGATCGGCAGGCCGTTGCCCGGTGCCGTGCTGTTCGTCGCCAACCACGTCAGCTGGGTCGACATCTGCATCCTGCACAGCCAGCGCATGATGGGCTTCGTCGCCAAGCGCGAGATCGCCAGCTGGCCGTTGGTCGGTTGGCTCGCCGCGCGCGGCCAGACCATCTTCCACCAGCGCGGCAACACCGAATCGCTCGGTGGCGTGATGCAGGTGATGGCCGGCCGCCTGCGCGAAGGCAAGGCCGTGGGCGTGTTCCCGGAAGGGCGGACCCGCGGCGGTCACGAAGTGGGCCCGTTCCACGCCCGCATCTTCCAGGCCGCGGTCGAGACCGGCGTGCCGGTGCAGCCGGTGGCACTGGTGTACGGGGTGAAGGGCGACGCGCAGACCATCGTCGCGTTCGGCCCGAACGAGAGCTTCTTTGCCAATTTCCTGCGCCTGCTCGGCGAGCCGGCGCGACGTGCGGAAGTGCACTTCCTGGCACCGATCGGTGCACAGGACCTGGAAGGCCGTCGGCGCATCGCGGAAACCTCGCGCGCGCGCATCGTGGCGGCCATGAGCACCGGGTGAGGCTGCGGTGGCCCTGATCCCGCCACCTGTCCTGGACGCCGGCACGCCGACGCTGCATGCGGCTGACTACCAGCCACCGCGCTGGCTGCGCAATCCCCACCTGCAGTCGATGCTCAGCTCCAGCCGCATGCGCCTGCAGCGCGGCCTGCTGCTGCTGGCCGCCACCGGTGCGGTCAGCGAGGAGCTGATCCTGGATGGCGGCGATGGCGTTCGCCTGCAGGGCTGGCACAGCCATGTCGAAGGCCGCGAGCCCAAGGGCATCGCGCTGCTGCTGCATGGCTGGGAAGGCAGTGCCGAATCCAGCTACATGCGCATGGCGGCCGCGCGCATGCTGGAGCAGGGCTTCGACGTGGTGCGGCTGAACTTCCGCGACCACGGCAACACCCATCACCTCAACCCCGGCATCTTCCACTCCAACCTGATCGATGAAGTGGTGCATGCCGCGGGTGACGTCGCCCAGCGCTGGCCGCAGCTGCCGCTGGTGGCCGCCGGCTACTCGCTGGGCGGCAACTTCGTGCTGCGCCTGGCCCTGCGCGCACCGGCCGCCGGCGTGCCGCTGCAGCGCGTGGCCTCGGTGTGCCCGGTGCTGGACCCGGCGCTGACCATGGAAAGCATCGAGAACGGCCCGGCGATGTACGACTGGTACTTCCGCCGCAAGTGGGCCGGTTCGCTGCGCCGCAAGCGTGACCTGTTCCCCGAGCTGAGCGACTGCGACGACCGCGTGCTGAAGCTGGACATCCGCGCGCTGACCGCCTGGCTGGTCGAGCGCCACACCAGCTTCGGCTCGCTGCAGGCCTATTTCGATGGCTACTCTATTGCCGGTGACCGCCTGTCCACCCTGCAGGTGCCGGCCGACATCCTGATGGCACAGGATGACCCGGTGATCCCATATGCCACCTTCAACAACTGGCAGCTGCCACGCCAGGCGCACCTGGAAACCGCCTGCTGGGGCGGCCACTGCGGGTTCATCGAGAACTGGCGCGGCGACGGCTTCTCCGAACGCTGGGTCGCCCAGCGCCTGCAGCGGGTCCTGCGGGCCTGAACCGGCGGCAGCGCGCAGCCCGCTACAATGCGGGTTTGCACTTGAACCGGACTGCCATGCAAGACCAGATCATCCAAGCGTTGCGCCAGAACCAGGCCGACCAGGCCGTGCAGCTGGCCCAGGCGTGGACCCTTGACGAACCCGGCCAGGCCAACGCCCACCGCTGGCTGGCGCTTGCGCTGCAGCAGCAGGGCAACGCCGAGGAGGCGATGGAGGCCCTGCAGAAGGCGCTGCGGCTGGCCCCGGACGACGCCCAGCTGCACCTGCAGCATGCCGGCCTGCTGCTGGCACTGCGCCAGTTCGAGGGTGCCGACGAAGCACTGGTGCGCACCACCGGCCTCGATCCGAACTCGTTCTCCGCCTATCTGATGCAGGCGCACCTGGCGATCGGCCGCAATGACTTCGACGAAGCGCAGCGCATCTCGACCCTGGCCGCGCGCGTGGAGCCGGACCACCCGGAACTGCTGACCATCGACGGCATGGTTGCACTGCGCCGCGGTGATGCGGACCGCGCACTGGCGCTGCTGTCGGCGGCCAGCAAGGCGCTGCCGGACGATACCCGCGTGCTGTACGCGCTGGGCTTTGCTTACCTCGGCAAGGACATGCTGGCGTTCGCCGAGCAGTCGTTCCGCCGCGTGCTGGAACTCAATCCGTCGCTGTCCTCGCTGCATGGCCTGGTGGTGCAGCTGGCACTGCGCCAGGGCAACGTGCCGGCCGCCGCCGAGGCCATGCAGGTGGCCCTGCAGCAGCCGGAGATGGACGTACCGTCGATGCGCCGCCTGGCGGGTGAGCTGTCGCTGCGCAATGGCCAGCCGCTGCAGGCCCTGGACTACCTGCTGCCGCTGCTGGAGACGCAGCCGGAAGACCGCCAGGTGCTGCAGCTGCTGCTGATGTCCTGGCAGCGCCTGGGCCGCGAGGACGAAGCGCGCGCACGCCTGGATGCGGTGCTGGACAGCAACGACCAGCTGCACGACGTGTGGCTGGCGCGACTGGCCATCGAGCAGGTGGGCAGCGAAAGCGCCGTGACCGCGGTCGAGCGCTGGATGGCGGCCATGCCCGCGCACCTGCCGGCCCTGGAGGCGCGCCTGCGCCTGCATGACATGGTCGGCGAACATGCTCAGGCTGAAGCGATCGCCGAACGCATCGTCAGCCTGGAACCGGGCCGCGTCAGCGGCGAGACCCGCCTGGTCGAAGGCCTGCTGCAGCGCGATCCCGCCGCCGCCGTGGCCCGCGTGCAGGCGCTGATCGAGCTGGCGCCGGAAGACCATCGCGCCGACCTGCGGACGTGGATGGGCGAGATCCAGGACCGCGCCGGGCAGCCGCAGGACGCGCTGCGCACGTGGCTGTCGCTGCAGGCCGACCAGGCACCGCAGCGCTTGCCACTGCCGCCACAGGCCAAGTCCCCGCCGAGCTGGCCGGACAAGGGCAGCATCGACGGCGATGCCAGCTCCGCGCCGATCTTCCTCTGGGGCGCGCCGGGTTCGGGCGTTGAGCGCGTGGCAACCGGCCTGGCCGCTGCCAGCCCGGTGCTGCGCAGCGACCGCTACACCAACACGCCGCCCGATGATGCGTTCCAGAACTACAACACGCTGCAGGACCTGGCCTCGGGCGTGCTGACGCCGGAGCGGCTGGTGCAGCGCTGGCGTGAACAGCTGCCGGCACGTGGCCTGCAGAGCGACACCGTGATCGACTGGCTGCTGTGGTGGGACAACGCCCTGCTGTGGGCGCTGCGCCCGCAGCTGCCGCAGGGCCGCCTGGTGCTGGTGCTGCGCGACCCGCGCGACATGCTGCTGGACTGGGTGGCCTACGGTGCCGCCGCGCCGCTGGCGATGACGTCGTTGGCCGAAGCCAGTGAATGGCTGACCCGCGCGCTGAACCAGATCGCCACGCTGCATGAGGATGACCTGTACCCGCACGTGCTGCTGCGCATCGACCAGATCGGCAACGATCCGCAGGCGATGGCCGAACTGCTGGGTCGCCTGTTCGAGCGGCCGATGCCGCCGGCGGCACAGCTGGGCGCCCCGCGCCTGCCTGCCGGCCACTGGCGCAACTACCGCGACGTGATGAGCGCCGCCTTCGCCCAGCTCACGCCGGTTGCGGTGCGCCTGGGCTACCCGGAAGAGTGAGGAGAGTCCGATGCAGCTGACCAGCCACAGCCTGACCAACGGCGCACCGATCGATCGTGAGTTCGCCGCGGGCGACGCCAACGGTTTCGCCCCCGACCGCAACCCGCACCTGGCCTGGAGCGGGGTGCCAGCCGGCACCCGTTCGTTCCTGCTGGTATGCGTGGACCCGGACGTGCCGACCGTGCCGGAGACGGTTGGCCGCAATGACATGACGGTGCCGCGCGACCAGCCGCGCTGCGACTTCGTGCACTGGGTGATGGCCGATATCCCGGCCACGGTGCAGGAGATCGCCGCTGGCAGCTGCAGCGACGGCTTCGTGGTGAAGGGCAAGCCCGCTCCCGCCGGCCCGGCCGGCAGCCGCCAGGGCCTGAACGACTTCACCGGCTGGTTCGCGGGCAACCCGGACATGGCCGGTGACTACCTGGGCTATGACGGCCCGTATCCGCCGTTCAACGACGAGCGCATGCACCGCTACTTCTTCCGGGTATTCGCGCTGGACGTGGCGTCGCTGGACCTGCCGCAGCGCTTCACCGCCGCCGACGCGTACCGCGCCATGCACGGCCACGTGCTGGCCGAAGCCGCACTGCATGGCACCTACACGTTGAACCCGGCGCTGGGCTGAGCAGCACACAGGGTAGAGCCGAGCCGATGCTCGGCTGCTTCTGCTACACGATTGACCGGCAGTAATCGGCAAACCGCGCCAGGAACGTATCAGCGTCGGCGCGGTGCACCTTCGACTGCAGTACGTCAATCACCTGCTCGGGCTCCAGGCCAAGCACCGGTACACGCAGGAACAGCGTTGTGCTGAACGCGGCACTGACCGTGGACAGCACCGCGCGCAGTGCCTGCAGCATGTCCTCGCCACGATGGGACGCGTGCACCAACGCAATGGGCCGACCGACGATCTGGTCGCCGGATACCAGCCAGTCAATCGCATTCTTGAGCCCGCCGGGAATGCCGCGCACGTATTCCGGGCTGCATACCAGCACGCCATCGCTGTGCGCGATGGCCGCCTTGAAGCAGGTCACGCTGCCAGGTTCGTCGGCGCCTTCCAGATCCGGGGAGAACACCGGCAGTTCGCCGATGCCAGTGTAGACCTCAATCTCCATTCCGGGCGGTGCGATGGCCTTCAGCGCCATCAGCAGAGCGGTGTTGGTCGACCGCCGGCGTACGCTTCCGGAGAGGGCAAGAATCTTCATCGCGGAACGTTAGCATGCAGGATCCGCGGGATTTCAGCCGGGCGCGGGCTCGGCTCTACCTTCCATTCGTTGGCAGCGGTGCCGGTTCGAACACCGCGGTGTCGCCCTGCGCGTTGCGCAGTACCAGCGCGCCGCGGTCATCCAGCTCAAGCGTCGGTGCCGGGCTCCGGCTGCTCATCAGCGTTCCAGCACGTTCCTGCTGCACGACGATGTCACCACGCATGCATCCGGCCACTGTCTGGATGCCGTTCTCCAGGATCAGTGCGTTGCCCTGCATCCGGTACTGGCTGCTGACGTTGTTGCACAGGTTCAACTCGCTCAGGTAACCGTGCCCGAAGTGCAGCGTATAGGGCGCGCGACCGCGGACGAACAACGCGCCGATGCGCCTGCCCTTTGCATCTGTGGCGCGGGTGAGCTGCCATGTGTGGGCTTCGAGCTGGGCGGTGGTGGGCGTGCTGGCAGCGGAGGCATCGACGCACACGGCCAGCAGTGCAGCGGCCAGGAGGACGGGGACGTGCTTCATGCCGATCTCCCAGATGCATGTGGGTAGTGCCGGCCGCTGGCCGGCAACGTCCGTGTGCTGCCGGCGCCAGGCGTGGCAGCCGGCCAGCGGCCGGCGCTACAACCTGCAACGCAATGAAGAAGGGCGGCCTTTCGGCCGCCCTTCCATCGTTTTATTTCTTCTCGATGGCCGACTCGACCACCATGTCCAGCACGTACGCCTGCGACGGCGCATCGGCCGGCGGGTTCTTCACCTCGTAGCGCTTCACGCGCACCACGTTGCGCACGCCGTCTTCGTGGGTGTAGCCCTCGATGTTGCCGTAGAAGTTCTCGAACTTGCCTGGCTCGCCCTGCTTCAGGCCCTTGTCGTCGAACTTCACTTCACGCACCTGCAGGCACTGGTAGTCCGGGATCAGCGGGTGCGAGCACTTTTCGGTCTTCGCAGCCACTTCCAGGAACACGGTTTCGCCGGCGCCGCCATAGCGGGTTTCAGCGGTCGGTTCCGGGTTGAAGACCAGCACGTCGCCCTTGGCAGTGGTCAGGGTCAGCTTGCCATCGGCATCCTGCGTGGCCTTCAGCTCGCCCTGCAGGCGGCTCGACACGGCCTCGTCCAGCGCCATCAGCGCCTTGTCGGTGCAGGCCATCATGGTGGACGCCATCGCGCCCACGGTCAGCTTGCCGTCGGCCAGGGTGTAGCTGCCGCCCATGTGGTTGCAGGCGTTGCTGACCGACAGGCGGCCGTCGGCGAAGTCCAGGGTGACCGGCTTGTCTTCACGGGCGAACAGCGCGTCGATGCGCTTGCCGTCGGCACCGGTGGCCTGCTGCAGCAGCCAGTGCTGGCTCTGCAGGCGCTGCGCGTCCAGGTGCGCCAGCGTCTGCTGGTCTGCTGCCTTGGCCGCGGCCGGGGCCACGTCGTCGCCGCCGTTGCCGGCCGGGGCCGGGGTCTGGCTGCAGGCGGCCATCAGGGCCAGCGGGAGGAGCAGGGTGAGCTTGCGGTTCATGGTGATTCTCCTTGGGGAACCGTGGGGGAAACGGGGTGGGGCCGGCAACGGGGTTACCGTGCCCCGGCGCTGTTCAGCTGCCGGAAGGCAACCACAGCAGCAGCGCCGCGCCCAGCGCGATGCGGTAGATGGCGAAGGCGGTGAACTTGTGCGACTTGATGTAGCCCATCAGCCACTTCACTACGACGAAGCCGGTGACGGCCGCGGCAAGGAAGGCCACGCCCACCTCGGTCCAGTTCTCGCTGCCCAGCTGCCCGGCCCTGGCCATCTCCAGGAAGGTGTAGGCGCTGGCGGCGAACATGGTGGGGATGCCGACCAGGAACACGAACTCGGCGGCGGCGGCACGGCGGCTCAGGCCCAGCAGCATGGCCAGGAAGATCGCCGAGGCCGAGCGCGAGGTGCCCGGGAACACACCGGCCACCACCTGCGCCAGGCCCACGCCGATCGCTACCGTCCAGGTCACCTGATCGCGGTCGGGCAGGCGCGCGGTGTAGGCCTCCACCAGCAGCATCCAGACGCCACCGATGATCAGTGCCCAGGCCACCGGGCTGACCGTTTCCGGCAGCGACCAGCCGGCCTTGCGCACGACCAGGCCGACCACCGCGGTGACCAGGAAGGCGGCCCCCAGCTTGAACACGTACTCGCGGTTCTCGCGCTGGTTGAAGCCGGTGGCCAGCTGCAGCAGGCGCTGGCGGAACACCAGCACCACGGCCACGATCGCGCCGGCCTGGATGACGATGTTGAAGAAGTCCGAGCGGGCCCCCAGCCAGTGCTGGGC
Organism: Stenotrophomonas sp. 116085_Sma; assembly: GCF_056479585.1. Classification (NCBI taxonomy): domain Bacteria; kingdom Pseudomonadati; phylum Pseudomonadota; class Gammaproteobacteria; order Lysobacterales; family Lysobacteraceae; genus Stenotrophomonas; species Stenotrophomonas sp. 116085_Sma. The sequence continues at coordinate 159,859 of NZ_CM151057.1, forward strand.
GATGAGCAGATGGCCGGTGCTGGAGATCGGCAGGAATTCGGTCAAGCCTTCGAGGATGCCCAGCAGCAGGGCGGAGAGCAGGTCGGACATGGACGGTGCGTGCACGCGCGGCGGAAGGAAGAAGGTCGAGAGGATAGACGATCCCTGCTGCACCAAACGGGTGCGTCTGGTGACCGGCGCACCCGTTTGGTGCGCCCCGCTCTGCACCCGCACGGGGCGGTCTTTTTGAAATCAATGACTTGCGGCATCTGAAAAGTTGGCACGGTCATTGCTGTACCTCAGCAGGCATTCATCCCCATCCGAGGTCGTACCGATGTCCGTGGAAAACGTTGAGAAGCTGATCAAGGACAACCAGATCGAGTTCGTCGATCTGCGCTTTGTCGACATGCGTGGTGTCGAGCAGCACGTGACCTTCCCGGTCAGCATCATCGAGCCGTCGCTGTTCGAAGAAGGCAAGATGTTCGACGGCAGCTCGATCGCCGGCTGGAAGGGCATCAACGAGTCGGACATGGTGCTGCTGCCGGATACCGCCAGCGCCTACGTCGACCCGTTCTACGCCGATCCGACCATCGTGATCAGCTGCGACATCCTGGACCCGGCCACCATGCAGCCGTATGGCCGTTGCCCGCGCGGCATCGCCAAGCGCGCCGAGGCCTACCTGAAGTCCTCCGGCATCGCCGAAACCGCGTTCTTCGGCCCGGAACCGGAATTCTTCATCTTCGATTCGGTCCGTTTTGCCAATGAAATGGGCAACACCTTCTTCAAGGTCGATTCCGAAGAAGCCGCCTGGAACAGCGGCGCCAAGTACGACGGCGCCAACAGCGGCTACCGTCCGGGCGTGAAGGGCGGTTACTTCCCGGTTCCGCCGACCGACACCCTGCACGACCTGCGCGCCGAGATGTGCAAGACTCTGGAACAGGTCGGCATCGAAGTGGAAGTGCAGCACCACGAAGTGGCCACCGCCGGCCAGTGCGAGATCGGCACCAAGTTCAGCACCCTGGTGCAGAAGGCCGACGAACTGTTGCGCATGAAGTACGTCATCAAGAACGTCGCGCACCGCAATGGCAAGACCGTCACCTTCATGCCCAAGCCGATCGTCGGCGACAACGGCAGCGGCATGCACGTGCACCAGTCGCTGTCCAAGGGCGGCACCAACCTGTTCTCCGGTGACGGCTACGGCGGCCTGAGCCAGCTGGCGCTGTGGTACATCGGCGGCATCTTCAAGCACGCCAAGGCCATCAATGCCTTCGCCAACTCGGGCACCAACAGCTACAAGCGCCTGGTGCCGGGCTTCGAAGCGCCGGTGATGCTGGCCTACTCGGCCCGCAACCGCTCGGCCTCGTGCCGCATTCCGTGGGTGTCCAACCCGAAGGCACGCCGCATCGAAATGCGCTTCCCGGACCCGATCCAGTCCGGCTACCTGACCTTCACCGCGCTGATGATGGCCGGCCTGGACGGCATCAAGAACCAGATCGACCCGGGCGCACCGAGCGACAAGGACCTGTACGACCTGCCGCCGGAAGAAGAGAAGCTGATCCCGCAGGTCTGCTCCTCGCTGGACCAGGCGCTGGAAGCGCTGGACAAGGACCGCGAGTTCCTGAAGGCCGGTGGCGTGATGAGCGACGACTTCATCGACGGCTACATCGCGCTGAAGATGCAGGAAGTGACCAAGTTCCGCGCTGCCACCCACCCGCTGGAATACCAGCTGTACTACGCCAGCTGACCGGATGCGATGGCGGTGGGCTTCCCCCTCCCACCCGCCGCCATCGCTTCCGTTTTCGCGGCTGGGGAGCCGCAAGGCGGGCGCAGGCCCGCCGTTGTAGAGCGGACGGTGGTAGAGCGGACTGTTAGTCCGCTGAACTTCAATCCGCTTATCCAGGGGCAAGAGAGAGACCGGATACGCGACCAGGGCCGCCCTCCCTCCCGCGTCGGTCGTGCAAGGAGAGAGGCACGGCCGTCCCGGCCCTGTACGTGTCCGGTGCAACAGCCACGGCCATCACCCTGATGGCCGCTGGTTGCCTGATGCCAACGCGCGCTGGCGCGCTGGCCCCATCCACCATCGGGACATGCGCATGAAACTGATCTCCGCCATCATCCGGCCGTTCAAGCTCGACGAGGTCCGCGAGGCCCTGTCCGACGCAGGCGTGTCGGGCATCACCGTGACCGAAGTGAAAGGCTTCGGCCGCCAGAAGGGCCACACCGAGCTGTATCGCGGCGCCGAGTACGTCGTCGATTTCCTGCCCAAGATCAAGATCGAAACCGTGGTCACCGACGAACGTGCCGATGCGGTGATCGAAGCGATCCAGTCGTCGGCAGGCACCGGCAAGATCGGTGACGGCAAGATCTTCGTCACCGCCGTCGAACAGGTCATCCGCATCCGCACCGGCGAAATCGGTGCCGACGCGCTGTAACCCCCTTCCGGAGACTCCCCCATGAAGATGCGCTTTCTCACCGGGTGGCAAGCCCGGTTCCATGTCGTGTGGCTGTTGATGCTGCTCAGCGCGTTCGCCGTCGGTGCGTGGCCGGGCAGCGCCCATGCCCAGGCACAGGTGTCGCCGCTGCCGAGCGAAACCGTTGCGGTCGAACCGCTGCAGGACCCTGCAGCTGCAGCCGCTGCGCCGGCCGTGGCCGAAGCGGCCGCTGCCTATGATCGTGGCGACGTGGCCTGGATGCTCACCTCCACCCTGCTGGTACTGATGATGGTGGTGCCGGGCCTGGCCCTGTTCTACGGCGGCCTGGTGCGTTCGAAGAACGTGCTTTCGGTGCTCAGCCAGATCCTGGTGGTGTTCTCGCTGGTGCTGCTGCTATGGGTGGCCTATGGCTACAGCGCGGTGTTCAGCGCCGGCAATCCGTTCTTCGGCTCGTTCACCGAATTCGCCTTCCTCAAGGGCTTCACCCCCGAGTCGGTGGGCAACACGCCGATCAAGGGACTGCCGGACTATCTGTTCGTCGCCTTCCAGTCGACCTTCGCCGGCATCACCACCGCACTGATCGTCGGTGCCTTCGCCGAGCGCATCAAGTTCCGCGCGGTGCTGCTGTTCTCGGCGCTGTGGTTCACCCTCAGCTACATCCCGATGGCCCACATCGTCTGGGGTGGTGGCTACCTGGGTGAGATGGGCGCGATCGATTTCGCGGGCGGCACCGTGGTCCACATCAACGCCGGTGTGGCCGGTCTGGTCGCTGCCTGGTTTGTCGGCAAGCGCCTGGGCTACGGCCAGACCGCGCTGAAGCCGCACAACGTGCCGTTCACCTACATCGGCGCGATGCTGCTGTGGGTGGGCTGGTTCGGCTTCAACGCAGGCTCGGCGGCAGCGGCCGATACCGTGGCCTCGCTGGCCTTCCTCAATACCGTACTGGCCACGGCAGCGGCCGTGCTCGGCTGGACGCTGGTGGAAGCGATCAGCAAGGGCAAGCCGTCGGCACTGGGCGCCGCCTCGGGCGCGGTGGCCGGCCTGGTCGGCATCACCCCGGCCTGCGGCACCGTCGGCCCGCTTGGCGCGATCATCATCGGCTTTGTCGCCGGCGTGGTCTGCGTCTGGGGGGTGACCGGTCTCAAGCGCCTGCTGAAAGTGGACGACACCGCCGACGTGTTCGGTGTGCACGGTGTCGGCGGCATCGTCGGCGCGATTCTCACCGGTGTGTTCAGTGCACAGTCGCTGGGTGGCACCAAGGCCGATCTGGATATCGGCCATCAGGTCTGGGTGCAAGTGGTCAGCGTGGGCCTGACCGTGGTGTGGTCGGCGGTGGTGACCACGCTGATCCTGCTGGTGGTGCGCAGCGTGGTCGGCCTGCGCGTGACCGAGGAAGCCGAGCGCACCGGTCTGGACGTCACCTCGCACGGCGAATCGGCCTACGAGGCCTGACCGGTTTCACGGTTTCAAGGGCGTCCCGCCACTGCTGCGCTGCACGCAGTGGCGGGCGTCAGGTACAGGTTTTCCTTGTGCCACCGGCATCAGTCGACGCAATGACGGAGCTCTGCTGGTTCCAGTGTAGATCCAGGGCTCTGCCCGCTGGCGGAATACCCTCCGTCGGACATCACACTTTGCCTTGAAGGCTTGCGCCAGCGTGGTTCGCTGGTGCTTTTTCCTGCCACACGATTCCCTTACAGTGCTGCCTCTTCCAGCCGCATCTTCGTCGGTCTGGCAGTCATCAGCAGGGAAAAGCATCGTGGAACAGGGACGTAAAGTACGCAGCCGGGTGTTGCAGTGGCGGTTGTCCGTGGGCGTGGCATTGGCCATCACTGGCCTCCAGGCGCCGGCATGGGCACAGACGGTGTCACCGGAGCAGGAACTGCTCCGGCAGCAGGAGCGCGAGCGCGTGCTGCGTGAACAGCAGGAATCCACACCGGATGTGCGCCTGCAGCCAGCCACCGAAGACCTCGGCCGCCTGCCGGTTGATGAGTCGCCCTGTTTCACCATCACCACCATCGCGCTGCAGGGCGAGCTTGCCGACCGCTTCCGCTGGGCGCTGGCGGCAGCCGATCCCCGCAGCAATCCCGCCACCGGGCGCTGCCTGGGTACGGCGGGCGTGGACATCGTGATGAAGCGCGTGCAGAACGCGATCATCGAGCGCGGCTACGTCACCACCCGCATCCTTGCCGCACCACAGGACCTGAAGACCGGCGTGCTGATGCTCACGGTCGTGCCAGGGCGGGTCAACGCCATCCGCTTCGCGGACGGAGAAGGCCGTACCCCCACCCTCTGGAATGCGATGCCGGTGACGCGTGGCGAGGTGCTGAACCTGCGTGACATCGAGCAGGCGCTGGAGAACCTGCAGCGCGTGCCGACCGCCTCGGTGGACATACAGATCGCGCCACCGGCCGATGGCGCGGCCGCCAAACCCGGCGAAAGCGACCTGGTGATCAGCTGGAAGCAGGCGCGTCCGGTACGCGTCAACCTGACCCTGGACGATGCCGGCAGCCAGAGCACGGGCAAGATGCAGGCCGGTGCCACGGTGTCGGTGGACAACCCTGCGGGCCTGAGCGATCTGTTCTACGTCAACGTGGGCAGATCGCTGTTCAACGGCAGCGAACGTGGCACCGACAGTTGGGCGGCGCACTACAGCGTACCGCTGGGCGGTTGGCTGCTGGGTGCCAACGCCAGCAAGTACGACTATGAGCAGACCGTTGCCGGTGCGTTCGAGAACTACGTCTACAGCGGCTCCAGCCGCAATGCGGAACTGCGGCTGACCCGCATGCTGTTCCGCAACGCGCATGCCAAGACCAGCATGTACGCGCGTGGCTGGTACCGCGAATCGGACAACTTCATCAACGATACCGAGATCGAAGTGCAGCGCCGGCGTATGGCCGGCTGGGAGCTGGGCCTGGGCCACCGTCACTTCATCGGCAAGGCGACACTGGATGTGAACCTGGCGTACCGCAAGGGTACCGGTGCCTTCAACGCGTTGCGTGCGCCGGAAGAGGCGTTTGGCGAAGGCACGGCGCATGGCCGCATCTATACCGCGGACGCGCAGCTGGTCCTGCCGCTGCAGTGGGGCAAGCAGAGCCTGCGCTACATCGGCAGCTGGCGTGCGCAGTGGAACCGCTCGCCATTGGTGCCGCAGGACCGGTTCTCCATTGGTGGCCGCTACACCGTGCGTGGCTTTGATGGCGAAATGTCGCTGACCGGTGAGCGTGGCTGGTTGCTGCGCAATGAAGTGGGCGTGCCCCTGGGCGGCGGCGTGGAGGCCTACGTCGCCGTTGATCACGGGCGTGTCGCCGGCCCGTCCACGGCCCGACTGCTGGGCGACCGGCTCACCGGTACGGCCCTCGGGCTTCGCGGTGGCACCCGCCACATCAACTGGGATGCGTTCGTCGGCAGCCCGCTGTCCAAGCCGCGTGGCTTCCAGACCGCATACACCACCTTCGGAATGAACCTGGGCGTCTCGTTCTGACGCCTGCACATGACCGGCCTGCGCAGTCCCCTGCGCGGCCAACACGATGCGGTACCGCGCAGCCTGCTGCGCATACAACCCAACAGCACCGAAAGGAATCAGCGCCGTGAACAAAGTCTACCGTCTGGTCTTCAACCGTACGCTCGGCGTCATGCAGGTCGCCTCCGAGCTGGTCAACGCTGCACACGGCGGGGTAGACCACCGCGGCGGCAATGCCGTCGGCACCCTGCGGCCGATCAGTTTCGCGCTCTGGCTGGTGCTGGGCTGGGTGGGATTGGTGCAGCCGCTGTCCGCGCAGCAGGCGCCGGCCGATCCCGGCCGTATTGCCGCCGACCCCGGCGCACCGGCAAACCAGCGCCCGACGGTGATCACCTCGGCCAACGGCACGCCGCAGGTGAACATCACCACGCCCAGCGCCGGCGGTGTGTCGCGCAACACCTACCAGCAGTTCGACGTCGGCCAGCAGGGTGTCATCCTCAACAACTCGCGCGGGGACGTGCAGACCCAGCTGGGTGGCTGGGTGCAGGGCAATCCGTGGCTGGCCACCGGTACCGCGCGTGTCATCCTCAACGAGGTCAACAGCAGCAACCCCAGCCACCTCAATGGCTACGTGGAGGTCGCGGGTGCGCGGGCGCAGGTGGTCATCGCCAACCCGGCCGGCATCCAGGTCAATGGCGCAGGCTTCCTCAACGCCAGCCGGGTGACCCTCACCACCGGCACGCCGATCGTTACCAATGGCGTGCTGGACGGGTATCGCGTGGAAGGCGGCAGCATCGGAGTCGGTGGTGCAGGCCTGGATACCAGTCGCGCCGACTACACCGACATCATCACCCGTTCGCTGCAGGTCAACGCCGGCATCTGGGCCAACCAGCTGCAGGCCAGCCTGGGAAGCAACGTGGTCAGTGCCGACCACAGCAGTGTCCAGGCGCAGAAGCCGGCTTCTGCGGCGCCCGTCTTCGCGCTGGACGTGGGCGCACTGGGCGGCATGTACGCCAATCGGATCTGGCTGGTCGGCAACGAACACGGCGTGGGCGTGCGCAACGCCGGCAAGATCGGCGCGCAGGCCGGTGAACTGGTGGTCACCGCCGATGGCCGGCTGGAGAATGTCGGCGCGATGCATGCGCAGCAGGACACCCGCATCGACGCCAGCGGCGGGATTGCCAATGCCGGCACGCTCAGTGCCGAGCGCGAGCTGCGCGTGCAGACCCCGGTAGACGTCGACAATAGTGGTGGCACGCTCAATGCGCGCCGCATCGAAGTGAACGCCGATGCGCTGCGCAATCGTGGCGGCAGCATTGAACAGCTCGGAACGCAGGCGCTGCAGCTGCAGGCGGCCGATGTCAGCAATCTGCAGGGCCGCATCGGCAACGTGGCCAGCGTCTCGCCGGGTACCGGCACCGGTACCCCGCCTGGCACCGGTACGCCCGGAACCGGGACGCCGGGCACCGGCACGCCCGGCACGGGTACCCCGGGCACCGGCTCTCCGGGAACCGGCACCCCGCCGGTCACGCCGCTCCCGCCCCTGGCAACCGGCATGCTCAACATCGCCGGAACCCTGAGCAACGACGGTGGCCGCATTGAAGCCAGCGGTGACCTGCAGCTCAGCGCCCGCAACAGCCTCGACAACAGCGACGGTACGCTGGGCGCCAGTACCCTGCAGGTACAGGGACAGGCGCTGCGCAACATGCGCGGCACCCTGCAGGTCCAGGGTGCGGCCAGCGCGCAGGTGCAGCAGCTGGACAACAGCGCCGGCCGCATGACCTTCGCCCGTGGCTTCGAGTTGAAGGCGCAGTCGGCGATCAATCGTGGCGGCAGCCTTGCCCACGGTGGCAGCGCGGCGACGACCTGGACGATCGGTCAGCTCGACAACGGCGAGGGCAGCATCTCCAGCAATGCCACGCGCCTGGGTCTGGACATCGGCACCCTGGTCAACACGAAGGGCAACATCAACCACGCCGGCAGCGAAGGGCTACTGCTGCGAGCGGAGGTACTGGAGGGTGTACAGGGCAGCATCGCTACCGCAGGCGCGGCAGACCTGCTGCTGGGCCGTGCCGACCACCGCGGCGCGCAGCTGGTCGCCCGCCAGCTCGAGCTGACGGCACGGGACCTCGACAACCGTGGTGGCCGCGTGCTGTCCACCGGCCAGCAGGCCAGTACGCTCAGCGTGCGCAATCATCTGGACAACAGCGACGGTGGCCTGCTGGCCAGCAATGCCGACCTGCAGATCGACGCAGCATCCTTTGGCAATGCCGCAGGTACCGTGCAGCAGGCGGGTACCGGCAACCTGCGCATCACCACCGCCAACCTGCAGGGCCAGGGCGGCACCGTCCTCAGCAACGGTACCCTGCAGCTGCACGGCGATACCCTCAACCTGCGCAATGGCACCACCGCTGCACAGCGCATCGATGTGCGTGCCGGCGACCTGACCACCGCGGGCGGCACGCTGACCTCGACGGGCAGTGATGCATTGCGCCTGCAGGTCGCGCGCACCCTGGACAACAGCGGCGGCACCGTGGGTGCCAATGGTGCGCTGGACATCAACGGCGGCACCGTCATCAACGATGGCGGCAAGCTGATCGCCGCAGGCACCGGCACCAGCCGCATCCATGCCAGCCAGCGGCTGCAGAACCAGCGCGGCCTGCTGTCCGGCAATGGCGACCTGGACATCACGGCCGATGGCCTGCTGAACGAGGGCGGCAGCATCGACCACGCCGGCACCGGCACGCTGAAGATCAACGCGACCTCGGTGCAGGGGACCGGTGGCAGCATTGCCAGCAACGGTCAGCTGCAGTTGAGCGGGCAGCAGCTGGACCTGCAGAAGGGCAGCACCCGCGCCCATGACGTGAAGATCGATGCTGCCGGGCTGGACATCAGTGGCGGCAGCCTGCTGTCACTGGGCGAAAATGCGATGCAGCTGCAGGTGCAGGGCCTGCTGCGCAACGACGGCGGCAGCATCAGTGCCAACGGCGCCCAGCAGATCCACGCGGGCGCGCTGTCCAACCGCGGCGGCGCGCTCAACTCGGCCGGTACCGCGGCGTCGCAGATCCGGGTCGACGGCACGCTCGACAACAGCGGCGGCAGCATTGCCAGCAATGCGGGCAACCTGCAGCTGCAGAGCGGCGCCCTGATGAACGCAGGTGGCACGCTCAGCCATGCAGGTACCGCCGGCCTGGTCATCGACACCGGGCGCCTGGACGGCGCGAAGGGACAGATCGCCACCGCCGGCGCACTGCAGCTCAACGCGGCCGAAGTCGATCACCAGGGCGCGTCGCTGACCGCCACGCAACTGGACATCACGGCAGCCGGGTGGAACAACCGGGGCGGACGCATCGTCGCCACTGGCACCGGCAGCAATACGCTGCGCGTGCAGGGCACGCTGGACAACGGCAATGGCGGCACCCTCGCCAGCAACGGCAACCTGGATATCCACGCGCGCACCTTCGGCAATGCCGGGGGAACCGTGCAGCAGGCCGGTTCCGGCAGCCTGGCCATCACCACGCAGGAGCTGACCGGTGCCGGCGGCACCCTGCTCAGCAATGGTTCGCTGGACCTGCAGGGCGACAGCCTCGATCTGCGCGAGGGCACCACGACGGCGCAACGCATCAGCATCGATGGTGACAGCGTGATCACGGCAGGTGGTCAGTTGAGCGCGCTGGGCGCCCAGCCCCTTCAGCTGCAGGCCCGCAGCCTGCTCGACAATACCGGCGGAACGCTGGGCAGCAATGGCGCCATCGACGTACGCGCAGGGCGCTTTGTCAACGACCATGGCAAGCTGATTGCGGCCGGTGAAGCGGCCTCTGCGATCCGGGCTGCACAGCTGGAGAACCGCAGCGGCTCGATCTCTGCCAACGGCAACCTGCACATCGAGGCGGAAACACTGTCGGGCCAGGGCGGGAGCATCGGTACTGCCCGCGCGCTGGATCTGCAGGGCGGGTCGTTGGACCTGCGCGGCGGTACCGTGGCGGCCGAGCAGCTCGACATCGTGGCCGGCAGCCTGGACAACAGTGCGGGTGCGCTGCGCGCTACGGGCAGTGGAACGCTGGCGATGCAGATCAGCGGTCGCTTGGCCAACGACGCTGGCACCATCGCCAGCAACGGTGCCCAGAACATTCAAGCCGGCGAGCTTTCCAACCGCGGCGGCACGCTCAGTTCGGCAGGCAGCGCTTCCACCGAGCTGCACGTGGATGGCCTGTTCGACAACAGCAACGGCGTGCTGGCCAGCAATGGTGCGGCGCTGAAGATCGACGCCGGCAGCATGGCCAACGTCAAGGGCACGCTCAGCCATGCCGGCAGCCAGGGCCTGCTGCTGCGCACCGGGCAACTGGATGGCCAGGGCGGCACCATCGCCAGCGCGGGCGCCATCACCCTGCAGGCGGGCAGCGTGGACCATCGCGGCGCCACCCTGCAGGCCGAGCGCATCGCGCTGGACGCACAGTCCTTCGACAACCGGGCCGGCAAGGTCATGGCGACGGGTGCGGAGGGCAGCCGGATCGACGTGGTCGGCAGCCTGGACAACGGCGGGGGTGGCCTGCTGGCCAGCAATGGCGACCTGGGCATCCAGGCGGCGGTGTTCGGCAATGCCGGCGGTACCGTGCAGCACGCTGGCGAAGGCGTGCTGTCGATCAATGCTGGAACGCTCAACGGTACGGGCGGCACGCTGGTCAGCAATGGCAGCCTGCTGCTCAAGGGCACCACCACCGACCTGCGGGCGGGTGTCACCTCGGCCAAGCGGATCGAGGTGGATACCGGCACCCTGATCACCGCCGGCGGCACGCTGACCGCGACCGGCGGCGACATGCTGCGGCTGAGCGCGCGCGAACGCATCGACAACAGCGGCGGCACCGTATCCAGCAACGGTGGGCTGGACCTGCGCAGCGCCGTGCTGGTCAATGCTGGCGGTACGCTGCAGTCCGCCGGCACCGCAGCGAGCCAGCTGAGCATCGGCCAGGACCTCAACAACCGTGGCGGCCGCATTCTGGCCAACGGTGGGCTCGGCATCACCTCAGGCAGCATCGACAACCAGGGCGGCACGCTGCACAGCGCAGCACGCCTGGTGGCAAAGGCCGATGGCCTGCTCGACAACAGCAACAAGGGCGTGATTGCCAGCGGCGCGGGCATGCAGCTGGCAGCGGCTTCGCTGGACAACCGCACCGGCAGCATCGAGCAGGCGGGCGACAGCCTGTTGCAGATCGATGCCGACACGCTGCAGGGTCATGCCGGCCGCATCGTCAGCAATGGCGAGCTGCAACTGAAGGGCGAGACCATCGATCTCAGTGCGGGCACCACGGCCGCGCAGCAGGTCAGCATCGAGGCCGGCCAGCTGGACAACACGGCGGGTACGCTGAACGCTACCGGCAACCAGGCGATGTCGCTGCAGGTACGCGGCGCGCTGGGCAATGACGGCGGCACCATCGCTGCCAACGGTGCGCAGCAGATCAGCGCCGGTTCGCTGTCGAATGCGGGCGGTACCTTGAGCTCGGCAGGTACGTCCGACAGCCGGATCACCGTCACCGGCCGTTTCAACAACGGCGGCGGCACCCTCGCCAGCAATGCCGGCAACCTGCGTGTCGATGCCGGGCAGCTGGTCAATGCCGCGGGCAGCATCGTCCATGCAGGGAAGGGCGTATTGACCGTACAGGCCACCCAGCTGGACGGCGCCGGCGGCAGCATCGCCACGGCAGGCGGATTGCAGCTGGATGCGGTGACCGTGGACCATCGCGGCGCCACCCTCACTGCCGATCACTTCGCCCTCAACGCCGACCGCTTCGACAACCAGAACGGCAAGCTGCTGGCGACGGGCACGCAGGCCAGCACCGTGCAGGCCACCACGTCACTGGACAATGGCGGCAACGGCCTGATCGCCAGCAATGGTGACCTGACACTGAGCAGTGCAGTGTTCGGCAATGCCGGCGGCACCGTGCAGCAGGCTGGCACCGGCATGCTGGCCATCAACACACACACCTTGAATGGCCAGGGCGGCAAGCTGCTCAGCAATGGCGCCCTGCAGTTGACCGGCGAAACCACCGACCTGCGTGACGGCACGCTGTCGGCTACCCGCATCGCCGTGGATACAGGCACGCTGCTCAACGCGGGCGGTTCGATCATCGCCTCTGGCAGCGATGCATTGAAGGTGTCCGCGCGCGACAGGCTGGACAACAGCGGTGGCACGCTTGCCGGCAATGGCACGCTGGATCTGCGCAGCGCGCAGCTGCTCAACAACCGGGGCACGATCCAGGCTGCCGGCGGCGGTATCAGCACCCTGGCGATCACCCACGCGCTGGAGAATCGCGGTGGCCGCATCCTGACCACAGGAGACGCCACCCTCACCGCAGGCGCGTTCGACAATCGCGGCGGCATCGTGCACAGCGATGGCAGCAGCGCATTGACCGTGCGCGTCGACGGCCTGCTCGACAACAGCGACAAGGGCACCCTGTCTGCCGGAGGCGCACTGCTGGCCGAGGCACAGTCCATCAACAACGATAGTGGCACCGTGGCTGCTGGTCAGGACATGCAGCTGACCAGCGCCGATGCGCTGCGCAACCAGGGCGGCCTGGTCCAGGCCGGCAAGCACCTGCAGGTCTCGGCCAGCGGCCTGAACAACAACAGTGGCCGGATCATCGCCAACGACCTGCAGCTGGATACCCGCGGCCAGGCGCTGGACAACCGCAGCGGCATCATTGCCAGCCTTTCCGGAAACGCAGAGCTGCGCAGCGGTGCCCTGGACAACACAGGCGGCCTGCTGCAGTCGGCGGCAGCCCTCAGCATCAACACCGCCGGACAGCGGCTGATCAATGCCGGTTCCAACGGCAACGGCATTGTCAGCAGTGGCACGCTGCAGATCCGCAGCGGCGATCTGGACAACCGTGGTGGCGCGGTGTCCGCCAAGGCCGGTGCCGACGTGCAGGCCATCAACATCGACAACAGTGGCGGCGGCTCGCTGGTGAGTGCGGCCGACCTGCTGCTGCGCGCGCAGCAGCTGGCCAACACCGGTGGCAGCGTGACCGCCGGTGGCAATGCCGACATCAGCTTGCAGGGCGCGCTGCTCAACAGTGGCGGCCTGGTGGCCGCGACCGGCCGCCTCGACCTGCAGGCCGGCCATGTCGACAACCGCAATACGCTCAGCCCGGGCAATGGTCCTGCACTGGGGTTGCAGGGCAAGACCCTGCAGGTGACCACCAGCAACCTGGACAACCAGAACGGCCAGGTGATTGCCGACAACCTCGTGCTGCAGGTGAACCAGCGCCTGGACAACAGCGGTGGCCTGGTGTCGGCGGCGCTGGGCTCTGATGTCCGCGCCGATACCCTGGTCAACAGCGGCGGCACCCTGGTGGCCGGCAGGCAGCAGACCCTCCGCACCCGCGAGATCATTGGTGATGGCCGGCTGATGTCGCAGGGTGACATGACTCTGGAGCTGGGCCAGAGCCACACCAACCGTGGCGAGATGGTGGCCAACGGCACGCTGAGCCTGTCCATCCAGGGCAACCTGGACAACACCGGCAAGCTGGCCGGCGCCAACGTCAACATCAATGCGGGCAACATCACCAACGCCTCCACCGGCGAGATCAGCAGCATCGGCCTGACCCGCCTTGCAGCGGGCGGCGCACTGGTCAACTACGGCCTGCTGGACGGCAACGTCACCCATATTACCGCCGCGACCGTCGACAACATCGGCAGCGGCCGCATCTACGGTGACCGCGTCGCCATCCAGGCAAGTTCGCTCAACAACCTGGCAGCCAACATCGGCGGCGTGGACCGTGCAGGTACCATCGCCGCGCGCCAGCGCCTGGACCTCGGCGTCGGCACGCTGACCAACAGCGGCAAGAGCCTGATCTTCAGCGATGGCGACGCTGCCATCGGCGGTGCCCTGAACGGCCTGGGCGCGGTAGGCAGCGCCCAGAAGGTGGACAACATCGGCTCCACCATCGAGGTCAGCGGCAACCTGGACCTGTCCGCGCTGGCGGTGAACAACATCCGCGAGAACGTGGTCGTGGAGAAGGTCACCACCGTGCATGCACCGGTGCGGCTGGAACAACCCGGCTGGTTCAAGAACGCCAACAACAACAACCGGGATTTCCGCGCTACCTCGAATTACCAGCCGTATGAGATCTACTACCTCAACCCGGCGGACATCCTCGAAGACACCCCCTATGTCACTCCGGATGGCCAGCAGATCCGCAAGGCGGTGATCCGGCTGTCCAGCAACACCAGCGCCTATGCGTTCGCCCGCGGTGGCGTGCATGGCGCACGCGCGTCACGTGAGCGCCTGAGCGTGCAGGACGGCACGGTCACGATCTATTACGTCAGCCGCGCCGACAACCGCAACAATCCCGATCAGCTTGGCGCAGGCGCGGAAGATCCCTTCCGCGATCTGTCCACCCGTGGTCCGGGGTCGCCGCCGATCGAGTACGTGACCGATACCCTTCGGTACAACAACGCCTACGGCACCTGCACCACGACCTGCGTGCAGATCATCACCTATCCGGACTATGACAATCCGGACGCGACGCTGATCAACATGCAGCGTCACCCGCAGGAGACCAGCGGCAACGAGAAGACCCGCATTGCCACCCGCACCACCGTGGAAGACGTGGTGGTTTCGGCAGGAAACAACGCCGTGATCAACGCGGGCGGCAGCATGCGGATCAGCACCGATCGGCTGGAGAACCGTTTCGCCAACATCGCCGCGGGTCGCGACCTGGCCATCGTCGGCCTGAACCGCGATCAGTCCGAGGTGATCAATGCTGCCGAGCAGCTGACCCGTACCAGCACCTTCGACAACCAGTCCATCACCTACGGTGGCTCCTCCAGCCGCTGGAAGGCGGCACCGATCACCGAGAAGACCGGCGCGCTGGGTTCGTCGATAACCGCCGGTGGCAAGCTCACCATCGATGTCGGCAACCTGCGCAACGACAACAACGGGGGCAGCAACCCCAACGCCGGTGGTGGCAAGGGCACCGCGCAGCTGGATACCAACGGCCGCGGTGCAGGTGCGGTCGGCCCCGGCGCGGGCAGCGTGCAGGGGCCCGGCCAGAGCACAGGCCAGGGTGCCGGCAGCGTGGACGCACAGGGGCCGGGCACCGCTGGCGCGGCGCAGGGCGCCAACGGTGGTCATCAGCAGGCGGTCGCCCAGACCGACGGCGTGCGCGCGGACGCGGCGGGTGCCCAGGGCCCGAGCCAGGCCGGCAACGCCGGGGCGGGTGCTGGCACGGCGCAGGACATCAATGCCGCCCAGGCCGGGCAGGCCAATGCCAACGGCCCGGCGGCGGTGCGCGCCGGAGAGCATGCCGGCAGTGGTGGCAATGCCGCAGTGGATGGCAAGCAGGCCACGACGACAACCGGTGCTGATCCGCGCGTGGTGATCACCACCAGCCCGAATGCCGGTGCACCCACCGCCAGCCTGTTCAATGTGGACGCCAACCGTGGCAACCACATCGTGGAAACCGACCCGCGCTTTGCCAGCTATCGCGATTGGCTCAGCTCGGATTACCTGCTGCAGCGCGCAGGCTTCGATCCCTCGCAGACGCAGAAGCGCCTGGGCGACGGCTTCTACGAGCAGAAGCTGGTGCGCGAGCAGATCGGCGAACTCACCGGCCGCCGCTTCCTTACCGGCCATGCCAGCGACGAGGACCAGTACCGCGCGCTGCTCGAGGCCGGTGCCACGGTGGCGAGCGAATGGGGCCTGCGCCCAGGCGTAGCGCTCACCGCCGAGCAGATGGCACGCCTGACCAGCGACATCGTCTGGCTGGTGGAAAAGGACGTCACCCTGGCCGATGGCTCGGTGGTTCGCGCGTTGGTCCCGCAGGTCTACCTGCGGGTGCTGCCGGGCGACCTTGGCAACGATGGCGCATTGCTGGCCGGCGCGGAGGTGGACGTCAAACTGCGCGGTGACCTGGTCAACAGCGGCACGATTGCCGGCCGGCAGCTGGTCAGCATCGATGCCGGCAACATCCGCAACCTGTCCGGCGGCCAGATCAGCGGTGCCCAGGTGGGCCTGTCGGCGCGGCAGGACATCGACATCATCGGCAGTACCGTCAAGGCTACCGATGCGCTGGCGTTGAAGGCCGGCGGCAACATCACCGTGGCCTCGACCACCACGGAATGGAAGGATCAGGGCGACCGCCTGTCGCAGCAGAAGACAACGCTGGATCGCGTGGCGGGCCTGTATGTCACCAACTCCGGTGGCGATGGCGTGCTGTCGGTGGTGGCCGGCGGTGACATCGGCCTCAAGGCTGCAGAGATCCGCAATGCCGGCAGCCACGGCATCACCCAGCTGGTTGCCGGTGGCAACCTGGACCTGGGTGCGCAGACGTTGGGCCAGAGCAGTGCGCTGAACCACGACAGCCGCAACCACACCAGCAACAGCCAGACCACGCATGCGGTGACGTCGATTGAGGGCGCTGGCGATGTGGTGCTGGCGGCGGGCAAGGACATCAACCTGGCTGCAACCCGCATCAAGGCCGATGGCGGCATGGCCCTGCAGGCCGGTGGCGATATCAACAGCCAGGCGCTGGTGGACAGCCGCAGCAGCGACTTCAATGCAGGTGGCAAGCGCAGCTCGCTGCAGATCAGCCAGAGTGATGAGACCGTGCGTGGCAGCCAGTTGCAGGCTGGCGACAATGTAGTGCTGAGAGCGAACCGCGATATCAACCTGACTGCCACCCAGGTTGCCAGCTCGGATGGCACGCTGAGTGTGGCGGCCGGTCGCGACGTCAACCTGCTTTCGGCCAACGAAACGCATGACTTCAGCCTGGACAGCTACGACAAGAAAAAGAAAACCCTGTCGAGCACCACCACCACCCGCCACGCCGAGAGCAGCGACAGCTACGCCATTGGCACCGGCCTGATGGGCGAGAGCGTGAGCGTCACCGCCGGCCGCGATCTGACCGCCGTAGGCGCGGTGGTTGATGCCACCGGCACAGTGGTCCTCGGTGCGGGCAACAATGTGCTGATCACTTCTGCGGAAGACCATCACAGCAGTGAGTCCAGCGAGACCAGAAAGAAGTCCGGCTTCACCGGTGGCTTCTCCAATGGAACCGCTTCGATCGGCTACGGCAGCTCGAAGAACAGCAGCAGTTCTGCCGAGCAGTCGACCACCCAGGTCGGCTCCGCCATCGCCTCGCGCGAAGGCAGCGTGCTGATCAACGCCGGCAACCAGCTGACGATCGCCGCGTCCGACGTGGCCGCAGGCAAGGACCTGACCCTGGTCGGCAAGGACATCAACCTGATTGCCCGCCAGGATACGGTGGATACCCAGGCCAGCCAGTCGAGCAAGTCCAGCGGGTTCTCGGTGGGCGTCACCTACGACCCGGCCAAGGCGTACCGCACTGCACGCGACAACGCCACCGAAGGCATGGCCGACAGTGGCACGATGATGGGCCGGATCACGCGTACCGCTGAAGGCGTAGCGGCCGGCGTGTCGGCGGCCGTGCTGCCGGCGATCACGGCCGGCAGCCAGCGCTCGAACAGCAACCAGAGCCACTCCACCAGTGACGCCCGGGTCAGCAACCTCAATGCTGGCGGCAATCTCTCGCTGATCGCCAATGGCGGCTCGATCACCAGCCAGGGTGCGCAGATGACGGCCGAGGGCAATGCTGTCCTGCTGGCCACCAAGGACATCGTGTTCGATGTCGCGCACAACACCGAGCGCAGTGACAGCGACAGCCGGGGCAAGGGTTGGGGTATCGCCACCAACTCCGCCGGTCTGCCGTTTGGCACCAACAATTCGCGCAGCGAGGGCGCCGGCCAGAGCGATACCATCACCGGCACACAGCTGTCGGTGGGTGGCGGTGTACGCATGGCCACCACCGAGGGCGATATCAGCCTGACCGCCGCCAACATCGCGGCGGAAAAGGACGTCAGCATCCGCGCTGCGGGCGACCTGACGATCCGTAGTGGGCAGGACACGGTCAGCAATGCCAACCGCTCGGACAGCAAGGCGATCGGCACTGTGCAGATCTCCGATACCGAGAAGTTCTCCGGCTGGCATCGCGAGCAGCATCGCGATGACAGCGCGCAGGTCTCGCAGGTGGCCAGCACCATTGGCAGTCTCGGCGGCAACGTCAACCTCACCGCCGGTGGCAAGTACACGCAGAGCGCCAGCAATGTGGTGGCGGCCAAGGACGTGAACATCACTGCCGCTGAGATCGAGCTGCTGACCGCTGACGAAAGCGGTCACTACTCGCAGAGCGACAAGGACCTGAAGATCGGCGCCTTCGCGCGGGTGAAATCGCCGTTGATCGATCTGCTCAACAACGTCGACGCCGCCCGCAAGTCCGACGACCGCCTGCAGAAGATGCAGGGGCTTGCTGCTGGTGCCAATGCCTATCAGGCCGCCAGTGCCATCTCCAGCATGGCCGGCAAGGGCGGAGGCGGGGCACTGATCAGTGCCGAGGCCGGCGTTGGCTTCAAGACCTCCAGCAGCAGTGCCGACGGCAGCAGCCAGGTCTCGCGTGGCTCTACCATCCAGGGCGGCGGCAACGTCAACCTGACCAGCACCCAGGGCGACATCCACGTGGTGCAGGGCAACCTGAGCGCGGGCAACACGCTCAGTCTGGATTCGGCCGGTGACATCCTGCTGGAAGCCGGCAAGGCGCATGTGGCCGACCGTAGCAAGAGCAGCAATGCCGGCGCCGAAGTCGGCGTGGGCGTTGCGGTGGGTGCACAGACCGGTGTGTATGTCTACGCCGAAGCGAGTGTGGGCAGCAGCAAGTCCAATGCCGAGAGCAGCACCTGGCAGAACACCACGCTGACCGGCAAGAACATCTCGATGAAGGCCGAGGGCGATACCACCCTTCGCGGCGCGACCGCCACCGCCGACCGCATCGACGTCAAGACGGGGGGCACGCTGACCATCGAATCGCTGCAGGACGTCGCCGAGAGCATGTCCAAGAACAGCCAGGTGGGCGGCCGCGTGCAGGTCTCGTTCGGCACCGCGTGGAACGCCGACGGCTACGCCAGCGGAGGCAAGGCCAACGGTAGCTATCAGGGCGTTGGCCAGCAGAGCGGCCTGTTTGCCGGCAATGGTGGTTATCACGTGGATGCTGGCCACGTGAATCTGGTGGGCGGCGCGATCGCCAGCACCAATGCAGGAAACAGCGAGCTGACTGCGGATTCGCTGACGTTTACCGACCTGCAGAACCATATGGACTACAAGGCCACGTCGGGCAGCATCAGCGGTGGCTTCGGCAGCAGTGGCAAGGGCCCGACGGACAAGAGTGTGGGAGCGGTTGAGCAGCTGCAGGGTATCGGCAGCAGCATCAAATCCGGAACGTTCGGCGGCGTGGATGGTGTCGGGTTCGGCGGTGGACTGCCGATGCATGAAAGTGGCAGCGACAGTTCAAGCACGCGTGCAACACTGACCGAGGGCAATATCACCATCGGCGGCAGGAAGACCACAGCGGCCGAACTTGGTGTCAATACCGATGCAGCTGCGGCACACCGCGCGCTGGAGGCAATGCCGGATGCCAACAAGATGCTGGCCGATCAGCAGGCGATGGCGAATGCAGCAGGCACGGTACTGGCCACCAGCAAGCAGATCGCATCGGACATTGGAAGCTACGGGATCAACAAGATCACTGATGCCTACCTGGAAGGGAAGAGCGCCGCAGAGAAGGAGGCGTTTGCCAACCTCAGTTCCAAGGACCAGTACGCCGCCCTTGCCGGATTTGACAGCTCCTACCCTGATGCACTGGTCACGCAGCAGAAGTGGGCACCCGACGGTACCTACGGCCGTGCGCTCAACGCGGTCTCCACCGCGCTGGTCGGCGGCGTGGCAGGGCAGGCAGGTGGTCAGGTCATCTCGAACACACTCGCGCCCTACGCCGCTGAGCTGATTGGAAAGACATTCGATCCAAACAAGCAGAGCGCCGTCCCAAGTGAGGCGATGCAGATGCTCTCGCACGCGCTTCTTGGCGCGCTGCTTGCGGAGGCGAATGGGGGTTCGGCGGGTACCGGAGCCGCTGCTGCAGGAGGTGGTGAACTGGCAGCCAAATTCCTGGGTGACTACTACGCGCGGCAGAATGGCGGGCAGCTGACTCCGGAGCAGGAACAGCAGATCAAGGCATTGGGCCAGGCGGTCGGCGCGATGGCTGGTGGGATTGGTGGAGACGGAGCCATGGGTGCGGCGTTGGGAGCCACCATCGCCAAGAACTCCGTCGAGAACAACTACCTGAATCATGCAGAGCGCATGCAGTTCCTGGACGCCATGCTTAGCTGCATGAAGAGCGGGGAGCGTTGCGGCGAACAGAAGGAGCTGGCAGCGCTGTCGGATGCGCGCAATACGGCACTGATTGCAGCATGTACCGCGGCTGCCGATTCGCCTGCCTGCCGCGCAGAGCAGTCGAAACTGGGTGACGCCTATTGGTCACTTACCCAGAATGATTCCACCTATCTGCGATGGATCAACGACAATGGCCTTGATCTGGCCCAGGCGGCACTGACGAAGGGCAATGGTGGCCAGCTCGCCTCCGATCTGCTGACGCATACGTCTTCCCTGGATGCCCGTTACAAGATCACCTGTGCAGCGGCAGGGCGCTGCGATCCATTCACCGCCGGCATGCTCGCGTTGAATGGGAAGACACAGGAGGCGGCGGCCAACGCGGCACTGAATCTGCTGTTCGACAAGGCGGGCTCGGGAGCAGGCGTGGTGACCAACGCAGGTGGAATGGTCATGGACATGGCGAAGATGAATGCCATCTACATGTCCATTGAGAGCACCAAGCAGGCCTTGAACGACTTCCAGCGCATCGGTGAAATTGGCGGCTGGGGTGTCATGAAGGAAAAGGGCGCCGGCGCCTGGTCGTCCATTTCAGGCTACTTCGGGAACGGCTGGGATGCGGCGACCTACGAGCTGGGCCTGAACCAGAAATGGAACCTGGCCGATGTGGCCGCAAACGGATTCACCAAGGGGGACATTGGGCTGGACGTCGCATTGGCTGTGATCAGCCTGGGTGATGTCACCGCGATGCGGGCGGCCGCGAAGGCCAGGAAACTGGCGGCGTTGGAGTCAGGCGCCGCTGCAAAGCCGGTGGCACCCGATCTGGTCCCCCCGCGACAGCCGGCAGACGTCCCGGCGCCTGTGAACAAGCCGTTGGCACTGCCTTCGCCAGAGTTCAATGTTCCCAACGGTTACACGCTGGTCAAGAACGCCGATGGCACGGCCAGCGTTACTGGTCCGCGAGGAGGAACCTACACCTCGACCGGGAGATATACGGATGAAGGCAAGCCGATCTTCAAAGACAATAGTGGGGGTTACGTCACCTTGGATGGTGCGCGTTCATCGGTCCCCGCTCCCGTCGATTTCGAGTCTGCTCCCAAGCATCATATTTGCACCAATAAATGTCTTGTGGGGGCCAATGGAAAGGTCGCGTGGACCAAAGAGTACATGCGGTTCTTCGAAGGCGCAGGGCTTGATATAAACAAGTCTGTAGAGAATCTGGTTGCAGTCAAGGGCCATCGTGGGCCGCACCCTGA
The DNA here is from genome assembly GCF_056479585.1 of Stenotrophomonas sp. 116085_Sma. Taxonomy (NCBI): domain Bacteria; kingdom Pseudomonadati; phylum Pseudomonadota; class Gammaproteobacteria; order Lysobacterales; family Lysobacteraceae; genus Stenotrophomonas; species Stenotrophomonas sp. 116085_Sma. The sequence goes on from NZ_CM151057.1 coordinate 181,222, forward strand.
GGCATACCATCAGTACGTATATGATAATCTTGACAGAGCGACCAGTGGCTTGAAGCCTGGCACGGCAGCGTACAACTCTGCAGTCACAAGAACGCTGGAGAGGATGAAGGCAGAAGCGGTTATCGTGGGAAGTCAGGTCAACAAGTGGTTGACGAGGAGTTGAGTTGAAATACTTTCGCATCAGGCCCGACATGAGCATTGCAGAGCGATGGACTCTAGGGAATATCAATCATGTGGATAACTGGCTCTTCATAGATCCTCCCGTCAACTTCATGGAACCTGGGACCTACAGCCTTGATCTCGTGAATTGTGGGGTTGAGGTCGATTACTCTCTTGCCGGGTATGCAAGTGTTCCAGTGGTAAGTGCGAGATTTCGAGATGCGCTTGTTGGCTTGCCTGAGTTCGATGAGCCCTATATGAATGTCGTTGTCGAACCATTGATCATCGAGGGTCAGGATGTTCGTGGCGAGTACTCTGTATTGATCGTGGAGACGCGCGTTGACTGCGTAGACGAAGGTCGTTCCGATTTCATGAAGTTTGAAGAGGATGATCCGGTCAGACCGGATCTCGCGGGTCAGTACAGGGCGTTCACGAAACTCATTGTCGATCGAGAGAGGATCGGCGCGAGGCATATTTTCCGAATCGAGAAATTCATGGGCGCGTTGATCGTGAGTGAAGAGGTGAGGCGTCGCCTGGATGAGGCTGGGGTGGTTGGTGCGGTCTACGATCCTGTTACTGAATGAGTAATCAATCAGTACATGGAAAGTTGACAAAATGCGTGGCGCTACCGACCTGTTATGGGTATGTATCTATCCATCTGGTCGGCGTGCTTGGTCGCAGGGGCGATTGTCTTCCTCGATTCTGAGTTCCGAATCAGCTCCCTCCGCTGCGGTCAGATGCGCGTGGTGGCACTCATTCCATGTGATCTACTGTGGGGTTTGGTTCGCTGTATCCTCATGCTTGGGTTGGTCACCCTACCTGTCCTGAGTATCGTGGCGATCGTGCGCTTCATGCGGCACCGCAGCTGCGGGCGTCCTGAACTATTTTGCTTATTTGTTCGTTGGTTGTTTTCGGACTTTCCGCGACGTACTTCACTTCCTGCTGGATATCCGCTCAGGGCCAAGGGGGGGCAGCGGTGCTTCGGGTGATCGGCGTCCGGCAAGTGCAGACTCCATATGAATGAAACAGGTTCAATCAGCTCGGCAGTAGCGATATGAGCAATGTGGGCAAGATGACGAAGTGGTCGATCGCGCTTCTGTCAATCGCCAGTGTACTGGCTACGATTTGTCCATGATCAGTCCCGCCTCCCTGTTTCCGCACCGCTGGCACTGGCCCTTGCGGCCTGCGCGGCTAGCGCGCCGGTGCAGCACACCCCGTTCGTCACCTGGGTGTGGTCGCCGAACCAGAACGCGCACACGCCGGATGGAATGGATGATGTGATTTCTGTGAGGACGAGGAATCAGTGAGTACTGAGGGCATTGCAATCCATCTTCAGGCACGGCCTGACAGAGCCATCTCGATTGCCGAGAGGCATCTCCATGTCATGGATAGGATGTCGGCAATCGAGTGCCCATTGGGATTCCATGGTCTCGAGCTGCCGCCTGTACCCGACTGTGGAGGAGAATTGCTGGCACGCTATGAGATCAAGACTGGACTGAAAGGTCTGTCGATCATCGGTACATACGCTTTCAGGGGGACCGGGTACGACTACGCGGATGTGGCTGCGTTGGACGAGATCATTCTGTATGGGTTCAGAAGCAGCAACAAGGCACGGGACTATCCGAGCGTTCTGACGAACTGCGTCGCTTCTGTTGCCGAGGCGTTCGGTGCGTACAGAGTGAAGGTCACGTACGGCATGCATTCGATGGACTATCAGGACGGTGTGGGCCGAGAGGGGCCAACCCTTGAGGATCTGAAAGCTGCTGGAGTCAAGGATTTCGACGGCAGGAAGAACATCCTGACGATGTACCCTGCCCAGTTCTGGGATGCCCGGCTTTGCAGCGACGCACTTGGATTTGGACCCGAGGAGGTTTTCTCCCGCCTTGAAGGTAAGGTTGATAAGGTGGAACTGACAGCGAGTGGTGTCTACATTCTCCTGAGTGACAAGGTTGATCTTTCCTATGAGGAGTATCTGTAGTTCAATCGCCGCGCAAAAGCGCTTCTGGGTTTGCAGTAGTCCGGAGCGTGACGGGATGACCCGACGGGTTACGTAACGCACCTCATCGATCCGAGCACCAGTAGTCTGATCAACATCACGGTGCCTGGAGCACATGCATTGGATCCGGGCTTTGTGATCCGACAGGTGCATACGAATGGATTCGGTGGATTCTCAGTCTCAACCAGAGGCTGGGGTACGGGTTCGAGTCCAATGTTCAACTAGAATTCGTGGGCCGATAGACAAGTGTGGAGTTCCAGTACGCGCGATATTGGTAGCGAAATTGGCAAGTTGCAGTGGCTTTGGAGTACTTTTCCCTCGAGGCAGAAACGCATGAGCTACCGGGGCCCTGATGGAAAGATGGTGGAGGTCTGCCAGTGAGTGAGCGTGAGTTGGGGGCAAAGATTGTGTCCGTGATTGCCAGTTCCGCGCTTGGAGGGGCTTTATTCATAGGCATTCCGCTGAGTTATCGGATAGGCAGTCTTTCGCAGGCTGCAATTTTCGCATCGCTGGTTTGCGCCATAGCTGCTGTGTTGGGCCTCATCTTCGGTGTGCCTGGGGTTATGCTTGTGGATAAATTTCTTCCGCGGCTCAAAGCTCGCCATGTTGTAGCTGCACCAGTCTGTGCCTTGTTGGCGTGGCTCGCGTTCGAGGGTGCCTTCTCTCCTGGCGCTTGGATAAAGGTCTGGACCAGTCCTTCCTTTTGGCTTGAGTGGGCTCCCGGGCGCGCTGGCATCATGCTTTTCATTGGGTTGGCCGCGGGTGCCTTCTACATGTTGATCTGGCCGCGGATTGGACGAATGATGAAGATCAACACGGCCTGTGATTGAGGGCGATGGAATCGGGTGCCTGTGCGCAGCAAGGTGGCGGCGGCTGACAGCCAGGCATACAGCGGCGCGGGGAAGTGGGGCGCCTCGATGACTACAACCGTGCACTGAACGCAGTGACGACGGCGCTGGTGAGTGGTGTGGCGGGACAGGGCGCTGGTCAGGTCGCGCCCAATGCACTGGCGCCATATGCCGCTTACTTCATCGGCAGCAAGCTGGACCCGAGCCACGGCAGCGATCCCAATGCGACTCTGCACTTTCTGTCGCATACGGTGTTGGGTGCGCCGCTGGCGGAAGCCAATGGAGGCAGCGCGGGAACCGAAGCGGTGTCCGCGACCGGCGGCGAGTTGGCCGCGAGGGTGCTGACCAATTCGTTGACCGGCGGAAACCCCGCCAAGCTGAGCCCGGAACAGAAGGAGGTGGCGCTGGCGCTGTCGCACGCGGTCGGAGTACTGGCGGGTGGCTTGTTAGCGCAGGATCTGGCTGGGATCACGTTGAATGCGGGGATTGCCAAGAATTCGGTTGAGAACAACTTCCTTGCGGAAGACCAGGCTCGTGCAATGAAGCAGCAGCTCGACGAGTGCGGCGGCGACACTTCATGCCAGAAGACGGTGCGTGATGTTGTTAAGCAACTGTCGGAGCGAATGGACTACGGGCTGCTATCGGTGTGTAGCGCGAACTCGTCGAGCCCTGCGTGTCAGGTGTTTGTCAATGCGGCCGTCTCCTACAAGTACGGCTCGTGGCCCGGAGTGCTTGGGCTGTTCGATGAACTTGGTCACAGTAGCGAGGCGCTTTCCTCGTTCGGCCACTCCCTGAACGGACGTGCCTATCGTGAGCTGATTTTTGAGAGTGGGGGCTCCAGCCGGTCTATATCCTGCCTCAAGAACACACTGTAGCTGCACTGGCGGAGTAGGCCGGGAATCTTGACAGGACGATTGATCAGTGCGGCCTCTTCTCGAAGGAATCGTCAGCTGAGCTGGGGCTTGGACTTTCGAAGGTACTGCTTCGAAAATATGGCGCTGTTACCATAATCGAAGGGAGCGGAGGCCTCGGGAAGGGTGCGAAGGCGGGCAGTTCTGAAGCACTGCGATGATGAGTTTGGAAGAAAATTCTCTGGCGAAGAAATTACTAATGGAAAGTGGGTGGCTTTTAATGTCTGATAGTTTCGAAAAATTCTCTTGCATTGATTTTACGGCTCTGTATGGAAGTGTTGTTTCGTTGAGGGCTTTTCTTGTTGTTCGTGGTAGGGAATGCTTTCTGGTGGATAGTCGTGATCATCAATTTTCTGATCTTAGGATGGATGTGTGTTCACCTGGTCTCGAAAGGTTGCTTGATGAGGCAGTGGGGGGATGGGTTGGTGGTGTTGCCTCATACTTTGATGAGATCCTCATATCGGGAGTAGTTCGCGAAGCGACGACCCGGAGAGACCTTGCGTCCATTGCGGAAGTTTCAAGACTTACACTTTTTAGGGATGAATTGGTGTTTGAAGTGATAGTTTGATGTTGGTTGTTTGCGGATACTGATTGGTACTTTGTGGTCTGATTGAGGTTGTGGGTTTTTGATTATTTTGGTTGTCATTGGAGAGTGGGGTTGTGGCTAGTGTCGGGCGAGGTGTTTGCGTGCAATTGTTTCTATGTGCTCGTGCGGGTCATTAGGCGAATTGTGGTTGTCGAATATCCGGTTTCAGGGCCAAGGGGTGTCTGGGAGATCGGCACGTCGCGCCGAACGACTGCTGCAGTCCATGGTTACAATCCGTCCATGATCAGCCCCCGCCTTCTGGTTTCCGCACTGCTGGCGCTCGCCCTGACGGCCTGCACCGCCACCGCGCCCGTGCAGCACAACCCGCTCGCCACCTGGGTGCCGTCACCCAACCAGAACGCGCGCACGCCACTCATCATCGTCATCCACCACACCGAGCAGAAGTCGGTGCAGCAGAGCCTGCATACGCTGCGTACCGCCAACAGTGGTGGGCCGGTCAGTGCGCACTATCTGGTCGGCTCCGATGGCCATCGCTATCAACTGGTCGCCGATGAGCGCCGTGCCTGGCACGCCGGTGCCGGGCGCTGGGGCACCATCACCGATCTCAACTCGGCTTCGATCGGCATCGAGCTCGACAACGATGGCCGCAGCCGGTTCAGTGCGGCGCAGATCGAATCGCTGATCGTGCTGCTGCGCGACCTCACCACCCGCCTGAACATCCCGCCGCGCCAGGTCATCGCCCATGCCGACCTGGCGCCGACGCGCAAGCAGGATCCCAGCCGTTTCTTCCCGTGGCAGGAGCTGGCCGAGGCCGGCTTCGGCGTCTGGCCGCGCGCGGCCGACGGGGCAGCACCGGAAGGCTTCGACGCGTGGAATGCGCTGGCCCGCTTCGGCTATCCACTGGACAACCGCGAAGCCACCGTCGCCGCCTTCCACCGCCGCTTCCGAGGCCGCGACGACCTGCCGATGACGCTGGACGCCGAGGACGCCCGCATCCTGCATTCGCTGCTGCTGCAGACGCCGTAAACAGGCCACCGGCTTGTGGCCGGCAACGGGCTGGTCCCTCGGGAATCTGATCGGGATCACTGAATGGATGGCTGCGAGATCTTTTTGCAATCCATTCGATGTTGTTCAAGGAGGTGAATGCCTAACGTCGCCCGACCTCATCAATCGAGCGAATCACCTCCCATGCGCTACTCCAAAGCCCAGGTGCTGCTGCACTGGATCTCTGCAGTCATCATCCTCTGGGCCACCATCAGTGGTTTCTCCGTAGCGCTCCTTGACGTGCCGCATACCGTCGCGGAAGCCATCGGCTTCTTCAACGTATCCATCACCTCGGTGTTGATTCCGTTGTTTGCCGTACGCGTGGTGATTGCCGTCTCAAATCATGGGGATGTGCCCGCCAGCGGAGCGGAATGGGCCGCGTTGATTGCTCACGCAGCTTTGTATCTTGTCACGATCGTTGTGCTGCTGACCGGCGTGCTGATGATGGAGCGGGAGATCAACGTGTTCAACCTGGTGACTTTCCCACAGCCCATCACCGACCCGCAGATGACAATGGCGTTCAATACCGCACATCGATATGCATGCGTCCTGCTTGCTGGGCTCCTGTTCCTGCACATTGCTGCCGTGGTCAAGCATCATCTATCGGGCAATGCGATCCTGAAGCGGATGAGTTGGTAAACGTCATGGAAAAGCCGCTCTGCAGCGGGTCATTTGCACTACATTTGACCGATGACCACATTCAACACCCAATCGAACCGCAGGTACTGGAGCCTGGGTATCCTCGTAGTGCTGGCGGGGTGCTCCACGTTGGAAACACCACCCGCAGCGGTGCCTGCCCCGTCGCCCGCCACCTACGCCAAGACCGAGTGGAGCGCACTGCCGCCGGTCTCCGATGCTGATCTGCAGGCCGGCTTCGTGGCCTGGCGCAGCAGCTGCACCCGCCTGAAGAACGACGCTGTCTGGGCCCGGCCCTGCGCCACTGCCGCAGCGGTGTCAGACAAGGATCCGGCCGCGATCCGCCAGTTCCTGCAGCGCGACCTCGATGTCTACGCCCTGCGTGCAGGTGGCCACCAGGCCGACGGATTGATCACCGGCTATTACGAGCCGATCTACCCCGGCAGCCTCACCCGCACCGACAAGGCGACGGTGCCGGTCTACGGCACGCCCGATGATCTGATCGTGGTGCAGCTGGACAGCCTCTACCCGGAACTGAAGGGCAAGCGCCTGCGTGGTCGTGTTGAGGGCAAGGTGCTCAAGCCCTACGACGATGCCGGCACCATCGCGGCCAAGGGCGCCAAGGCGCCAGTACTGGCCTGGCTGACCGACCCGATGGACCTGCAGCTGCTGCAGATCCAGGGGTCCGGCCGGGTGCGCCTGGCCGACGGCACGCAGGTGCGGCTGGCCTACGCCGAGCAGAACGGCCACCCTTACCGCGCCATCGGGCGCTGGCTGGTGGACCAGGGCCAGCTGAAGAAGGAAGACGTCACCATGGATGCGATCCGCGCCTGGGCCCGGGCCAACCCCGCACGCGTGCCGGAACTGCTGCGCAGCAATCCCAGCTACGTGTTCTTCGTGCGCAACCCGGACAGCCCGGAAGGCCCGCGCGGTTCACTGAACGTGCCGCTCACCGCTGGCTACAGCGTGGCAGTGGACCGTACCGTGGTGCCACTGGGCAGCCTGCTGTGGCTGTCCACCACGCGCCCGGATGGCACCCCGGTGGTGCGCCCGGTGGCCGCGCAGGACACCGGCGGCGCGATTGCCGGTGAAGTGCGCGCCGATCTGTACTGGGGCAGCGGCGATGCCGCCGGCAAGCTGGCTGGCGACATGAAGCAGAAGGGCAACATCTGGATGCTGTGGCCGAAGGGCGTGCCCCTGCCGAACTGAACCGGCAAGGGTCGGATCCCTTCCAAAGGAAAGGGCTCTGACCCCGGATGCCTGATAATGGCGCCATTCCGTACTTTCCGGCCGCGCCTGCGGCCAGGACCCCTGCAATGACCTACGCAAAGCACAACGCAAAATCCGGCGCGAAGTCCGCCGCAAAGAAGTACTACAAGCACTGGGCCGAATCGGGCCTGGGCAAGGGCAACGTGCTGATGGAAGCCCGCGGCGAGAAGATCGTCCGTCAGGTGGAGACCTACGGCACGACGGCGGTCTGGGCCGACGAACACGGCCACAGCGACGACCGCTTCCCGCTGGCCGACCAGCCGGTGTCGTTCCTCGATTTCGATGAGGACGACGAGATCTCCGCGCGCGAGTTCGAAAGCGCCTGGAAGAAGGCACGGCTGGCCACCGGCTATCCGGTCTGACGCCGCTGGTCCCGGGGTCGGATCCCTTTCCGAACGGAAAGGGCTCTGACCCCATAGCCGTTTTTTGCACTACATTGGTGCAATGTCCGACCCCGTATCCCCGCCGTCCCTCGATGCCCTTGGCACGCCGCTGGCCTGGGCTGGCGCTGATGGCCGCATCATCGGCTGCAATCCAGCCTTCGGCCGCTGGCTGGGTGTCAGTGGTCGTCGCCTGCTCGGCCAGCCGCTGGCCGCGCTGGAAGTACAGGGGGAGGCGCTGGCCCACTTCCTGGCCCGCGACGAGCGCGACAGCCTGCGCCTGAACCGGCTGGCGCTGGCGGTGCCCGGCGAGGCGCCGCGCTTCGCCGAGGGCTGGATGAGCCGCCGCGACGATGGCGGCTGGCTGCTGGAAGCGCATCCGGTCGATGAGTTCCCCGGGCTCGACCCGACCCAGGCCCTGCCCAGCGCACTCAGTGCGGCGCTGAAGGGGCTGGCCCACGAGCTGCGTAATCCGCTGGCCGGGCTGAAGGGCGCGGCCCAGCTGCTGGCCCGGCGCGCGGCCCAGCGCGACGCCAGCGAACGCGAGCTGATCGAACTGATCGGCTCTGAGATCGAACGCCTCAACGGCCTGCTCGACCAGCTGCTGTCGCCGGCCCCGGCGGCGCCGCACGCCGAACTGAACATCCATGCCGCGCTGGAACGCGTGCTGCGCCTGGCCGAGAACGAGGCCGGTTGGGCGGTGCGCCTGCAGCGCGACTACGACCCCAGCATTCCCGAATTCCACGGCGACGCCGACCGCCTCACCCAGGCGGTGTGGAACCTGGTGCGCAACGCGATCCAGGCCGGTGCGGGCAACATCACCCTGCGCACCCGCGTGGAGCATGGCGTGCGCATCGCCGAACAGCTGCATACGTTGGCGCTGCGCCTGGAGATCGCCGATGACGGCCGTGGCGTGCCCGAAGAACTGGCCGAGCACCTGTTCCTGCCGCTGGTCAGTGGCCGCGCCGAAGGCACCGGTCTGGGACTGGCGCTGGCCCAGCAGGTGGCGCGCGAGCATCGCGGCACGCTGACCTACCGCTCGCGCCCGGGCCATACCGTGTTCACCCTGCTGCTGCCGATCGGCAACGGCGCCGCCCCGGCCGAGGAGGCCCTGCGCGATGTCTGAGTCTTCTTCGTCCCCGCAGCGCATCTGGGTGGTCGACGACGACCGCGCCGTGCGCTTCGTGCTGTGCACCGCGCTGCGTGAGGCGGGCTACCAGGTCGTCGATTTCGACAGCGCCGCGCCTGCGTTGCAGGCCTTGAGCGAGGGCCCGCCGCCGGCACTGCTGTTCACCGATGTACGCATGCCCGGCGACGACGGCCTGGTGCTGCTGGACAAGCTCAAGGCCGCGCTGCCGCAGCTGCCGGTGGTGGTGATGTCCGCCTACACCGATGTGGCCAGCACGGCGGGGGCATTCCGCGGTGGCGCGCATGAGTTCCTGTCCAAGCCGTTTGATCTGGACGATGCGGTGGCGCTGGCACAGCGCGTGCTGCCGGCTGTGGCACCGGCACTGGCCACGCCCACGCCTGCCGCCGAAACGCACAGCGACCAGCCGCCGCAACTGGTGGGCGATACCCCGCCGATGCGCGCGCTGTTCCGCGCCATCGGTCGCCTGGCACAGGCGCCGTTGGCGGTGCTGATCACCGGCGAGACCGGCACCGGCAAGGAACTGGTGGCCAATGCGCTGCATCGTGAATCACCCCGCGCGCACGGTCCGTTCGTCGCGCTCAATACTGCGGCGATTCCCGCCGAACTGCTGGAGAGCGAGCTGTTCGGCCACGAGGCCGGTGCCTTCACCGGCGCGCAGCGCCGCCATATCGGCCGTTTCGAGCAGGCCGACGGCGGCACGCTGTTCCTGGATGAAATCGGCGACATGCCGTTGCCGCTGCAGACCCGCCTGCTGCGTGTGCTGGCGCAGGGTGAGTTCTTCCGCGTGGGTGGCCGCGAGCTGATCCGCGTCGACGTGCGCGTGGTGGCCGCCACCCACCAGGATCTGGAGGGACTGGTCGCGCAGGGGAAGTTCCGCGCTGATCTGCTGCACCGCCTGGACGTGGTGCGCCTGCAGCTGCCGCCACTGCGCGAGCGCCGCGAGGACATCGCGCAATTGGCCAGCACCTTCCTGGCTGCCGCCGCACGCAAGCTGGATACCCCGCCGAAGCGCCTGACCGCCGCGGCCCTGCAGGCGCTGCGCGAGCACGACTGGCCGGGCAATGTGCGCGAGCTGGAGAACGTGTGCTGGCGGATGGCCGCGCTGGCCGCCGCCGACACCATCGGCGTGGCCGACGTCGATACCGCGCTCAATCGCGCGCATGGCCGCCGCAGCCCCGCGCACGGTGCCGATCCGGGGCAGTGGGAAGCGCTGCTGGCCGAGTGGGCACGCCGGCAGCTGGCCGAAGGCGTGGAAGGGTTGCATGCGCAGGTGCGCGAGCGGGTCGACCATGCGCTGCTGGAGGCCGCGCTGCAGATCACCCATGGGCGCCGCGCAGAAGCCGCTGCCCGCCTGGGCCTGGGCCGCAATACCCTTACCCGCAAGCTGGGCGCCGGACGTCGCCGCGGGGGCCATTGAACGGCCCCTGCACGCGATCCTCGCGCCCGCTTGCCGAACCGTTGATCGTTCATGGACGATGCCGTCCGTAGTGTCACCTGCAAGGAGTCTTCGATGCGTCTGTCCTCTGCCATCCTGCCGTTGTCCGCCGCCGTGCTGCTGTCTGCCTGTGGCAGTGCGCCGAAGAAGGCCGAGCCCACCCCGCCGCCGCCGACCGTGGTCAGCGCCGCGAAACAGGCTGAGGCCAATCTGTCGCCGGCCTCGGCCAGCATCGTCAGTGGCCGCCTGGCATTGATGGCGGAGCCCGGTGGCCTGCACATCACCGGCCTGATTGGTGGCCTGCAGCCAATGCAGCAGGCCGGCTTCCACATCCACGAGCGCGGCGACTGCAGCGCGGTGGATGCCAGCACTGCCGGCAACCACTTCAACCCCGGTGGCGCCGCGCATGGCCGCGCCGGCACCGGCAAGCACCACCTGGGCGACATGGACAATCTGCGTGCCGACGCCCAGGGCCGCGCCAACGTCGATATCCACCTCAAGGGCGTTACCCTTGGCGGAGGCGCCGCCACCGATATCGCCGGACGTGCATTGGTCGTGCATGCCAACGCCGACGACTATCGCAGCCAGCCCGCCGGCAATGCCGGCGTCCGCATCGCCTGCGGCGTGATCCGGGTTGTCCGCTGATCACTGCAGGCATCATCCAGGGAGAGATTCCATGCGTTTGATCCACACTTCGCTGTTCGCCGCCATCACCGCGCTGGGCCTGGCGGCCTGCGGCCAGCAGCCCGCCGCACCGCAGGCGGAAACCCCGCCGGCCGCACCGGCCGACGGCGCCACCACCGAACCGGCCGCAACACCGGCACCGGCCGCCGCACCGGCCGCCGATGCTTCGGCCACCGCCGAGCTGGCACCGACCCAGGGCAACGAAGCCAAGGGCAGCGTCACCTTCAAGGTGGTCGACGGCAAGGTTCACGTGACCGGCCAGATCAGCGGCCTGAAGCCGGGCAGCGAGCATGGCTTCCACATCCACGAGAAGGGTGACTGCAGCGCGCCGGATGGCATGAGCGCCGGCGGCCACTTCAACCCGGGCCACCAGGATCACGGCAACGTTGCCACCGATCCGCACCACGGCGGCGACATGCCCAACATCAAGGCCGACGACAAGGGCGTGGCCACCATCGACGGCCCGGTCTCCAGCAACGTCAACATCGGCAAGGGTGATGACTTCGACATCATCGGCCGCGGCCTGATCGTCCACGCCGATGCGGATGACTACAAGACCCAGCCGACCGGCAACGCCGGCGCGCGCCTGGCCTGTGCGGTGATCCAGAAGGCCCCGTAAGAAGCACGTGCCGCCTGTAGAGCCGAGCCACGCTCGGCTGCTCTGCAGGCGGCCTGAGCCGGGCATGGGCTCGGCGCTACAACACGCGCCGCCCGTTTCCTGTCAGCGCGCCAGCAGCTCGCGCGCGTCCTGCCCGGCCTCGCAATGCACGAACAGCACCGGCACACCGTGTGCTTCCAGCACCGCGGCCATCTGCCGCTGGCGCATCAGGAACTGCTCGTAGATGCCCTTCAGGCGGTCGCAGTCGTTCTTGCCGTGGTTGTAGTGCGCACACCAGCCGGCCGGGTCGAACAGCGCCATGCGTGCCTCGCCATGGGTGTAACGCAGCAGCGGCTCGGGCGCGGCGTTGAGCCACTCGTCCTCGCCCGGCGCCATGATAGCGGTCTCGATCAGCGGCCACAGCGCGGCCAGGCCCTGGTTGTCGTACTGCATCGACATCATCGCGGCCAGGTCGTTCACGGTGAAATAGCGCGCGTGCTCGATGCGGGCACCGAAGCTGTTCTGCGCCATCAACGCGGTGTCGGCATGCGCCATGCCGTTGGCCAGCAGTGTCTCTTCCAGCGCATTGGCCACTGCATTGGTGGTGGCCACGTCGCTGCCGGTCAGCAGGAACGGCACCACGCGCAGGCCACCGCCCACCAGGCTGGCATCGGCCTGGAACGGCAGCGGTACGTCACCGTTGGCATCGGTACCGAACGCCAGCAGGCGCGGGCCCTGGTTGCGGCCCGGGGCACGCATCTGCAGTTCTTCCAGGCGGCGATGGATCGGCCAGCCCGGGCGCAGTACTTCGGCCGGGTCGAAATGGGCGGCAGCGAACACCAGGTCCAGCTCGGCCACCTGCGGCACCAGCTTGGACAGGTCGCGGCCGACGCGTTCGGCCAGTTCACCGGCCTGTTCAGCGCTGAGCACCGCCTGGCGGGGGATTTCGCCGCCGGCCAGTTCCAGGGCCAGCACGCCAAGGGCATTCATCGCGGGGTCGGGTTTGCTCATGGTTCCACGGTTGGCCCATCACAGGGCGGCAGCTACACTTGGCTCCATTATGCCTGCTCCGTCGTGCAGGCCATGTTGCAGACACCCTCATCCATGCCAGGTATCTCCATGCCCAACGCTCGTCCCGTCGCCATCCTCGGTGGCGTCCGCATTCCGTTCTGCCGCCAGAACACCGCGTATTCGGATGTCGGCAACCTCGGCATGTCGGTCCGTACGCTGGGCGCGCTGGTCGAACGGTTCGGCCTGCATGGCCAGCAGCTCGGTGAAGTGGCGATGGGTGCGGTGATCAAGCACTCCAGCGACTGGAACCTGGGCCGCGAAGCCACGCTGTCCTCCGGCCTGTCGCCGCTGACCCCGGGCATCACCCTGCAGCGCGCCTGTGGTACTTCGCTGGACAGCATCATCACCGTTGCCAACAAGATCGCGCTGGGCCAGATCGAATCGGGCATCGGCGGCGGTTCCGATACCACGTCCGACGTGCCGATCGTCTACGGCAAGAAGCTGCGTGCGCGCCTGCTGGCTGCCAACCGTGCCAAGAGCACCGGCGACAAGATCCGTGCGCTCACCGCCGGCTTCAAGTTCTCCGAACTGAAGCCCGAGTTCCCGGGCGTGGCCGAGCCGCGCACCGGCAAGAGCATGGGCGACCATTGCGAGGACATGGCCAAGGAATGGAACATCTCGCGCGACTCGCAGGACGAGTGGGCGGTGTCCTCGCACAAGAAGCTGGCTGCCGCTTATGAGCGTGGCTTCTTCAGCGACCTGATCGCACCGTTCCGTGGCGTCGAGCGCGACAACATCCTGCGCCCGGATACCTCGCTGGAAAAGCTCGCCACACTGAAGCCGGCCTTCGACAAGGTCTCCGGCCGCGGCACGCTCACCGCCGCCAATTCCACCCCGCTCACCGATGGCGCTGCCGCGGTGCTGCTGGCCAGCGAGGAATGGGCGCGTGCGCACGGCCATGAGCCGCAGGCCTACCTGCGTGATGCCCACGTGTCGGCCGTTGACTTCGTGCACGGCGAAGGCCTGCTGATGGCGCCGACGGTGGCCGTGCCGGAAATGCTCAAGCGCAATGGCCTGACCCTGCAGGACTTCGACATCTACGAGATCCACGAAGCCTTCGCTGCGCAGGTGCTGTGCACCCTGCGTGCGTGGGAGAGCGAGGATTACTGTCGCAACCGCCTGGGCCTGGACGCGCCGCTGGGCCGCATCGACCCGGACAAGATCAACCTGCTGGGTTCGTCGCTGGCTACCGGCCATCCGTTCGCCGCCACCGGCGCACGCGTGATCGCAACGGCGGCCAAGCAGCTGGCCGAACGCGGCGGCGGCCGTGCACTGGTATCGATCTGCACCGCCGGCGGCATGGGTGTGGTGGCGATCGTCGAACGCTGATTGTTGCGACCACACGCCAACCAAGGTTGGCGACTACCGGGTTCCACATATGAAAACGCCGCCCGATGGGCGGCGTTTTCGTTGGTTGCTCCGGTGGGTGCCGACCGTTGGCCGGCACACCTCAGCCATGCTTACGGCAACCGCGGATTACCGAATTCGTCGCGCTCTTCGTTGGCGTCATACACCGGCGGCTGCACCGCGATCGGCTGCTCTTCCACCGTGGCCCGCGACGGCGCTTCAATGCCGCGAACCAGCTCCACGCTGTCCTCGCCACGCTGCAGGCGCAGTGCATTGGCCAGGCACTGCGCGGCCAGCGCGTGTTCGCCACGCTGCGCGAACAGTTCACCCAGCGCTTCCCATGCCGGCGCACCCGCGCCCGCGGCGATGGCTTCGTGCAGGAACGCATCGGCGGCATCCCACTGCTGCTGGGCCAGCGCCACGCGGCCCTGTGCCAGGCGCAGCGCGGCCGAGTCGTCATGTACGTTGCGCCAGCGCGCCAGGTTGCTCTGGCGGGTGGCCAGGCGCTCGGCCGGCAGTCGGCCATACAGCGCCACCAGCTCGTCGTCCCAGCGATGGTCCAGGGCCTGTTCCAGCGCCAGCAGCGCGGGCTCGTCCCAGTTCAGTGCTACCGCACGGCTGGCATACGCGCCCACCACGTCCGGGGTGGGGCGCAGCGCCTTCGGCGTGGCCTCCCACTGCGCGGCCAGCGCATTGACGTCGGCCGCTTCCAGCAGCGCCTGTGCCGCCAGGCGTGCTTCCAGTTCGCTGTTCGCGTCGGTCGGCAGCACCTTGCTCTGGCGCAGCGCACCCAGCTGGCCATAGGCCTCGTGGGCGCGGCCGGCGCGGGCCAGCGCTTCGGTACGCAGCCACAGGCCGCGTGGCGGCAGCGGCTGGATTGCCGCTACGTCCAGGGCATTGATCGCATCCACCGGCAGGTCGCGCGCCAACAGCTGTTCGGCGCGCAGCAGCGCCTGCAGCGTGGCATCGCTTTCGCCCAGGCGCTGCAGCAGTGCTTCACCGGCGGGGCCGTCGGCACGCGCCTGTGCGCTGCGCACAGCGTTGGCCAGCGCCACCGCGCTCACTTCCGGGTCCTTGGCCGCGCCGTCCAGCAGCTTCTCGGCACGCTGCCACTGGCCATGTTCGTATGCCTGCAGGCCGTCGATCAGGCGCACCCGGCCCTGCTTGCGGCGGTAGCGGCCCCAGGCCCGGAACGGTGCGGCAATCAGGCTCCACAGCAGCCACAGCACCAGCACCGCGATCACCGACAGCAGCGCTACCTTCGGCAGGTTGCTGTGATAGTCGTAGCCGCCGTAACGCAGGGTCACTTCGCCGAAGCGGTTGAGGTCATCGGCGCCGAGCCATTGCGCGGCGACCACGCCGATGGCCACGGCCAGCAACAGCACGACCAGGGATTGCAGGGGTTTCATGCGGGATTACCTCCGGTCGGTCTGGGTGCGCAGTTGCTGCAGGGTGCTGCCAAGAACGGCGTTGCTGGCCTGCAGCGGAAGCTCGCGCAAGGCCTTCAGTTCAGCACGTTGCGCGCGCAGGGCCGGTGAATCCGGCCAGCGTCGCTGTGCCCAGTGCTCCACGCGTGCCAACGCGGTATCGCGGCCGGCGCGGTCGCCACGTTCGATCGCGGCGCGCGCCAGGGTCAGTTCCAGTTGCAATGCATCGTCGGCATTGCGGCGTTCGGCAGCGGTCAGCGGGCCGTTCTGGCGGCTCGGTGTGATGTCCACGAACGGGGCCAGCGTCGATTGCCACCATGGTTTTGCGGGGGCGGTCGCAGCGTTGCCGGTCACGTGCGAGGGCAGCCCCTGCAGTGCCTTGGCCAAGGCATCCAGGCGCTGCAGCGACTGCACGCGCGGGCCGGCGCCCAGTGCATCGAGCGCATCGCGCTCCTGCACCAGCGCCTGGCGCAGGTTCAGGCCTTCGCTGTCGGGAAGGTCGGCCAGCGCGGTGGCAGCCTGTGCGTACAGGCGGCGCGCGCCGTCCACGTCGTCGGCGTAGTTGAGGCGCTGCGCGGCCTGGGTCAGCAGCAGTTCGGCCTCATCGCGCTGTACCGCCTGGCGCCCCTGGTTGGCGCTGTCGGCCAGCTTGGCCAGGTTCTCTTCCAGCAGCGCACTGCGCTGCGAGAGGCCCAGCATCTCGTCGCGCAGCACGCGGTTGGTGGCCGCCGCATCCTGCAGGCGCTGGCTGGTCGCGCGCTGGTCGCGGCGCAGCGCGTCCAGCGTGGCTTCCAGGCCCTGCAGCTGCACGGCGGTGGTCTGCGCCTGCGCGTACTGCTCTTCCTGTTGCTGCTGCCAGAAGTACCAGCCGGCATAGCCGCCCGCACCCAGCACGACCACCCCGGCCAGCGGCAGCAGCCAGCGCACGGGTCGATGGGGTGGAGCAGCGGGCGGAGTGTCGTTCATCGGGCTTCCTTGTCGGCTGTGTTGCCAGTCGGTTCCGGCAGGCCGCGTTGTGCACAGCATCACTGTTGCCGACGGCAGCGGCAAGCGTGACGCACGTCCCTGTTCAGGTCGCTGCCGGGCCGGTGAGCGTGGCGTGTGCAGCGGCGACCAATTGTTCAGTGGTTGGCCCGGCACTGCGCACGACCCGGTGCAGGCCCAGGCCGCGAGCCTGTTCACCCAGCCGGTCGCTGGCGACCACGATGCTGGCATGTGCCCGCAGGCGGTGCTGCAGCACAGGCGGAATCTGGCGCCAGAAATGCTGAAGCGCTTCGCCACTGCTGACCGCAAGCACCCAGGGATACGCTGAACGCTCCAGCCGGGCCAACATACGCGGTGGCAGGCCCA
The DNA here is from genome assembly GCF_056479585.1 of Stenotrophomonas sp. 116085_Sma. NCBI lineage: Bacteria > Pseudomonadati > Pseudomonadota > Gammaproteobacteria > Lysobacterales > Lysobacteraceae > Stenotrophomonas > Stenotrophomonas sp. 116085_Sma. Next base: position 198,074 of record NZ_CM151057.1, read on the forward strand.
GCAGACGGCGCTGATAGACGTCGGCGCGTTCGAGGGTGGCGCCGGCCGCTTGCAGCTGCGCACCAATGAGGCCGCGTCCACCGGGGGCGGTGACCAGGCCGATGCGCAGGCCCTGCACCTGCGCCAGAACCGGCAGGGCGAGCAGGCCTTCGCTGTCCATCCGCTGCGGTGCATGCACCTGGTCAATGCCCTGCGCCCGCAACGCGCGCGCGGTGCCTTCGCCCACCGTCAGCCAGGGACTGCGCTGCGCCTCGGCCAGCGGCAGCAGCGTGGCGGCTGCGGCCACCGCAGCCGGGCTGGTGAACACCACCCGATCGCAGTTCAGCGCGCGTTGCAGCTGGCGCACCACTGGCGTGCCCTGCAGGCGTTGCAAGCGCCAGGGCGGCAGGGCCACGACATGCCCGCCCAGCCCAGCAACGGCGCGGCGCAGCGTCGCATTCTGGCCCCGCGGGCGCAGCGAAATGAAGGTCCAGCCCGCCTCGGAACCGGCAGCGCCAGTGGGTATCGTATGGTCGGCCATTGCCTGCATTATGCGGGCCCTTCGTTGTCGTGGTCGCTGCTCCGATGTCCGTTGATGCCCTGACTTCCTCGTTGGCCGCCCTGCAGGACGTGCTGGACTGCATGCCGGCGGTCCGCGCCATGCAGATCCAGCTCGACGGCTATGCCGACGGCGTACTGCGCATCACCGCGCCGCTGGCCGCCAACGTCAACGACAAGGGCAATGCCTTCGGTGGCAGCCTGGCCTCGGTGCTGACCCTGTCGGGCTGGGCACTGGTCAGCCTGCGCCTGCGCCTGGCCGGCCACGATGCCGAGGTCTACGTGGCCGACAGCAACCTGCGCTACCTGGCCCCGGTCTACGAAGACCTGCATGCCCATGCCGAAGCGGCCGAAGCCAGCGGCTGGGACGCCTTCCTGAATACCTTCCGCCAGCGCCGCAAGGCCCGCATCAGCATCATCGCCACCCAGCCCGGCGCCGATGGCAAGCCCGCCGCCGAGTTCAGCGGGCGCTTTGTTGCCTTCGCCAGAGGGTAGGATGGCAGGCTGACGTTCTGGGGAAACCACCGATGCGCCGCCTCATCCAGTTCCTGATCTGTTCCCTGCTGCTGGCCAGCGCCGCCGCCTCGGCCGACGACCTCAGCCGCAAGCAGCGAAAGCTGCTGGAAGAGACCCAGATCGCCTATGGGGCGACCATCCGCTGGGGCAGCATGGACGATGCCATCGGCTATCTGGACCCCAAGCAGCGCAAGGAAAAGCCGCCCACCGAGTTCGAGCTCAACCGCTACGCGCAGCTGCGCGTGTCGTCCTACCGCGAGCGCAGCAGCGCGGCGCTGGAAGGCGGCCTGGTCGAGCGCCGGGTCGAAATCGGGGTGATCAACCAGAACACCCAGGCCGAACGCACCGTGATGGTGGTCGAGCGCTGGCGCTGGGATCCGGAGGCCAAGCGCTGGTGGCAGACCGCCGGCCTGCCGGACCTGTGGAAGGGGCAGTGACGGGCCGCGTCCGGCTTGTGCGACAATCGGCGCCCGCTTAATCGACCCGTGACCTGAGTGAATTACGAAGAGTTGCTGGCCTTTGCAGGCCGAAACCCGATGCTGTCCGCGGCCCTGGTCGGCCTGACCGTGGCCATCATCGTCACCGAGATCCGCCGCCTGTTCCGGGGCTTCAAGGGCATCAAGCCCGCCGAACTGACCCAGCTGATGAACGCGGGTGGCACGGTGGTGGTCGACCTGTCGGCCAGCGGTGACTTCGAGAAGGGCCACATTGCCGGCAGCCGCAACGCCCAGGCCAGTGCCTTCGGCCCGGACAACAAGCTGGTGGCCAATGCCAAGCAGTCGCCGGTGGTGCTGGTGTGCCGCAGCGGCAACGCCTCGGAAACCGCCGCCAAGGCACTGAAGAAGGCCGGCTTCGAGAAGGTCTACGTGCTCGACGGCGGCATTCCCGCCTGGCAGCAGGCCGAGCTGCCGCTGGTCAAGGGCCGCAACTGATTGCCGCAGGTGGCGGATCCGGCCTTGTATGGGCCTGATGCCGCCCCCATCGCAGTAATTCGACCATCGTTTTCATTGCATTCATTGGAGTTACTGGAAATGTCCGAAGAGATCACCAACGGCGCTGCTGCGCCGGTCGATGCCGCCACCGGCCCCGCTTTCACCGTCGAGAAGATCTACGTCAAGGACGTCTCCTTCGAGTCGCCGAACGCTCCGACCATCTTCAATGACCAGGTGCAGCCGGAGCTGCAGCTGAACCTGAACCAGCAGGTGCAGCGCCTGGGTGAAAACGCCTTCGAAGTCGTGCTGGCCGTCACCCTGACCTGCCAGGCCGGTGAGCGCACCGCCTACGTGGCCGAAGTGAAGCAGGCCGGCGTGTTCGGCCTGGTCGGCCTGGACCCGCAGTCGATCGACGTGCTGCTCGGCACCCAGTGCCCGAACATCCTGTTCCCGTACGTGCGCCAGCTGGTCAGCGACCTGATCCAGGCCGGCGGCTTCCCGCCGTTCTTCCTGCAGCCGATCAACTTCGAAGGCCTGTACGCAGAAACCCTGCGCCAGCGCCAGGAGCAGGGCGACGCACCGTCGCTGGCTGACTCCGAGCCGGCCGGCAACGCCTGATTCCTGCCGCGACGTCACGGATGAGCACTACCGCTGACAAGATCGCCGTGCTGGGCGCCGGTTCCTGGGGAACCGCGCTGGCCAGCCTGCTCGCACGGCACGGTCACCCGACCGTGCTGTGGGGGCGCGACGCTGCCGTGGTCGAAGCCATCGACCAGCGCCACGAGAACCCGCGTTACCTGCCGGGCATCCCGCTGCCGGACAGCCTGCGTGCCACCACCGACCTGGCGTCGGCGGTGGAGGGCGCGGCCTGGATCCTGGTGGTGACCCCGTCGCACGCCTTCGGTGAAACCGTGCGTTCGCTGGCGCCGCTGCGCCCGGCCGGTGCCGGCGTGGCCTGGGCCACCAAGGGCTTCGAACCCGGTTCGGGCCGCTTCCTGCATGAAGTAGCGCGCGAAGTGCTGGGCGAGGACGTGCCGCTGGCCGTCGTCACCGGCCCGTCGTTCGCCAAGGAAGTGACCCAAGGCCTGCCGACCGCGATCACCGTGCATGGCGACGTGCCCGAGTTCGCGCAGACGGTGGCCGAGGCGATGCATGGCCCGGCGTTCCGTGCCTACACCGGCGACGACATGGTCGGTGCCGAGCTGGGCGGTGCGATGAAGAACGTGCTGGCCGTGGCCACCGGCGTGGCCGATGGCATGCAGTTGGGCCTCAACGCCCGTGCCGGGCTGATCACCCGTGGCCTCAACGAGATGCTGCGCCTGGCCGCTGCCATCGGTGCCAAGCCGGAAACGCTGATGGGCCTGGCCGGCCTGGGCGATCTGGTGCTGACCTGCACCGGCGACCTGTCGCGCAACCGCCGCCTGGGGCTTGCCCTGGGCCGTGGCCAGACGCTGCAGGATGCCGTGCGCGAAATCGGCCAGGTGGTCGAGTCGGTGCAGACTGCCGACGAAGTGATGCGACAGGCACGCCGCCATGGCATCGACCTGCCGATCTCCGACCGCGTGCGCGCCGTACTGCACGGCGAGCAGACACCGGAAGAAGGCCTGCGCGCATTGCTGGCGCGGGAACAGAAACCGGAATACCCGGACACACTGTTCAAGTGAATCGAAAAACCCCGGCTTCGCGCCGGGGTTTTTTCATCAGGGAGTACCCCATGCGGGTGCCGGACCGGAGACAGGCATTGATGGGTGCCAAGCTTGCTTGGCATCACGCGCGCTGCATATCCACGCATGGCGTGGATCTACTGCAACGCCCGATCACCGCGCCCGTGGCGGCGCGTTGGCGTTGTCCATGTCCGAAAAGACCAGCCACGGCCCATCGCCCTCACGCTTCAGCGTGAGCGTGAACTTGCCGGTATCGCCCACGTTGTTGCCGTAGCCGTAGGCACCGATGATGTAACCCGTGTTCCCCTCCACTGCATACGCCAACGCGCGCAACCGCAACGGGCTGCTGCCCTGGCCGGCATACGCGGCCTCGATCGCGCTGCGGCCGCGCACCGGCGGCTGGTTGCTCTGCAGCACAAAGCCATCTTCGGCGAACAGCGCAGCCAGTGCCTTGGCATCACCGGTGCGCCACGCCTGCTCGTAATCGCGCAGTACGCGCTCCAGTGGCGCGGGCACTGCTGTATCGGCCAGGCGCGCAGGCGTCGAGCCTTCAGCTCCGAACGCCATTGCCGGCGTTGCCAGCAGCAGGGCACTGCAGAAGATCATGGCGAGTGGTGTACGGCGCATGCGTCCGGCTCCAGGCGATGACGGGAAGCTACAAACGCATCCTAGCGCGGTGCTGGTTAGAATCACGCGGCCGCCAATTCGGCGGATGCAGCGCAGATCAGACAAGGACACGCGATGAAGATGCGGATCACAGGGATGGCGATGATGGCGGCGCTGCTGGCAGCCTGCGGGCAGGCACCTGAGAAGACTGGCGGGACTGCACCTGCTGCGGCGCCAGCGCCGACGACTGAAGCACCGGCCGCCACGGCCACCGTGGTCGAGAAGGAACCGTCCATCGAAGACGGCGTGGATCCCGCGGTGTGGGACAACGAAGGCGAACCGGAAGACCCGGACGCCGGCGGCGAACTGACCTGCGCGGACAATCCGCTGGCGACCCACTTCTTCACCCTGGTGGGCGGCAACACCGTGGACGACTGCGGCCGCAAGGACCCGAAGGTGCTGGCCGCGTTCGATGCGCTGATGAAGGGCACGCAGGACGCCGAATCCACCGACAAGGACATTCCGTCGCTGCGCAAGCGCCTGTTGAGCGGACCCAGCGGCCCTGGCGAGCTGGTAGTGCTGCAGGGCGAGCCGTGGTGGTTCTACACCGCCTGCCAGGCCTACGATTGCCCCGGCACCGCGTTGGCGATGCTGTACTCGCCCGATCAGTCGAAGCTGGTCGGCCGTCTTACCGCGCGCTGCCGTGTGTGGTGGCTGGGCGAACCGACGGCGGAACAGCGTGCGCAGATCGAACAGCGCCAGCCACTGCAGGATGCCGCGTTGAAGGAAGACAGCGCGCTCTGCGAGTGATGTGGCGCGCTCTGCAGCGCCGGGCCGTGCCCGGCGCTGCAGTGAGCGTTGTTCCCCGTATCACCCTTCCGGCCGCATGCGTGCACTGACCTGTGCGGCCAGCGACAGACTGGCCATCATCAGGCCCTCCATCACGCGGTCGCCCACGTACTCCTTGTCGGGTCCGTTCTGGCGCACGCGCTCGGCAGCCAGCAGCATTTCCAGCGCCACGCGCAGCCCGGCCAACGCACAGTCCGCGTCGGCCAGCGCCATGCGGCGCCCTGGCATCTGATGACGTTCGGGCCAGGGCTGGCCGTCGGCGGCCGCGCCCTTGCCGATGCGGTCGAGCGTGGCGATGAAACCGTGCGGATCGTGCGGGTGCGGTGTTTCCGAGGGCGCGTCCGCGTTGGCGGGCACGTACTGCGCGCGCAGGCGGGAGGATTCGGGTGTGCTCATGGCAAGGGCTCCGTGCAGGACAGACGGCAGCCGCCACGCAGAGGTGGCAGGCGGAGACGTGGCTCGAAAACCGGGAGATCACGAACAAGACCGGCAGGCGCAAGGCCTCCACGCTCCGCCCGCCATGGCCGGCAGACGGATTACCGACCGGCGCCACACAAGGTGACGCCGGCCGGCAAGCGCAAAACAACGTTCGTGATCTGACGGGTTTTCGAGTCCCGGCCACCCTTTTCCGGTGGCACGTCATCTGTACCGCCGTCGCTGCGCAACGCCAATCAGACAAGTTGCAAACAGCATTCGATCGAAGACGCTTTCAGCATTCTTGCATGCTGTTGAGTTGCCGAAGATCGAGGCGGCGCAATGGCCGCAGCGGCTTTGGCAATATGCGACACGGATCGAAGTTGAGGGTGTGGCGTGGGGCGGCATCACCAAGGCAATAGCGACAGCGGCACGTCGGATCGGACATCGACACCGCAGGACCACGCTGGCCGCGCGCCTGATCTGTCAGCGCTCCCCGCGCCTCTCATACCAGCCCTGAGTACGGTTCACGATCCGCACCACGGACAGCATCACCGGCACCTCGATCAGCACGCCCACCACGGTGGCCAGCGCCGCCCCCGAATGCACGCCGAACAGTCCCACCGCGCTGGCAACCGCCAATTCGAAGAAGTTGCTGGCACCAATCAACGCCGAAGGGCCGGCCACGCAATGCGCCACGCCCAGGCGACGATTGAGCAGGTAAGCCAGGCCGGAAGTGAAATAGACCTGGATCAGGATCGGCACCGCAATCAGTGCGATCACCAGCGGCTGCTTCACGATCTGCTGGCCCTGGAAGCCGAACAGCAGGACCAGTGTGAGCAGCAGCGCACACAGCGAGACGGGCCCAAGCTTGCGAAGCACCCGCTGCAACGCTGCCTCGCCACGACGCATCAGGATCCAGCGCCGCAGCAACGCAGCCACCAGCACCGGCGCCACGATGTAGAGGCCCACCGACAGCAGCAGCGTATCCCACGGCACGGTGATCGCCGACAGGCCCAGCAGCAGTGCAACCACCGGCGCGTAGGCAACCACCATGATCGCGTCGTTCAACGCCACCTGGCTCAGGGTGAAGTTGGCATCACCGCGGCACAGGTTGCTCCACACGAACACCATGGCGGTGCAGGGTGCGGCTGCCAGCAGGATCAACCCGGCGATGTAGCTGTCGATCTGTGCTGCTGGCAACCAGTCGGCGAAGGCATGGCGCAGGAATAGCCAGCCCAGCAGCGCCATCGAGAATGGCTTGACCGCCCAGTTGATGAACAGCGTTACGCCGATGCCCTTCCAGTGCTGCTGCAACTGGCGCATCGCAGCGAAGTCGACCTTCAGCAGCATCGGGATGATCATCAGCCAGATCAGCACCGCAACCGGCAGGTTGACCTTGGCGACCTCTGCGGATGCCAGCGCGGCAAAAGCGCCGGGCAGGACGTGGCCCAGCAGGGTGCCAGCCGCAATGCACAGCACAACCCACAGCGTCAGGTGTCGCTCGAACAGGCTCATGGCACCGTCACTGCGCGCCGTCGGTCGGCAGCAGCCGGCCGATCCGGTCCAGCGCCTGCTGCAGCGCCGTGCGGTCGGACCACACCGATTCGGGCAACGCGAGCAATGCACGCAGTCGCAGCTTCACGATGGCATGGGCCTGCGCGAATGCTGCGGCCTTGTCGGCATCGCTACCCGCTACGGCCGCCGGATCGGGCAGGCCCCAGTGGCTGCGGACGAAGTCACCGAACACCACAGGGCAGGCCTCCGCTGCGGCTGCATCACACACGGTGATCACCAGATCCATCGGTGCTGCATCCACGAACTCATCCCACGACTTGCTGCGCAGCCCTTCAATGGGCATTCCTTCGGCCTGCAACTGGGCCAGCGCGAAGGGGTTGATCTGGCCAGTGGGCTGGCTGCCCGCACTGAATGCGCTGAAGCGATCGCCGCCCCAGGCGCGCAGGGTGGCTTCAGCAAGCACGCTGCGGGCGCTGTTGCCGGTACAGAGGAACAGGACAGAACGGGTCATGGGCAATCGCTTCGATGGGGAAGGTCGTGTGCGGTGTCAGCACTTGCACGCAGGTGCTGCGGGTGCGCACTCCGCGTCAGGCGAGCCCGCGCAGCAGTTGTGCGTCAGGTACTCGATCAAGCCGTTCATGGCGCCGAAGTTGGCCCGATAGCAGACATGGCGGCCCTGGTTTTCGCTCTCCACCAGCCCGGCCTGCACCAGCTCCTTCAGGTGGAAGCTGAGCGTGGCTGGGGGCACCTGCAGGGCCGTGGCGATGTCGCCCGCCATGCGACCTGCCGGGCCAGCCTCCACCAGCAGGCGGAAAGCCGCCAGGCGGGTGGCGTGACCCAGGGCAGTCAGGGCGGCGATTGCATTCAACGTTTCCATATTTCTAGAATAGTCGAATGAATAAGCCGATCACAAGTACCCACCTGCCCAACCTGGTGGAATCGTCATTGCCCCAGCCCGATCACCGCCAGCTCGCCGCCGCCGATCTGGGGCCGCCACGCATCCTCCTGCTCTACGGCTCACTGCGGCCGCAGTCGTTCAGCCGCAAGCTGGCGCTGGAAGCCGAACGGCTGCTGCGTCACCTGGGGTGCGAGACCCGGGTGTTCGATCCGCATGCGCTGCCCATGCTGGACAGCGTGGACACGAGCCACCCCGAAGTGCAGCGGCTGCGTGCGTGGTCGCAGTGGTCGGAAGGCCAGGTCTGGGTCAGCCCCGAGCGGCACGGGACGATCACCGGTGTGTTCAAGAACCAGATCGACTGGTTGCCGCTGGAAGATGGCAGCGTGCGGCCCACACAAGGCAGGACGCTGGCGGTGATGCAGGTGAGCGGCGGTTCGCAGTCGTTCAACACGGTCAACACGTTGCGCGTGCTCGGCCGGTGGATGCGCATGCTGACCATTCCCAACCAGTCGTCGGTGGCCAAGGCCTGGCAGGAATTCGATGACGATGGGCGCATGAAGCCCTCGCCGTACTACGACCGCGTGGTGGATGTGATGGAGGAGCTTGTGAAGTTCACGCTGCTGACGCGAGGGCGGTCGGACTACCTGGTGGACCGCTACAGCGAGCGCAAGGGCGCCGCGCACGCCGCTGCATTGGCGAGGGCCGCAGGGGCTGCGGCTTCCTGAATTCCAATTCGCCGATCGACGTATTACTTGCTTGCGCGCCGCGCGCCCTTCTCGTCTTCGTCCTTCGCATCCCCGCGGCTCTGCGCGAATTCCGGAAAGGTCTTCGCGATCGAATCCTTGTCCGGCAGGATGTAGAACACGCCGCCCTTCTCGAACATGGGCTGCACGATCTGCCCGTAGAACGCGGGCGAGACGTTGATGCAACCGTGGGTGACGCGGTTGTCGTCCGGCGTGGGCGATGCCAAGCGCTCGGCGCGCTTCTCCTTCGGGCTGCCCGGTGGCAGCGGATGCATTGAAACGGCCGAATCGTAGTCCACCCACAGCACGCGCCCGGCATCGTCGGAGGGGCCGTAGCCACCAATGAAGCGGCCGGCCGGCGTGGTGCGGTCGTGGCCAGGAATCGCGCTCAGTGCGAGCTTGGCGACGCCGGGTGCGGAGTGGTCGCCGATGGCCGAACCGAACAGCGCCGGTGCCGCGCCACGCAGCTTTCCGTCGCCGCTGAAGATCAGAACCTGCGCCGCCGCCTTGTCCATGACTGCAAACGGATAGCCCTGGTTATCCTTGCTGGCCACCACCCAGCCGGCCAGTTCGATCACCGTTTCGGACACGCCCTGGTCAGGTGGAAGTTCATCAACGGCGGCCACCGGTGGTGCAGGTGCGTCCTTGTCCCTGGCGTTGGCTACGCCGCTGCATGCAACGACCAGCGCCATGGCCAGTGCGGCATGGAGGGCGCGGCGTGCAGGGGAGGAGTAGGTACGAATGGGACGGCTCCTTGCAATGCAATCCTGGGTGGAAGGACGCCAGTGGCCGGCGAAGGCCACTGGCTCCCGATACAGAGGTGGATCAATTCAAACAGTGAGGGAGCAATTACCCGCGCGGCTTGCGGCCGGCCGGTGCCCTTTCAAGCTGCTGCACGCGACCTTCGATCTGGTCCAGACGCTGGTTGGCCTGCTGCGCGGACTGGTTGGCGGACTCCGCGCTCTGCGCAGCACCCTGCACCTTTACGTCGAGCTGATCGAGACGCGAGTTGATGGTTGCAAACTCGTTCTTGTAAGAGGCGCAGGCGCCAAGGCTGACGGTGGCGATGAGCGCTACAGCAAGTGCGCGGGCCGTCTTCATGTGTTGCGGGTTCAGGTTCATTGCACTCCCTCCTTCGTCTGGGGAAGCTGGAATATAGCGGCGTTTGTTCCCGTCGCTACCAAGCGCTTTCAGCTGGAATTTGAGTACGTGGATGCACTGTGAAGCCTGCTTCTGACCCAGCATTAACAAGCGGGACCAGGCGAGCTGATGTACGCCGGCCGATCGCCTTGTGCCTGTTCAGAACAGCCAATTCATCTGTATGAAGCCGATATCACCCTGTGAGGCTTTCGCGTGTTCATACAGGCTGCAAACACGGATTGCCCGTTGCCCGGTAGATCGGCGCGTATGGCTACTTCAAGGCTGGCAGCGTGAAGCCACTGCCGTAGACAATGCCAACGAGGGTCTGCAGGAAGTCAGAGGTTGGAATGCGCTCGCCATTGGTGGAGTACGCGATCGACACATCATCGGCAGGGTTGTAGATGACGCGCGAATGAGAGCCCAGTACATCGCCAGCGTGGCCCAGGAAGCGCTGCTCACCGAACGGGAACTCGGCCAGTCCTTTTCCCCAGCCCGCGCCGGCAACCGGCGTCATCCGGTCGAGGCTTTCCCTGCGCAGCAACCGGTTGTGGAACAGCGCGTTGATCAGCACGTTCAGTTCGCGCGTGGTGCCGGCGATGTCGCCCACGCCGATGACGTTGGTGTACGCGATGTCCTTGATCTCGTTCCACTGCCCTGCGTATGCATAGGACTTGAAGGTGTTGGCGGTGTGCGACGGTGCTGCAGCGAAGTGCTGCAACGCCAGCGGTTCTGCAATCTGCTGTTCGACGATGTGCTGGTAGTCGGTGCCGTAGCGCTGTTCCAGGATCATCCGCAGCAGCAGGTAGGCAGAGTTGGAGTAGGCCACGCGCGTCCCCGGCTCGAACGCAGTGCCCTGCCTTCGTATCTCGTCGAGGATCCGTGCCTGGCTAACCTCGTCCACCACCCAGACCGCGCCGTCCTTTATCGCGAAGTTGCCCAGGCCACTGGAATGCGCCAGCAGATGGCCAACGGTGATCTGCTGCGCCGACGGCATGTCGGGGAAGAAGTCCGACAGGTGATCGTCCAGGCTCAACCGGCCTTCTTCGACCAGCTTGAACGCCAGGATGGCGGTGACCATCTTGGTCACCGAGGCGATCTGGTAGCGGGTGCTGTCGTCGTGCGCGACGGGCGGCAGGCTGTTCTGCCCGAAGCTTCTGTTGTAGACCTCGTGGCCATTCCTGAAGATGGATACGCTGCCGACGCCTGCGTTGCTTTTCTCGACCTGATCGAGGAAGTCATCCAGCGTGCCCGCATTGACCCCCGCCGCGGAGGCGGCTGCATGCGCACCGTGCGCAAGCATCGGCATCGTGAGCAGCAGAAGCAGGCAAGCCAATCTCTTCATCTCGCGACCCTGGGTTGGATTGATGCGTACTAGACGGGCAAGCATAGGTTGATCCTGCTGGGCAACCATAGGTTCAGCCAAAAGCGCTCTGTACAGATCAACCTATGCTTGCCCAGCAACCATAGGTTGGCAGCGTTCTTCACAAAAACTATTTAACATCAACGCGTTACGGATCTTGGGTCTGCGCTCGGGCTTAGCGTTCAGACTTTGGTTGCCGGCCTCCAGAGCGAGCCGTGCTCGCGAGGGACGTACCGCCAGGGAAGCCCAATGTGGGGACTCAACAGCTGCCTGCGCTGGCACCGCATTGCGGTGGGCGGTGGACCTTTCGCCGCGCAAAGGTCGAGGACAAGGGCCGCTGTTGGAAGAAACATGAATGGGAGAGTGCTTTCCCGTTGTTCCGGCAAGTGGTAGGTTGGTTCCACGCTCTCATCACATGAAAGCACCCGGCGCCGGGGATGCTGCGTCCGACGTTAACAGCGCGCTCAACCTAGTAGAAACATCCCTCGTCTGAAGGCCTGGGTACTTAAACGGACGATACCCACTGGCTGATTTTTCAGAGGAGTTGTCATGTCTACTGATTCCGTTTCATCCACGGTTGACTTGGTCCGCCGAACCGTCGCCCCAAAAGAGGGGATGAGCAAAGCACGCGATGCCATCGCACTGATGCTGTACGGATGTACTTTCTCCACGGCGATGGTTGCCAGTACCCAGGGCAAGCTCCCCGCAGCTCGCGTTGATCGAGATGCGCTTGAACGCCTGTCTTTGAAATATGGAACCTGGGTCTTCGCTGCTTCAGACCTCGCCGAGGAACTGCTTGCCCCTTCGCAACTGCCGTGCAAGGCATTGTCCTATTGGGATATTGTGGATATCTGCCGCATTGCCGAAGAACGCGATCGGGTCCTGATGGATCACGTCGAGACAGAAGGCGAGTTTGCTGGCACCATGAGCTTCACGGGATTCCGGGCAGGGATGCCATTGCGTAACGCTCTCCAAAACCGCCTCGCCAAGCTGGCCCCGGAGGCACTGATCGAACTCAAGGCAATAGTGTGGATTGGCCGCGGTGACGCAAGTCGATATGACGCCGCGCTTTCTCACGCTGGCCAACACACGGCAGGGGATGTGCAGTACCTGGCTGCCAAGGCACCTCTGCACAAGTACCTGCGCAAGGGCGTTGAGAAGCTCAATCGTCGGGCAGCGAGCATCAATCGCTAGTTCAACTGGGCGACGGGCCCCCCCGTCGCCCGGTTCTGGCTCAAACCGCGCGGCCGCAGCGCTCCTTGCCAACTCACGGAGCCGGCGGTCCCGAATGCGTGGTTCCACGGTCCAACGCGTCCCCGCATGGCCGGCGTGATGCCAAGCGCAAGACAGCATCTCATTGGCGGCGGACGCCCCTCCGAATCAATGGACTGCCTCCGATCGCATGCGGCAGAGTGATTTCGGCCATCACCCGGAGCGGGTATGGCAGGCAACCGCCTCCGCTTTACGCCACAGGATCATCCGCAACCGAGAAGGCTCGAGAGCGCATGGCCTTTGTAATAACCATCGCTGTCCTGACGCATTCTCGAGCTGCCTCTGCCGTGATAGCGAAACTTTCCACGAGTTCGCTGGCGACGCCCCGCTCTCGTGCGCCGGCAGCGACGCGGGTAATGGAGAGGTCCATGATCGCTTTTGTCACTCCCCGACCCGCCAAGAGGTCCTGCCTAGGCCGCATCTGGAGATCCCTGTATACCCGGAACGAGGGTGCGCGGTGGATAGAGCTATGTGCCCTCGAAACCAACAGTACGCCGAGGAACTCCTGACTCGGAAACACGCGCGTATTAGACTTGCAAAGCGCTTGGAGCACGACTTCGAACTTTCTTGCGTGCGCTCCCCAGTCCTCAAGATCAAAGGCGATCTCACCGTCCACTTCATGGTTTGGAAACAGCGAAGTTGACGAGGCCGGAACTGGATCGGTCAGAATTCCGATGATGTCTACAGATTTTATCGCAGATAAGTTGAGGAGTGTTCTGAACGTGGTAGTAGATCGCCTGAAGCGGATTGCGTCCCTCCAGAATCTGTTGTGAACTAGCTTCAGCCTGCCCAATGTCCCATCTTGGCGAAGCCCTTCAAAAAAGCGCTGATAGTTCTCTGGAGGAATAACCACGTCGGGGTTGTTCGCCGTCCAGCCCACAACGTCCTCGATTGAGGCGTTAGCCCACGATTGAAGCGCGCTGGGCCTCTCGTGGGTGGCTGCGCGCGCTAGTCTGCCACCGCAGCATGCGCATAAGGCCGCTTTGACCCTTCGCAACTGTTGGACGTTCCCGCAATCCGGGCAACGATCAACGATTCTGGCTGAGTGCAACGAGCAATGTGAGTAGTGAAGGAAATTCCAGACCAGCCGCTCGCTTAGACCACTACTCTCGCCTGCCTCGAGTAGGCATTCAGGACACCAGCGGCGATTTATGCGGGTAAGGCCACCATCCCTCATCTGCAGAACCTTGATGAAAGGCGAGAGGGTGCAGCCCACCAGTCGTTGGTTGGTCAACTGCTCTAGCGCGCGCGCGCGGTTTAGGCTCACCTGTCCTGGTCCCACGAAACTGTTCCGCTGTAGCAGACCATTGACTGGCTGACCTGCAATCTTGTCAAGCACTCCTGCGAGATGTGTCCTGGTGAACCCAGTAATCTCGCACATCCTCTGGAAGTATCCCCCAAGGGATTCAGTCTGGGCAGTGCCTCCATCGATGGGCGCAAGTGGCGGAAGAGTGGTCCACCGGTACCCCGTGCTTGTCATGCTCGTCATGACTCTGGACCGCCAGCACCGACTCGTTTGAGGAAGTCAGCGATTCTCTTCTCGCCGTTCAAAGGCTTCTGATCAGCAAGCTTGTTGAATGCGTGCACACTGCTCCACACCGTTCCCAGCTCCCTTTCACTGGAGGAGCTGGCGTGCAGATGCGCTTCAGTAATGGTGCTTGCGCCCTCATTCTTTCGGCGAAGCTCAGCGCGATGTACTACATCGATAGTGGGTCCAAATACGCCGGCACCATTGGCATACATCAGATCGACGTTCTTAACGAGAACTTTCGGATCCTCCAGACGGAAGCTCTGACCCATACCCTTGAGAACTGCAACGAAGTCGCGCTCATCCTGGGGGTTGCTCAGGTTGTACGGCCGGATGTAAACGAACCGGGATCGATTCCAGACGTCGGGATGTCCGGCCCACAAGCTCTCTGCAGTATGGTTAGCCAGCATCACCATGACGCACCCGATCTCTTCGATCAGTCTCACCAGATTCGACATGTACCCATAGCTGGTTTGATGAAGATGCACCATGGTCAAGGTGGCCGCCTCTTCCAAGAAGATGTACTTCAGTTGACGCTGCTTCGCCACCGATTCGAAGCTGTGCTGCAGTCTCGGTTGCGAATGCTTTGCCCTGACCTTCCTCCACAATTCATTGCTCACCTCCACCTCGGCTTGGAGATGGTGCGCATCAGTGCTGATTGATCGATCCTTGGACTCGAGCCAGCCGAAATCCGGTGCCACCACGGCGTGATGCAGGCGAAGCGTGAGATCCTTGGAGTTGAACTTTCCCCGATCATTGGCCATCGCCCGCACCGATATCAAAGGTAGGGTTCCGGCTGGCCAGAAGTGTTGCTTCCCGGCTAGTACAGGAAGAATAGCTTGTCGGATTTCGCTTTTACCCGATCCAGAAGGTGCCAGCGCCCAAACGAACGTACCTGCGCGCGCACCTTGGATGGCGTTCAAGAGCTCTGAATAGGCCGTCCTCATGCGGCTATGATTCACAAAAGGAATTCCAGAGTTGCTGTCCACTATCGGTTCCTATGAGTTTGATTGACTGGCGCGGCCTTGCCTCCAATTGCACAAGCTACGGCGCTTCAATGGAGTCAAAGTCATCCGTGGCTCGCTTCTTGATTCCGCGCAGAGCGAGTTCGTCAAGAGCGTCGTCTGTTTGTGAAGGGGGGCTACCGGAGTCCGCCTCGCTGAGTTCGGGAAGGGCGGTGGTGGCGAGCTTCGAATTTGCGACCGCGGTACGAATCGCCTGAGCGTGCCTCGCGGCCTTCTTTGCTTCGCGGAGCGATGGCACGTGGAGTTGGTCATGCATACCCCAGAACGACCGCTCAAGCAGGGTGGTATGAGCTAGAGGCCCGATCAAGTTACAGAACGCCTTGAACAGTCCAAGGTTCGTTCTAACCCAAATGAAGCTCGGGTCCTCCGGGTCTGTTCGAAGCTGCTCAACATCGAATGACGCGTCGAACTCCCTCAGTTCATTGGAGTGAAAGTACCGACCATTCACCTCGAACCCCCGTCCGGGTACATACTTGTTATTGCTGTGCGGGATCGCGGTTCTGAAGAGGAACTCTTCGTCAACCATGGCGTGCAGGCCGGCACTAGGAAAGAGAAGATCTGCGTGGGCTGCACGATCGGCCGGACTTGCGAAGCCTTGTACAGGAACGCTCGGGAAGTGCTCGTAAAGCGTTTCCTTGGCCACCGTATGAACGGTTTCAAAGCAGTGGCTGGCAGTTTTGTAGCTCTTGAACTTCCCATCCACGCCTCGGCCCGCCTTGTCTGGATCGGTGCTGCCGACAAGCTCATGGCTGACTTGGGAATTGAACCTTTCAAAGTATCGCTCTACGTTCGAGTTGAACCTCGAACCTGCCGTTGGGCAGATATGGATTGAGAATTGATATCGCAAAGCCAGAGCTATGAGAAAGTGCGACTGATTCTCCGTTCCGCGATCGACAAAGATGCTGTTGAACAGTCGTCCATGTCTGCGGACGTAGTTCCGTATCAGGATGGCCAAACCATCGCGCCGTGCTGGCCCGAAGACAACGGAATGAGCCATCGGCAAATCAGTCGCCTCATCTGTTCCTAGATAAATCAGAGGGGACTCTGCGCTTGCACCCATTCCATCGTCGTGCACCACCCTGACGTCAACTTTGGTACTGTCGACGTGCAGGACTGCATGTTTGGCTAAGGCTGTACCCGACCGGTCGCGCGCGTCCGAGCGCGGCCGTTGCTTTTGGTAGCCACGCAGTCCCTGCGTTGCAAGGACCTTACGCAGCTCCAGGCGCGGATCAGCGAGCTTGCGTTCGAAGGCCTGGCGGCTCTGTGGCGACTCGCCGTCAGATTCACAGGCCTCCTTGAGCGCAGCGTATGCGTCCTTCTTCTGTGAATACTTGCCTGCGGCGTATGCGCGAATTGCCTCAGCCGTCCTCTTCTCCTGAATGGGGGTAAGCCGGCTCATTCGGTTACCGCTTGCATGAAACCTGGTAAGGCACTGCTCGAGTTCGTTGTCACCTCTGCTTCGCGCCTCGGCCACATTCCGCGCTATCTCACGCAGGTGTTTGGGGACGGCTGTACCCTTCGCATGCGCGGATTGAATCAATGCGAGCCGCTTTTCGGCGTTGGTGGCGTCGACTAGCGTCGCCGTTGCGAACGCCGACTTCAGTTGATTGCGAGATTGCCTGGCAACCTCAAAGAAGTTGCCTCCTATCTCGATTGACTGAGTCTGACTCAAGGTCAAAAAGAAGTTGCTCGTGTCCGTGAGCGGCACATGCTCAACTGGACCGAAGGCCCAGCGGGTTCCAAGCAGAAGCGCCGCTTGGCTCACGTTGAATCCCTCGATAGTCTCGATCATCCAATCGAGGCTCTTGGGACCGTCGGCGAGATGCGCATGGATGCGCCTGCCCAAGACTTGAGCCTCGTTGGCAGGTACCATGCGCACCTCGTTATAGATGACCTGCAGGTTCCGGAGTGGCGTGTCGACGCGGGAGGGACTGAGCCACAGGACGTGCTCCATGCCGCGCTGCCTTGCCCAAGGACCATAGGCAAGGTTCTGAAGATTTCCATCGACATCGACCCATTCACCGGACTTTGCCGTAAGCAAGCTGTCACGAGCGGAGCCGGCCTTGCATTCGACCAGCTCAATGCGACGGGTGCGGACGACCAGAAAATCCAAGGTACCGCTCCTCACATGATTGCCAAGTCTCACTCCCTTACAGGCGACCTGCGGGAAATAGCCAAGCACATCCGGATCCAGCTCCAGAGTCAGCGCGAACAGATGTTCAACGGTATGACTCTCCAGCGTGATCAGCTGGCCACATTTCACTGAATTGAAGTGGGTCACAACGTTGTTCAGCGCGCCCTTTCCTGGCTTCCGCGCTGGACTCGAGCTAGCCATCTCAAGGATGTGCTGTCGCTGTTCGACAGTTAGGCCCTCCTGCTCCCGCAGACGCTGGGCCAGTTCTTCTTGATTCATGGATCCCTGCCTATCTACTGGGAAGCGGCCAGCCGCCTCCCTCCCGGAATGCCTAGGGGTTGATTCTTATCGGGGTAAGGGGGTAGATTCGGCATAGCGGTACTCATCGCTGCGCCTCAAACAGACCCCGGCCTGCCAGCCGGGGTTTGTCTTTTCTGCCCCAGAGAGTGTACTTAGCTCACCTGGAGATCCTCCATGGGAAGATCGGGATCATTGAGTGGCCTGCCGATTGCTGACGGTCTCCGCGCCGCGTGCTGCGGTGAACAGCCATTGCGCGAGATCTCTGGAGCGGATCATGCGGCCCTTCCTCCCTGGGATGGTTGAGGTCGCTATACCCAGTCGGTTGTCATATGCCGCGCGCCTGGCCGCGCCGATGCTGTTGTAGCCAAGCAGCATCCAGACTTCTGAGAGGCGGACATAGAGCCCGTACTCCTCCGCCACCTGCTCGGCGAGCTGGTCAGAAGTCGTTGCGCGAAGTGCGAGCGTTTGTATCGACAAGGGCACCATGTAGGCGAGCATCACTCACTCTCTTTCATATTGCAAACAGCGAGCACATCTTCTTACTTGTGGGGCGCAGATTATCTGATTACGTATCAGATAATCTGATATGCATGCTGCTACAGCGGTTGGCATGTCAGATGATTCAGTACGCAATACAGTTTGTGGATTGCGCTAGCATGGGCATGCTGCCGACTGTTGAAAGAGATGACGCCGCACCTGTAGGCGTGGGGTTGTGGTGCACCGCGATGTGCTTCTAAGGGAGGTTGATTGGAAGATAAATACATGATGAGCATCCCTACAGATGAGCTCAGTCGCGACGAGCTTTCAGGCTCAGCATTGAGAGCCTTCTTCAACCTCGCTGCGCGATGGGAGCTGTCCGGACTTCAGCAGAGAGCTTTGCTTGGAAGCCCACCCGATGCTTTTTATGAGGCATGGGCGCGAGGGGCCTACGAGCATATCGATGCCGAGGTGCTGGTGCGGATTAGCTATCTACTCGGCATTTACAAAGCTCTTCATATCCTTCTGCCTGACCCCGCTCAGGCGGATGGCTGGATAAGGCGACCTAACATGGCGCCCATGTTTGCTGGTAACACCGTGCTGGATTTTATTTGTCGCGGAGGCTTGAGCGAACTTCGGGATGTGCGATCTTACTTGGATGGGCAGCACGTCAGCACCTAGGCAAGGGGTGCCATTTACCATGGACGGTGGAACACGGTCGTACTGCTGACTGTCGTTTATGCGCACCTGAGGCGATCTGACTTTCGTGTAGGTCTGGCTAAAGATCAGAGGGATGTATGAGACCAACCATTCTTGCAATGGACCTAGAAGGAACGCTGATCTCAAATGCGGTCAGCCAGATCCCACGCCCCGGCCTGTTCGCGTTCCTGGAAGCGATGCGGATCGAGTTCAGTCAGCTAGTACTCTTTACGACTGTTCCGGAGTCAAGAGTGCGAGAAATCTGTAGGCTTCTCGCGGCGGAGGGCGTGGCCCCGTGCTGGTTTGCGAAGCTTCCCTGCGTCTCTTGGCACGGACCAACCAAGGACCTGCGATTTGTCACATCTCACGCCGGGAAGGCCCTTCTTCTGGACGATCATGCGCCTTATGTACATCCCGGTCAGGAATGCTGGTGGGTGGAGATCCCGTTGTTTGGCTCACCCTACGCCGACGATGACACTGGGTTAAGCCTGGCGCACCTAAGGATCGATGAGCGACTTGCCCAACTCTCACTTGGGAGCGGGCATTGAGGCGGCTCTAGGAGGACGTCAGAGATGAGCGGTTTCGCATGGCATGCAGTCAGTAGGCATGTAATGGGAGTGTCTGGTCTCCCCCAAGGCCTACAGAACCCCCGCTCGTTGCACTGTGCATGTGTCCAGCGCAGCCGACGCTCAACGGGCCATGAAGCGGCGCGAACCATCCGCGAACCAGATGCCCAGTCATCAGGCGTAGCGCTCTGCTGCCAAAAGGGGAGGGCTTACAGCGGACATCGGCTTTGCGTCAAGCGGGTATAAGGAGGCTCGGTCGTCGACAAGGTCTCAACCAGGTCGTTTGCAGGACTTTATGCTCGCTACAACGCCCGGACAGATGAGTAGGAGATAGGTGTGCAGCAGAACTGTGCGATGGACGGGGCAACCACGCGGTGGCCAGAGCGGATCTGGGTGGTACGGCATGGCCAAAGCGCCGGAAACGTGGCGCGTGACCACGCCGAAGCAAACAACATCACCTTGATCGAGTTAGAGCACCGCGACGCGGACGTACCGCTGTCCTCGCTGGGGAAGCGCCAGTCGCAAGCACTGGGCGCCTGGGTCTTGGGACTCACCGAGCACCAACGTCCACAAATCGTGCTGACTTCTCCGTACATGCGTGCAAGGCAGACCGCCCAAGTCGTGGCCGACGCGCTTGGCCGTGACCACCGTCTAATCATTGATGAGCGCCTGCGTGAGAAGGAGTTCGGCGTTCTGGACCGCTACACCTCCAGTGGCATCGTCGCTACCTTCCCAGAACTGGCCGCACAGAGACGGCTGGTCGGAAAGTTCTACTTTCGCCCGCCGGGTGGAGAAAGCTGGTGTGATGTCATCTTGCGGTTGCGCGGCGTGGTCGGGGACCTGCAACGCAGCCACGCCGGTGCACGCGTGATGATCGTAGCGCACCAAGTGATTGTGAATTGCATGCGATACCTCTTGGAGGGCATGGACGAGCAGACGATCCTCGACATTGACCGCGAAGGCGATGTGCCCAACTGCGGGGTCACCGAGTACTACGCTGCCCAAGGTGAACAGCTTGCCTTGGTACACGCCAATTTCATCTCGCCGGAAGTGGGTGAGGCGCCCGCTACCACCCCGTCGGACCAACTCGCGGGGACCCCGGTAAGATGAGGCGTCGGAGCCGGCAACGGTCAACGCCGGCGGCGCTGCGTGAGTGTCGTCTGACGGAACCCGGTTACGACGAGGACGGACGGGACGGCTGTGCGTGATTTGTAGGCCGTGCCACGTTCCTGGCGCAGCGCTTCTGGCGGACGTGGGTGCAGTTTGGACCGGACCTGTCAGGCTGAACTTTGCTCTGGTGTCGGTTCCAGTTTTCCTGATCAAGCTCGCGCATCCGCAGGAATATCTTCACGAAGACCAAGCCTTTCGAGTTCAGCCACAATGATGGGGCTCAGTTTGTTTGCAATGACATCTAGCGTGCGAAGCGCTTGGCGCGCCTCGACGACCGTCATGCTAGAACTCGGAAACAGATCTTCCAGCGCCGATGCAGCGATGCGTGAAAGCCCAAGTTCAACGAATGCGGTGCCTGTGTCTGTCGAAACGCCGAGTTCGAGTGCAAGCGCGAAATCGTAGACTCCTGGAACACGATTCTGTAGACCCTTCTCCTGTAATGCGAGCACGAGTAGGTCACGGTAGGCCTTTCCTAGCTGAACAAAGCGGAAGCGGACGACGTCCTCGATGAGGTCGAACACCTCACGAATCAATGCGTCTACCGTCTTAGGCCTCTTCGGACGAGAGCCCGTTTCGGCCGCCTTCTGTGCGTCGCGTTCCTCCGCCAGTCGAGCGCGCTTCACCCAGTATTTCAGGATCACTGGGTAGGGAGTCCCCTTCATCCATTGAATCGCGATGCCGGCAACCAGTGCGCCGAAGTTTCCCTGCTGCTGGTCAACGGTCCGCAAGATGCGCTTGAAGATGGCTTGATACAGCCCGTCAGGTGCCTCCCGGGGATTCAATGGAATGATGCTATCGAGATCGCCATCGTCGATCTTTTCAATCAGTCTGTCGTAAAGTCGCCTTAGGCCGTAAGGATCGATGGTCCAATTGGCATGGAGGAGCTCCGCGGGCAATCCGATCCGTCGGGCCGCGGCGGTAGCGGTGTTGGCGACTTCGGGTGCGGAGGTCAGTAGGTTGGGTGGAAGGACGGATTCGAGGAACTGGTCCGACACTCCTGCTGCGGCCTTCGAGATAAGTAGGCCGGCGCAAGCTCTGATTTGCGTGATCTCAGTATTCCATGGTTGTGCGACAGGCATGTTGCCTCGCACTGCGTCCATCACGCCCTCGAACTGCCCAGAGAGCGTCGTGGTGATGGCCGATGTCACCTCGAAAGGGACAAATTTGTCCATGGGCCTAGTGTCCCATTCGTCGTAGTCAACCAAGAACACGTTTCCGACGATGTCCTGATTCAGGCGACCCGCACGTCCCGCGAAGTTCCACAGCAACGCAGGGTCGAGGCTTACTCCACGTCCGCGTTTGGGTGTGTCGATGAACACATTGCGTGCAGGCAGGTTTATTCCTTGAGCAAGGGTGGTTGTGCAAACGAGGTACTGCAGGCCGCTCTGAGTTCCCTTGAATGACGACTCGATTGCTTCACGCAAGAGGCTCGGCATGCGGCCGTAGTGATATGCGACGCCGTGGGCGACCATAGTCGCCAGCTGGTACTCAGGATGAATGTGCTCTTTGATGAAAGTTGACAGGTCCAGCAGAGACTGGCGCTGGGGCTCCGGGTGCTTGCGACGAATCTCGTTCATCAGTTGTAGGGCAGTCTTCTCAGCCTCGCGTGGCCCAGTCTCATATACCAAGGAGCCCTCGCTGCCGCCGAGTTCGAGAGCAATTGCAGCAAGCCTCGTTGCCTTGTTGTCCAAGCCGAGGGTCGAAACCAGCCTGCCAATCTCAACGCGATCCTCCGGTCCAGAAAGCAACTGCAGACGTAGTTCCCTTGGACGGCCCCTGACCTTGCTGACGACGATGCGGTTCTGGAGCACGGGAGATACACCAGTAAATTCGGGACGCAATGTGTCTACGCCGATAGCCCTAGCTATCTCTGGAAGGCCGACGGCGCCTGGTGCGAGCATGATTAGTTGTGTCGCTCTGTGCCGCGACATCACCGTATGGAGGCAGTCTTGCAGGATCATGCCTCGTGCCTGATCCGAAAGATTCTGAGCCTCGTCAACGACTACGATGTTGAACGCCGCGTTCCAAATTGACAGGAGGACCTGAAGCCGCTCCTGCGTAAGCACAAAGATCTGGCAGGCTCGTTGCAGCGGATCGAGGGAGGGGACAGTCGAGATACGAATGTCATCCCTGTCCTTGAGGCGGAGCTGGATCTTTTGCTGCACCTCCGACAGAAGTGCACGGGTAGGCGCGATGTACACGGCGGCGAATTCTTTATGCGTTTCGGCCTGACGGCAAAGGTGCTCGATGACAACGTACGACTTTCCTGCTGAGGTAGGTGCCGAGATTGCAAGCGTCCGCATAGTCGGCAAGCTGTCCCATACCTGGCGCTGATAGTCAGTGAGTGCGACGGGCAACCTATTGATGGAAACCGTGTTCAGGGCCTGGGAAACCTTTCGGTTCATCCTTCCGAGCAGAGACTCGTCCCCCGCGCCGTAGGTGCGTTCGGCATAAGACAATCCAGGGAAATTCCCGAGCTCCGTCAGAACCTGGAGGCTCCTTTCGCGTAGGTTGCCATCCTCGTACAGCAGGAGCGTATTAAGGCTGATTGCCTGCGCGAGCCGCTTGAGTTCATCCTCATCTGTCTGCACAAATACCGATGCGCAGTAGAGCAGCTTGAGGACGTTGTTTAGATCCAAGGTTGGAGAGTCGGACAAAGGCACGGCCAGAGTGTGCGCTGCCCCGGCCCCTTGAAGACACCCAAGGTAGTTCCAGAAGGAGGAATGGCCTGTCATACGCCGGGACAGGTCGTGGGCAAAGGTACTCATTTCTTAGCCTCGGGCTTGTAGCCCATGCGCATATAGAACTGCTCGCGAAGCTCGTCGACGTCGGGCACGGCGACGAAGTACACGTGGCACTTATTAGTGTCCACGTTTTCCGTCATGAGGTGCTTTAGCGCCGCATTCTGATGATGCGCTAGTTGCGCGGCGTATGCCGTCGCGAACTCCGTCTCGTGAAATCCTACGGGCTGCCCCGCCTGTACGGGTGAAAGTTTGCCGAACGCGCTCTCCTTGTACAAAACAACTCCGACAGACCGCTCCCGTCGTTCGACGGCGTCCGGACTATCCATCACGTCAAAGCTCGCAAGCGCTAAGTCGCGCTCGGCGCCTGTAAGCGAATCTAGGTTGCCGAGATCCCTCACAATCGAATACTCAAGCAGATACTGCTTGAGATTGCTGCCGAATCCTGCGATCGATTTGGCGTAGTCCTTGACTCCTGCGTTTGCGGTCTGGCTCAGTTTGGATTCCAAGAAAAAAACATAGAGTGCACCGTGCTCCACCTTCGCGTGAATTCCGTCAAGTCCATGCACGGGCATGTTCCCTGAAGTCTTCAGGGACATCTTCGCCGCCACTTGTGCGGCACCCAGCTCGTTGACGGCGATGCAATAGGCCAGAACTTCGCCTATTTCACTAGCGCGACTGGGGTAATCCTTATGGAACTCGATGAAGGCGTCTCTTGCTGCATTGACGGGAGCAGCGATTGCACTGATGTCACCTGGCGGGGCGCTCTCAAGCCTGGCCCGAATTTGCTCGCGTCGCCGCCTCGTTAGCGCGTAGTTGAGAGCCTGGTTCCATAGAAAGTCGGCTAGTGCAAATGTATTGCCAAGATTTTCTTTGAATCCGACATGCATTAGCGTTGTCGCGGGGGCGGTCGGACCCGAGGACTGGATCGCAAGTTTGACGTATTTCCCCAACGGCGACTTGTCGAGCAGCTTCTCGAGCGCCGCCTGGACGATCTCGGTATCAGTCTTGTCGTTGTCCTCCACGCGCCTCACCCCTCCTTGTGGCCGCTCTTTCAACGAGTTGGCAAGGCCCAAGCTGGCATGCCGACACCTTTTCCAGCATACCCGGCCCTGCTCGCCTCAACAATGGCCAAGGCATGGGGCCTGTACGGATGGATCATGGGTCCTGATCAATGGGCTAGACATTGGGCTCGGTGATGTCCGCTGCCGACCGAGGGTGGACGGATTGAGCGAGATCGTCGGAAGGTTGCGTGCAGTTTAAGGTGGAGTACATATCGCGACCAAAGCCGTCGCCGTTCGTGATGGTTCGGCACCTCAAGGCCGGTAGCTTCGAGTTCGGTCCGAACCCCGCTCTCGATGGGATTCTGATTGCAGAGTGGGCCAGTCCGCCCAGGTCCATTAGCCCTGGTGGCATTCCTGATCTCGCAGTTTTTCTTCCAACCGATTCTCCGCGCCGATTTAGCCAAGCTAAGGGCACGGCAAGTGGTGAGGCTGACAAGCTGACCTGCCGAAAGGACCGCTTCTGGCCGAAGGAGGCCCTGGGACCCGATCTGGCATTGCGTGCAGTGTTTGGCTTTCTGTAAGTTGGATGGACTGGCGCCAGGAATAGGGGGATAAAGGTGGGGGAGTTTACGAGGCGGGTCCGTAATGATGATATCGCCGGGCCGTTGAGGCGGGCATTCACGCCTGACAGATGGCACCGTGCATTCGGTGACATGCCAGTACCTGATGCTGTAGATCACGACATGCATGCCGCCGGGCTGGCGCTACACCAGAAGCTTGGAGCGATCCGCGGGGTCCTGAAGCTTTCTTCGTCTCACGAGATCTCCGCGACGACCAAACTGCGGGCCTTTCTCGCGATCGCGAACTACGACTTTTTCGTAACACGCGACAAGACCAAGCTTGCGATTCAGAAATTCCAGGCCGAGAGAGAGGGCGTCTCGGAGGAGGTCTACGACATGGAGGAAATGGCGGCGGTGAAACTCAGCTTGCCAGGGGGGAGCGACTGGATGCCCAACGAGGTTGTAGAAAGCCTTGTGGATGGCATAGAACTGCCGATTAAGGTTGTTCTGCAAACCAAACCCAACCTAGCCGGCAATCCTCGAATGAATCAGATCCAGTGGACCGAAGCTAGCCGCGAACTGAATTTGGGCATCCTGTATCGCTTCGCCGAGGACCTGTGGGATGACTGCCTTTGGAACAGCTACAAGATGGTCGACAAGGGACAGGTCAAGGTTTTCCTGCCGCAGGATTTCGATGTACTCCGTGCCTATCGGACAGGCTTGGCGCGCCGGGCTTCTCTCTCGATGGGCTTTAACATAGTGGCGACGCAGTTCCAGCGCGATGCGCTCACTTTAGGGGCGCGGTTGAGAGTTCGTGATGTCTGCGGTATCGAACGTAGTGGCAAACGCCAAGTGATCAAGGTCGCCAAACAAGGCGTCTCGACCGGCATCCTAGAGGAGCTCAGCGTCCTGCGCACGCATGCCGCCGAGCCGTACTACGGAGAGTTGTTGGAGGAGGGTCTTGAATCTCTCCAGGGATTGACCCTATCCGCGCTCATCGACGCCTGGACGTTCATTTCGCGTGTCGCGCACGTGTTGATTGAGTCCATCGGCGAGAAGCATGCTCAGAATGCTGGGGATGATCGTGTGCATGCCTGGATGCCCGAGTATGCTCCCACGCTGCAGGTTGGGGCCCTTGTGGATGCGTTGGTGGTGGCTGCCGGGATCAACAAGCCGGAAGGCAGGCGAATCGTGGAATTCTTCACGTTTCGGGGCATGGCCGAACAAGAGATCTGGGCGCAGCCACTCGTACCAGTTGGGCCAGATACCGTGGTACCCGTATTCGCAGCAGTCGCATCTCCTAATCTGCGTCGGCTGGTCGATGTATGGATGCGACAGGCCGGCGTGGACTTGAGCAGGCGGGGGCCTGCGTTCGAAATCCACATCCAAATGCTTGTCATAGATGCCATCCGGAGCTCAAGGCTTTTGTCACCCGTGGCCGCTTGCATCACTGGGAACTATACGTTCAGGCCCCCGGGCAGCCGCGATGAGCAAATCGATCTGATCTTCTCCATCGGAAACACGGTGTTCGTTGCCGAAGCTAAGTGCATCCTTGAGCCAACCGACGCTAAAGGCATCGCTATGCATCGCAAGACCGTGCTGGGCGCTGCCGAGCAGGTACTACGCAAGGCCAAAGCGCTTGAGAACAACCGCATCGAGTTCATCGGGGATGCGCGTCGATTCGGAATGGCCTTGAGCGAAGACTTCAAAGTTGAACCCTTGGTAGTAGTGAGTACTAGCACCCATGTGGGCATTGCCGCGTTGACAGTTCCTGTCATCGACGAGCACATTCTTGGCCGCTTCTTGGATGGCGAGTTGGAGGACATCGGCTATCAGCCGGGCGATCCAACCTCCTCAAAGCGGTTCAAGACCCGGTTCTACTCGAACGCCGCTGAGGCTGAAGAGCGAGCTCCTGGCTACTTTGCGTCTCCGCCGCAGATGAAGCGATTCATTGATGGCGTGCGCGGACGTGTCGTGCCTATCTACGCCGCGAACGAAAGTGATTGGGCAGGCCACATCGTGACAATGGAGTGCGTCGCGGGAGGTGTCCCACTCTCGCTTCAAGAGCAGGCGAGCTCGCCGATCAAAGGCGATCCAGCCGCGTCCTTCGCTCACGAGAGCCAAGTCGACGTCCCATAGCCAAGGTGACCCATCGTCGCAGAACGCTTGAGGCTGCGTTGCCACAAGGTAGTTCCGGCTGATACTGAGTACAGAGAACCAATGCGCGCTCATCTGAACATTGCTTGCGCCCCGATGAGTGCATCAGCAGACCGCTACTGGCCGGACGCTGACGTTCTCGGAAGCACAGGCAAAGCCTGCTCTGCAACGATTGGAGTCTTCCACTTCGCCGAACTGGACGGCAGGAAGTTGCCGTTCAATGTTTAACATCGATGGCTTCAGCCGCTGCTTGGGTGACGGAAGGATCAGTCGTGGCTCGATGCGCTACGAAACCAGCCCCTAGAGCAGAAGTACTTGACCAGGATACCCAAGCAACCGGCCTACTGATCATTATCGCTGTTCACTGAGGAGTTCGTCACGAATCTGTTGGATGAACACTTGCTCTATGGCTTCCTGGAAGGCAGGGCCGAATGTGGGCGAGTCAAGCGGCGTGCGATGCAGCTCAGATAGAGCTCCTGCGTACGTCGAGGAAATTACCAGCTCAGTACCGATGGCGTCCACGCGAAACTGAATGGAAGGATCGATCGACGAAGACGCAGACGTTAAAAAGCAGAGTGCTGTCTTAGCCCGCCGTTCCTCAATTCTCACTTCATACGCTGTTTGCGTAGGCCGCAGCATGGGGGCGATCCTCTGGGCCTCAAGCGAAGACATCACGGCAGATATCTCCTGAAGAGCTCTCTCGAGGCTGCTCAGCAGTTGTTGCTTCGCCTTGGACGACGCGGAGCCTTGAAGCACGCGAACATCCTCGAGCAACGCCTTACGAGTCATCGGGGTCTCAATGGCACCCGTCTCAATTCGTTGAAGTTCCGATATGAGTTCCCCAGCCGACTGCCATCTGCTAGTCAACGCATTCTGAAAGGCAGTATCGAATACCCGCTTTAATTGGCTCACTCGCCAGATATCGCCTATCGACAACAGCCTCTCGCTGACACTCTCGACTTGATGTGGCAGCCGGCCATGACCATCTGCAAGTACAGCAGGAACCTCGCCCGTGAGCGCGTAAAGCAGTACGCCTGAACAAAACGTCACGTCGCTGCGCAGATCACGCTTAATTGGCGAACTCGGAGCGAGCTCGGGCAGCCGGAGAAACCGATTTCCGACCTCCTCATAGAGATCGGTTGCATCTCGTGCCACCTCATCGTCGTTGAACGAGAGGCCGAAGTCCACAAGCACAGGATCTCCGGGATTGAGTTCGCGCAGGATGATGTTGGCAGGTTTGATATCGCGATGAACGACTTCAGATTGATGGCAGTGTTCTACGATACCTAGCAATGCGATGGCGAATCCGATCGCGTCTAAGAGAGGTAAGGGCCCGTGACTTTCAACGTACTTGTCGAGCGTTAAACCTTTCACTGCCTCAGTAACCAGATAAAGCTTGTAACTCTGGTCGCCGAAGTTTTCCGCGTTCGTTTCGATGAGCTTGGGAATTGCTGGGTGCTGCAGCGTCAGGTACGACGCCACCTCCCGATACATCCGCTGTCGACGACTCAGATCATTCTGGTGTCGAAGAATCTTTAGGAACCTTTCTCCGGGCTCACTTCCGTCCTTCCGAACCACAATCTTGACGTCACCCTGACCACCGCCTTCGCCGCTTGAAACAGCGGTCCAGTTTTCGTCCCATTTACGGGCGTCTGGGTGTGTGGCTGCGGCGCTTGAGTTCATGTTCTCTCCCTGAATTGGTCCTTCCCGTAGCGCGCATGCTAGTGCATTTTTCATCCCGATGCCGACGTTGCCTGATCGCCCAAACGGGCTGACCTCACCGTTGCCATTAGCCGCCTACTGGTCTGAATCTCCCCATCACTCTGAGAAACCCGCAACTCGCACGGTGGGCAGCCGCATAGCTCCCGCTGGTGGACTTCCCCCTTCAACCTGCATTGGTCTCTCGCGGAGATGCTTTCAAGGACTGCTTCGGCCATAGGGCGCCGCGCGCCCCGTTGTTGCTGGTGGCGAACGTCCGCTTTCTGGATGAGCCGTTCACAATCACTGGGGGTACGGAGGCCGCGATTCATGGATGCGAAGGGGTGTGGCGATGTATCCGGTCACCAAACCTTCTAACGCAACCCCAAGCGGAGCCAATGACCTGGCCGTGTGGAAGGGCTATGCGATCGTTTGCCATCCGAGCTGCTATGGAATGCACTTCATCCGCTTAGCACTTTGTCATAACCGGAGCCTCGTATTCCGTTATTGGTGGAAAGCACCGACGATCGAACGATATCACGAGTCGTAGTGTGTCGATTGGCCTAATGCTACCTAATGACAGCGGGGCAGCCTGCCCACGAGAAAGCCTTCTTTAGATGAGTGAGAATGATGTAGTGCGCTCGCAAAGAACGTACGTCGACCAGAACCGCCGTATGCTAGGACTATCGATCATAAGCATCGGTATGCCCGTTGCGAGTTAAGCCACATCGGCGTCTCACCCTTTCAGATCGTCAAGCAGGAAGCCTCCTTCCACAAACTCTCCATCGCTAGGAAACGCGAATCCATCCTTCGTCGCCGGCTGGAAGGTGATCCAGGATCTATGAGGTTTGGCGATTGTGGTCGGTGCGAGGGTCAGCAAAATTTCTTTCAAATAGGGGGTGACATCGAAGCTGGCATCATTCTTCCAGCGCTCCACTATGGCCTCGATCGCGACCCACACTGATTCGTGTAGGCCGCCATCGACAGTCCGGAATTTCTGGCGCAAATGGTTGCGGCTGCCTTCACTGATAGCGCCGCCTGGTGCAATGAGGGTGAAGAAATGAATAGCACGCTCGATGCGACCTTGTGCCTTCGCGAGCTCGTTCAAGAGGAAAAGTTCCGTACCTACGTCGCTATCCGCATAAAACTGCTTACTGCGAAAATTCATGGAACGAAAGGGGGCGAACATGCGCTGATGTTGCAGCTCGTTATCGAGGCATGTCATCAAACGTTTGAATGTGGCTGAGTCGACAATGTCGGAAATGAAGCCGCTGGGGCGTCGGTAACCCTTGAGCTGCAAATCAATGTGCAGTAGCTCGTGAACGAGTGCCGCGCTGGGGTGTTCCGTTTCCGCCACAGTGATGACAGCACACTCATTCTCGATGTGCGCGCCCCAGTAAGCGCCATCGCTCCATTCGTAATTGATTGGGATCTGCCGTCTGATGTGGGCCAGCAGATCGGAGATGCGCTGATCAGCATGAGCTTTGTTGAGGATCTTTTGCATTGCATTATTCTGGGCGGCCATTGGCACATTGTCCCTATAATTGCGTGGTGGCCATTGAAGAGCATGTAAAGATGGGCGCGACGCAATTGCGGTACGCCATACGGCCCGATTCCTACAATCATAACGCGAAATGGTCGCAGTACCGCCCATAGTGGTTGTTCGTGATCGACCGCTCTGGGGCGTTTTACTTGAACGAGCGAGTGTCCGGAATTGGCCGATAGCGGACAGCATGTGAGGGCCGTACCTGCCTACTGCACCTTGGGCGATTCAAACATTCTCCGCCCTGCCGCTTTCGCTCTTTCGGTTGCGTATTGCCGACGCCTTCAAGCGCGTGATCATCGCAAGGGGCATTTCTGGAGTGTCCGTGGCCAATGGTGTTTACACAATCGCGCGGGAACCATGGCCGCAAGATCGTGTTGAACAGAGAGCGTTTGGCCAACGTACACCGTCGCAACACCTTGTGCTCGGCTGTGCAACAAGCAACATCGGCCGGGCTGGCATCCGGGGCAATCTGTAAAATAAGGCTCCGAAAAGCAGGGGCCAGTGGTGGGGAGGTATTTGAGGTTTGGGGAGATCGAACACAAGGTTCAAATTCAAAGTAAATCATCCTTTGCGGTGGTTATTGTTCACTATGGCGTACATGCACTAAGCGTCCACATCAGCCTTAGCTTAGCGAGTCGGGCCGGTGGACCGGCGTCCGCCGTCGGCCTTGTTCGGCCGTTTGGCCAGTGTGGGGGTAGGCTCTGGTGGCGAAGCCGCTGAACGTCTTGATGCCTATCTTCATCAGTGCGGGGGGCGGGAAGACCTTCATCTGGAGGTCGACCGGCAGTTTGGGCAGCATTTCCCGCGTGATGTCATCGATCTTCATTCTTGGCCAGAGCAAAGACAGGCCTGATGGCGGGGGCTGTGTTGGGGGCTCTGACGAGTCCTTGATTAGTTAGTGGCGTCGGAATGTTGACGCTTGATCCGCGCCTTGCAGACTGGCGGGCGCTGGCCAGCAGGCTTATTATCGAACTGGCCATCAGGGGGATGGCTTGCCATGGAGGCTGCGGTATGTTCGACCTGTGCTTGTTCGACTTGGATGATACGCTACTTCGCACCAGTGATTTGTCGGACATACGCCCGCAGGGTGTGGGCAAGCAAGACGATGAGGCATATGCGACGGAGTTGTTGCGGCGCTTCGGCGACCCTGTTCAGCGGTACATCTACACGCCTGAACGTCTGGCTTCATTGAAAACCCGATGGCCAGAGATGAGGTTCGGTATCTTTACGCGCGCTCCCTGGGCTTACGCCAAAGCCATCGTTGACCGCGCGTACCCGGACTTTGACTGGGACACGGGCGTGGTATACGAGACCGTGCCCAAGGGCCACCATAAGCCAGACGGCTGGGGCATACGGGAGTGCATGTCCCGATTGGAAATAGAAGATCCTCAGCGCGTGGTTATGGTCGGGGATGAGACCGTGGACGTTAAGGCTGCTTACAACGCGGGTTGCTATGTGGTCCTCGACAAGACTTCTTGGGCGCATGGGCAATGGGACGGGCGGCGCCATTTCGCAGCCTTGGAACTCATCCCTGACGCTGTCATCAGTGGGCCGGCAGAGCTGGCTGAAGTGATTTCCGACATCGGGGCGTATGCGCCGAAGTTGGAATGGGAGTTCAATGGAAGCCAGGACCACCGGCACCAGCCACGTTTCTCTGCCGTCAACCACTTCTACCCAGCGAACTTGGGCGAACCAGATAAGGCTAGGGAAGAGATCCATTCAGCCGGACGGCACTTTTCCGATTACGAGTCGTTGGATAATCGCAGAGCGTGGCACACGCTCACGCACAGCATCCATCAGAATAAGGACCGCCAGGTCTTCCCCGTGGAATGGTGCGCCGCCGTCTACGCCTTCGTGCAGAGGAGCAATCCGTTCATGGCGTTGACCAATCAAACAGTTACGGTCGCGGCCATTCCCGCGCGTCCAGATCGCCTTCCCAGGATGCAGCATTTCATCGCACAGCTTCACGGCGATTTCCGGCGTCGTCCGCCAATTGGCCAGACACACGACTCTGTGCAGTTCAGCAACGACTTTCTCGCTTACACAGCAGGGGTGCGCTCGCAGAGCGGGGAACACCTCAATCGGATTGAGCGTTTCGAGAACGTGCGTGATCACTTGATCGTCAGCAATCCCGGCGCTGTCCGCGGCAAGGACTTTGTTATCATTGATGACGTATGCACTACTGGCGCAACATTGATGTACGCGAAGAAGCGATTGATCGAAGCTGGCGCACGTCAGGTGAAGTTGCTGGCATTGACCAAGAATGTGAGTAACGTGCTGTCGTGAGTTCAATTTCCCCGGCCACAGCCAAATTGCTGGCGCTTTCCATGCTGAAAGGCGTGGGGCCCGCTTCGTTACGCCTAGCGCTGAACGTGGCGAACTTCGCCAATGCCCCCATCGATGCTATCGCCAAGCAGGTGCCGCGCATGGCCTCGGCGACCCACGCGTCGTTGTGGACGGACGCCCTTGAAAGGGCGGAACGGCAAGTGGAGTACGCGGAGATTTCGAGCGCCCGCATTATATCCGTGCTCGATCCTGATTATCCGCCGTTGTTGAAGGCCACGAAGGACGATCCTGTCATTCTGTATGTAAGGGGTGCTCTGGCCGACAGGCCTGAGCAGTCGGCTGCTGTCGTTGGCACACGTGAGCCCACGAAGCACGGCGTGAAGATCGCCGAACGTGTCACCCAGTTCCTGGTGGAGAACGGCTGGTCGGTGGTGAGCGGATTAGCCCTGGGCTTAGACGCTGTGGCTCACGAGGCCACGCTGAAGGCCGGTGGCCACACGGTGGCGGTGATGGCCCATGGTCTACACACCGTGGCGCCGTCCAAGCACAAGGGCTTGGCCCAGGAGATCCTTGACAAGGGGGGAGCGCTCGTATCGGAGTACGGTTTCGGTGTTGACCCGCGCCCGGAGTTTTTCGTCAAGCGCGACCGCATTCAAGCGGGCCTTGCCCAGGGTGTGGTGATGGTCCAGTCGGACTTGAAGGGCGGGAGCCTGCACGCTAGCCGTGCTGCCCTGGACTATGGCCGGTGGTTGGCCGTGCCCGAGCCCACCAAGTTGGACGCGGACAACGGCGAGCCCAAGGTGCGGGCCAACGCGCTCATTGTCTCGGACCGGCGCGACGCGATTGCCGAGTTGCTGGCGTGCTCGGAGACCTCATTGCGCAAGGTCGTGGTGCTGCGGGGGAAGGAGGATTATCCCAGCCTGCTGACGACATCGGTTTCCCCAGTTGATAGCGGTGTGATGCCGCAGGTTGGGTTGCTGTAGGTCACAGCGACAAGGCCGGCTCCGGCCGCCGGTCGTCCATCGCCAGGCCATTCTCATGGTGCACCTGATGGATAGTCGACCACACGTCCAGTGGCCATTCCTGAGAAGGCAAGGAGCCATCACGATGGCGGCTCAGACCTTGGCCACGTCGTTGAACTCGTTCCTTTGCTGCTGCACCTAGCCTTACCACGCCTTTCTGGCCTCATGCTTCCCGAATGCTTGGACTCTTTTCAACCTATGGTTGCCTCGAAACCATAGGTTGGCGGCGTCCTTCACGCAAATTCTTTAACATCAAGACCTCACGGTTCTCGGGGTTGGCGCTCGGGCATAGCGTTCAGACTTTGGTTGCCGAACTCCAAGGGTAGCCGTGCTCGCGAGGGACGTACCGTCAGGCTCACCCAATAGACGGACCATCATACTGTCCGCTTCTGGCCGAAAGCGGACTTTGCCCAATGGGTTGACCAGCGAAGCTGCTATCCAATGACCGGAACAACGAGAGACTCTCTGCCGACCGAGCCCGACACCGTGTCTTCGCATGATCATCCAGGCACACGAGTTGCTGACTACTATTCGAACCGCTGCTCTCTCGCGTGATGCTCGGACTCCTCCTGCCTTCGCTCCCGCTCGATTAGTAGGTCGAGGTCCGTGACCTTCTTCGCTACCAGCGCCCTGACCTCTGGCAGTTCATGCTTAACCAGCTCGCGAAGAGCCTGCTGTCGGGCTTCGATGATCGGAACGCGTGAATTCATCCAACTGTTCGGCACAGCTTGGCCGAAAGCGAACTCGATCAGGCTCGACTTGTCGCACACGACGTCCAGGAGCCTCTTGAAGTGCATGCTGAGTCGAAGCGGAGTTGTCGAATCGTCGTCCTTTTCCGACAGGTCTTTTGCCTCGTAGACGCGGACGTTCCGCGCAACGAACTCCTTACGTTGAGCGTCCTCCCCGCACCACGTCAGGAGCTGGTCAATGGATGCGAGATTCAGCGACGGCGAGGACTCACCGGATCGCTGCCGGAACAGCCAGTCCACCGCGCCGGATTCGGGATCATCACGTTCGATTTCGAGTAGTGCATCCAGCAGCATCTCCGGACGTGCCTCGATGAATGACGACAGCACCTCGGAGTAATTCTCCCGCGAGAGCCGATACTCCTTGACCGCGTCACAGAGCTCGCCGACGAGTCTGGCCACGTCGTCTTCGGGTGCCGCAGGACCAAGAGCTTCTACGATCAGCTTGCCTATGCCGTGATGGGCACGCCGGTTCACGTCGGTGGCCTGATCACGCAACAGGCTACCCAATGCGATGCGGATGGCTGAGAAGATCTCCGGCCCTGGGATATAATTCCAGTCAGCCCTCGCGTGTAGCCGCATGATCAGCATGTCGAACGACGAGTGGTATCCCTCTGGCAGGCGGCAGACTGCATTCGTAAGCGCTGAAAACTCCAAGTCAGACATAGACTCATGACGTCTGCCGTGACCAACTCCCTCAAAATGAGCCGCGGGCACGCTGCCCTGGCGGGCGACGTCGAGCAATCGCGCGCTCACCCATGGCGTGATAGGGGTAGCCAGAAGTAGCCAGACGCTGTATGGCTTGAGCTTAGTCTCCGCCAGCAACTTCTCGTGCACTGGTGGCAGGAGGACCGGGTTGCGCTCCGCGGTCGCCAGCAAGCAGCCCTCGATGAACTCGACACTGGCGCGGTTAGCGGCATGTGCCTTGAACGACCGGATCAACATATCGACCAGGGCTTCTAGATCTTCGTGGGCTTCGGCATAGCCATAACCCAGCCAAGCTACCGGTCTCACGCGAGTTGCCCAGATCTGTGGCGCCAGATGCTCGAACAGGTCCGGGTTGGACGCGAGTGACCGCCCCAATGCGAAGACGTGGTCCAGCAGTTCCGTCCTTGCTGCTGGGCGGTCGGCGCCGCGACAGTAGGGATGCGACCATTCGTTCACGAAAGCGTAGGCGCCGATCTCCGACTCGAGGTCGGAAGGCGCCGCCAGAGACTGCAACACCTCCAGGCGCCGCAACACCGCCCGATCAAGACCCGCGCCGTCGTACTCGATAGTCTCGCCGATGGCCAACCAAATCGCAGGCCACCACCCACCCGCGCCATAGGTTGATACTAGGGATTCCAGAGCGTCGAAGCAGCCGGCAGAGGTCCAGAGCTGTCGAAAGTTCTCTGCGATCAGCGACTTGCCCCACTCGCGCGAGTCATAGTCTGACTCGAGTACTGGATCGAGCAGTGCGAGAAAGCCGTCATACCAGTCGCGTTGCTCCTGCCTGGACCTAGGCCTCCAGCCGGATCCACGGTTGCGCGCGCCGAACTGAAACCCTCCGAAAGACGTCCAGGATCGCGCCTCAAAGGCTGCGCGGAGGAGCTCGCCAGCGATCTGGCGGTCACGATGTTCATCGGTCGCAAGCAGCCTCTGCACAAACGCCTGGCGTCGGGCCGGGCCAGCCAGGGTTCCGGATAGATGCAGCTGATGGAGTCGGCGCAATCGACCCACGACGCTGTTGTTGTTCTCTCCATGACGCTCGGTCCGAGCGATGCTGAGCAGGATACTCGCCGAACGGTCGAAGGATTCGTCGTCATAAGCCAGATTGACGAGGAGCCCGACAAAGCGCTGGACGTTGGGATTGGCGCGGTCAGCGAACCCCGGAATGCGGGCCGATTGCTCGATCGCGCCAAGAAGGACGTCTGGGAAAATCGGAGCTACATAGTTGAGAACCACGAGGTGGCTCTCGCTGAGTGCCGCGAGGTTTGCCAATGGCGCGCCCGACTGGACCCACGTGAGGGCCAACTCGCGGGCACGTTCGTTGTCATGAAAGTAGCCGAGGCGGTGGGCACAAGATTGAAGCAGCCGAATATTCTCGGGCTTCAGAAGCTCGCGGTTGATGTCCTCGGGTTCGTAGTCGTCCAATGCGCGGCGTGCGAGCCGGTTTGCGAGCGCATGCGGCAACACCGCGCGCCAACTGCCTCGTTTTTGGGCGAGCTGCCGGCGCACCAGCTCAGCCTGGGCACGTTGCAGGTCGGCGCGCGCGACCTCGGATATCGCCGACAGAACTCCAAGCTCATCCCCGCGCTCGTCGCGGGAGACGTTGAACGAGTAGACCAGCGACAAGACCGTTGCTGCCCGAAGTAAGTCCGCTGACTCGCCCTTTCTCTGCTGAAACAGGCGTAGGAAGAGCTCCTCGTCATTGAAGCTCGTAAGCGTTTCGTCCGCCTCAACCCGGTCAGCGAGCGCCAGCGCGAGTCGGGCGTTGCCGCCGGCGAACTCGGCGATACGCGCTGAATTGAACCGGTTGAGTTTGGGATAACGCCGAAGAAGCAGTGTGGCGACTGTCTCCTCGCTACCCCGTTCTATATGGATGACATCGGTCTCCTCCGGTCTATCGTCGGATATGTCGTACTCAATGGTCAGCAAATGCAGCGCAGCGGTGCTGGCGCTGAGCTGCTTCTGCAGCGATCGGTGCGTCTGGGGTGGGCAGTTGTCGAGGACGACGTAGCTCGCCAGCTTGTTGGCGATCAAGTAGGTGACCACGGCTGATGCCGAAGGCACCAGGTCTTCACCCAGATCGGCGTAGAGGACGTCAGTGGCAGGCAACGCGTCTTCCCCTACGTGCTCTTCAAACAACGCCTGCGCAAAGCGCGTCTTGCCCACGCCTGACAGCCCAGTAATGCGGACGGCACGAGAGCCTGACCTCAGTCGGCGGCGTGCTAGTTCGATGCCTTCCATGACCGTCATCTTTTTCTTGTCGCTGGAGCTGCCATCGATGACACAGGGGTGCGCGTCGGCCAAAAACTCGTCTTTATCGGTCTTCGGTGTCGAAGCCCAGCGGCCGTAGGGCCGCCATCCAGCCAGCGACTTGCCAAGCTTTTCCCGCGCCCAGAGCGCGACGCCGGGATGGCTCTTCAGCCACAACGCCAACCGGTCAGCTCCATAGAAGTCCAAGTGCAGATCCCCACCCTCACCATACGTCTTCAGTGCCACCTCCATGCCGGCAAGGCGCTCCTTGTACATGGTCGCCGAGCAGCTATCCTTGCCGCTGACGATGACGTAGGCCCCCTTTTCATCGGTGAGCGCCTTAATGGAGTCCCTGAGCTCACCCGCCTCGAGCATCTCCCGTGTGCAGCCGCCGCGGCTCATGCTGTGCTTTTTCACTTGGAACCCGGTGGTCGCACGTGGGACGAAGGCCGGACGCTGGAGTGGACCTACGGTGGCGACGCTCACGTCCAGTCCGCCGTCGGCCGCCTCCTGCGCCCCACCGGCTTGCACGCTTGACCGGGAAATCCCCTGCTCGCGAAGCTCAGCTTCCGCTAATCGAGCGACTAGCTCTCGCAGCTGACCGTCATCCAGAGCGGTGATATCGGCGGCAGTTAGTTCCAGGAAGTCCATCAATCTCTCGAAGTTCTCGGTGCGGGTCCTTCCCTTCATAGTGCCGAGGGTGCGACCCGGGGGGGGGGGTAATGGGCTCGCCTGACGAGATTTCGGAACTTCGAGTAAGTTACTAGATTGAACAACTCCAGGTCCCGAACCTTTTCGCCAAGCCGGGGCCTGGTCCGGATAGTGCAGCTGTCTTTCAGATGACCAGCCGCTTGTCTGTCTCAAGTATTGTGACCGTAACAAGCTCGAACCGCCTTCAGCGAGCGGTTCCAAATCACAAGTCTGGCGTGCATCACCGGCTTTCAAGGGCAGGTAGGGTCTCCGAGTATGGACGGGCCCGAGCCGTGTCAGATGGGCGCGGGACTCTTCCAACGCAGCTTAGAAAGAGTGGGCACGCTCTAAGTCCGCTTCTGGCCGGAACAGCTATCAGCGGGGGCGACAGTGCCCGATCCGTAGCGGAAGTTACTCTAGCGATGTCGGCTGCTATTGCCCCTGGGAAACGACCTGAGCCAGATGCTTCGTCCGACTCCAGCCCCGATACCTCACAAGCGACCTGTGGCGACCATTTGTTAAGAATCCAGAAGTACGTACCGGCATGAAGAATGCTTCCCCTCTCGCTAGGAGGACAAATGAGCAGCGGACGCCAGCCCCACTCCTGAGCAAATGCAACCAAAGGTTTTCAGCCATCAGGCAACCATAGGTTCAGCAAAGACGTAAACCTATGGTTGCCCGTCTAGTACGTAGCCACGTGCCCATAGTTAGAGCGCGTTTTGGCCTCATAGTTGGGTGCAGCCGAGGCTCTACATTCACCGACTATTAGCACTTTGGCCCCATAGTCGGGGCGCTCGTAGCGTAGCTAATTGATATCGAAGGAAATGATTGCATAGTTGGAGACTTCTTTCATAGCTGAACCAACTATGGGTACGCGAATGAATATCCGCTCTCCAGACCGTGCAGTCTGCTGGCGTCTGCCACCTACCTGGATTCCGA
The DNA here is from genome assembly GCF_056479585.1 of Stenotrophomonas sp. 116085_Sma. Classification (NCBI taxonomy): domain Bacteria; kingdom Pseudomonadati; phylum Pseudomonadota; class Gammaproteobacteria; order Lysobacterales; family Lysobacteraceae; genus Stenotrophomonas; species Stenotrophomonas sp. 116085_Sma. The sequence continues at coordinate 236,769 of NZ_CM151057.1, forward strand.
TGCAAGGTTGTGAAGACGTGGCTGAACCTAGTGAGGCAGCACGGATCTCGGATGGACGCAACGCGCAATGCAAGAAGTCGCTAATCAATGTGGCATGGACCCACAAATGAAAAGCCACTGTTAGTTCCACTCGCGCAATGGGCTCCAATCTAGCATTCGACTCGTCCGGAGAACGCTCGACGTACTAAGGCTTCAAGGATTGTAATGGATTGATTTTAAAGGAGGTATAACCATTTATGGCTTGCGAAATGCAGAGGGACTCAACGAGCTTGCAACGAGCATTGGTTTGCGTATGTTGGAGGAATGAACGCACTTTCCCTGCAAAGAGCGGCACTTGAAGCGTCCTCAGAAGAGGAACTGGCAGACAGGATCGTTGATGAGTCTGGGATCTGTGTTCGCGTGGGGGATGCCAGGCAGCTACTTGGATTCCGTAGCCTAGATGCAGGTAGACGAGCTGCAGTGCAGGGGCGCTTAGGCATCGAAGCGGTGAACTTTCCAGGTCGCCGTGGACGTTTGTCCCTTCGGCAGGCACCTATCAAGGAGCCCGTGCAATGAGCTAAGTAAGAAAGATCTCTGGGGAGAAGAAACAACAAACCCTGGCTGGCAGGCCAGGGCTTGTTCGCAGCTAGCGCTTAGTTCCGCGTAGCTGAATCTACTCCCGACCCGTGCTTCTTTCAAGTGCTCGTCAAAGCGGGAGGGGGCCGTGCAGCCATCTCCCACCATGAGGGAGATGGCAATGACCCCAGATCAGCTGAGGGATCATCTAAGAACGCTAGATCTATCAGTAGAAGATAGGTCCTTCGCACTCGAGCTCTTTGGCCAGGAACCAGGGCGCAGCGTTGGCGCCTATGCACTGGACAATGTGGTCGTCGACTTCTATTCAAGAAAGTGTCGCGATGTTCGCAGGCTGGAAAGCCATACAGTCGAGCAAACATTTGCATATGAGCTAGAAATTGATCCTGACGTCATCTCATATGTTTGCCAGGTCACTTGTCGTGGCATAAGGCGCGGCAATCATGTGTGCACCGCCCATGCAGACTTCTTTGTGGTTCGACGGTCCTCCGTGGAAATCGTGGAATGTAAGCCCATCTCCAAGCTCAGCACTCTTGTGGAGAGAAAGCCCGAAGAGTGGGTGCTGGACGGTGGGAAATATCGCAATCTGGTGTATGAGCGATGGGCAGCATCCCATGGGATCGAGTACAAGATCTGGGCCTCACCCAGCAACATCAGCCGATACCATAGGAACTTGCAGTTCATCTACCAAAACTGGGATGAAGATCTCTCAATGGTGCGCCGAGAGGGCTTTGCTGCGGTGGAAAAGCAGCTTTACATGGGGCCAAAAAGCATCGCGTTTCTTATGGAAGAGATCCCTTGGTTCAACGCTGGGGTCGCAGCAGGACTCTTGGCGGATAGGCTAGTCCACGGGCCCATAGGGCACATACCGATTACCGATACGCGCAACTTTCTCTTAAGCCTAAGTCAAGAGCAGGCGGAGGCGATTGCGGCCGAGTGCTGTAAGAACATCAACAACCTGTATGCCGAAGCTAGCGGCCCAGTTGCGCTCGCAAGTTCAGTTGATGTGGCAAAGGCAGTTGCAAGGCTGAAGAAGCTTGAATGCCTTGCTCGTGAAGGAAAGCGAGCGACACCCAAGATGAGGAAGTTGGAGGAGCGGGTGAGACTAGCGCGCGCAGAGGGTCGCAATCCTCTAGATGATCTCATCACCAACTACGCAAAGTGCGGGAACCGATCCAGTCGTCTCACTCACGCGCAATCAGAACTTGTACGCGGAGTCATTGGCTCACATTGGCTAAAGGGTAAGGTTGCGACGCTAGCCGATCTGTATCGTGAGCTAGCCCTGCAGTGCGAGTGCGCTGGCGTTCCTGTGCCTGGCCGGAAGGCGCTCGTCAGAAGAGTTCGATCCGTTTCAAGGGGGCAACGTGATCTTGCTGTCGGCGGTAAGCGAAACTATCAAGCAAATAGGCCGCGTTCCGACGCTCGGGTTAGATCAGGCCAAGCGCTTGCTGTGCACTCTGTCCTGCACATCGATGCAACCAAGGTTGACAACCGAGTCTTTACACAAGAAGACGAAGGGCAGCAAGACCACTGCCCGGTACTGTACTGCGGCCGTGACGAAGCGTCGTCTAAGGTTATGGCCCATGCCTTTGTCTTCGGTCCCGCTCGGCGCGAAGGGCCACTAATTTTGCTGAGGAACTATGTGCGCGAGCACGCGAAGCTTCCACACGCAATCGTGATCGATCGAGGCACTGATCTGAAGTCAGCCTTAGGTGATCTCTGTCGAACCTATGGCATCTCCATACTCACAGTGCCGACAGGCGCGAGTCGCTTCAACTCACAGTGTGAGACGGTTCAAGGGCTTATCAATTCCATGGTCAGCCACAAATTGATTGGGAGCACAAAGCCAGATAAAGCCGGTAGAAGTGTCGATGGAAAATTCAAAAGCAGATCGACCGCGCGCCTAGATTTCTCGACCGTAGAATCCGAAATTCACCACCTTCTGTACAGCCTGATGCCCGAGATGCCCGTGGATGGCTTCGCAGGTGCGCGAGAGCGATTTGAGAACAGTCAGTTGACTGCTCCAAACTCTGGAATACCAACGGTTGTAGACGATGACTTCCTATTTCAAACTTCAGTGAAATTGAAATCATGCTCTTATGAAAGAACAAGGGGGATCAGACACTGGAGGAGAAGCTACACGAACGCGGATCTCGCGTCGCGCGCGCATGAAGAGAAGATCCTCAGTGCTCGGCGTGATCCTGAGGATATTTCATTCGTTTGGATTCAGACCACGAAGAGACGCTACAAGGCATGGTGCTCGAAGGTCTCGGAGATTGGTCACTACTCCGAGCAGGATCGTCACTTCGAGGCAATGTGGGAGCAGTTCATCACGCCGGATGTTGAGAGCAAGAAGGAGGAGCTGCAGCGTAAGAACTATGAGAGGACGAGCATGGCCAACGCCAGGCAGCGAGCCAATGATATGGGGCTAGCAAGTGGAAAGGAAACGCAAGCCCCGCCAAATGCGAGTCGATCGAAGGTTCAAGCGAGATTGGTCGTCAACTTTGATGAGCTCCCCGATCTCATTGTGGAAGGGGATTCGCATGGACGCTAGCATCCTGCCCCATTTTCCAGCTGATGAGATGAGCTTCCCTTTCATACCACATCAGCGCTTTCTAACTACCCAGCACAGCCTACTGAAATCAGTTTCGAGAGCTCGGCCAGGAGACTTTGTTTGGTTGATAGCGCCCTCCTGGTCAGGAAAGAGCGAGTTGCGTCGGCAGCTGTTGCCTGAGCTCGGAGGAAATCCCCAACTTTGGCCAACAGGCCACTTGCCGCTGATCTCCGTAAGGGCAATCCTGAATCAGGGCGACAAGTTCAATCCGAAAGACTTCGCTTTGCGCCTACATCAGGAAATAACTGAGCCCGACACTAGCTGGACTAATGCTATGGAAACCGGTGGCGATCCTGACCAAACGCACGTGGCCGCAGAGCGGCGAGCCTCTTCAGTGTTCTGGCGTGAAGTGCGCGCGAGAACAGCGGAGAGAGACCTTCGTCTTTCGTTTGAGCGCATGTCTAGAATTCGCGGATTGAGGTACATCGTCATAGAGGAGGCTGCGAACATCTGCAGGGTTCCGAAGAGTCAGAGTTCACGCAACTACATGCTTGGCATCATGGCGCTTGTTGAAGAAATTGGTTGTGTGGCGATCATGATAGGAACCCATGAAGCGTCCACGCTCTATGAGGATTCCCAAGAGGTGTTCAATAGATCTGACGTTCTCTATATGCGTCCGTACGGTCTGAATGACAATGACGACCTGCGATCCTACGCCTCTCTGATCAAGGCGATCGGCAAGGGATTTCCACTTTCAAAAGGTAGCCTTCTCCAGGAAAACCTAGAGCTCATTGCTCTCAATGGAGGAGGAATTTTTGGCCCAACTCTGCGGTACTTGATGCGGGCGAATGAAGAGCGTTGTCGCAATGGTTCCAATACCATCGAGCTCGGGCATCTGCGAGCAGCGTCTGGAACCGAAAGGAATCACAGGCTGCTCTGGGGAGAGATAGACGCGTTCAATAGACTTGCCGATGGCAAGCGTTCTCTACGCCTAGCGGACTTCTTGACCATCAAGGGCTCATTGCCTAGCGAAGGCGATCTGTGAGGATGGAACCACCAAGATGGACGGTACTTCCACCTCTTGAGCTTCGTGATGCAGGTACTCCCTGGACAGAGTCGCTCAATGGATACGCAAATCGCTTGGCTAAGCTCAGCGGAATTTCGTGGTGCAAGATGCTTCAGCTTATCGACACCCACTCGTCGGAGGTGCCGTCTAGATACATTGATCAGCGCAGACTCGATGGGCTCGGGCCTGTGTCAGTACGGCGTGCGCGTTCACTAGAGAAGCTGACTGGGCAGTCACTTGTCGGTGCTACTTTGTATGGACTCTCAGAGATCGTCTCCTCAAGGGCAGCGAGCTGGAGTCGACACGCCGCTTGGTGTCCGATTTGCATCGGAGCTAGCGATATGGACGAGAGCGCCACAGAGAGGCTGATTTGGAGCTTCGATGCTTATTCTCACTGCTCGCTGCACGACGCCAGGATTGAGAACAGCTGTTCCAATTGTGGACTCGGGAAGTTGAAGAGCATTGCATTGAGAAAGTGCCCATCCTGCGGAGATCGCCTAGACAGGCGCACACGCTTTGACTCGGCGAACCCGACTCAGCGCTGGATCAATCAGTGCATAGAGGAACTGATCTCTTGGTGCTCAAATCATCCAAATCAGAGGCTTGAACTCTCGAACTTGGAGGTGTTTATAGAGGCAGTCGTGGCTAGAGGCGAGGGGCGAAAGTTGGATTACCGACCTCCTGCACGCTTGCCTGCAAGCTATTCTGACTACAAGAGCTGGACTAGAGTGAATTGCTTCAGACTCTTTAGAAGGAATGATCCGAGTCGATTAGAGTTCAATGAGCTACTCAATCTATCGGCAAATCAGTGCGTTTCTGTCTTGGACATTCTTCTCCAGCCTATCGAATCTGCGTCCGAACTTCTGCCTGGAATTGGATCGAATCCGGAGCTCCCACTAGGACGCGGTCGAGTGGCAGATGAGCGAAGAGAGTTTGCTCGATTGATTGACGCTCTGCTTGGTGATGACCAGTGCGTCCTTCCATCCTTCCAGGTGCTTGCGCAGCTGAGCGGAAGACGAGGGTCGTTCAAGTCTGGCCTACCGCACCACCACGCTCACTATGCGGTCCGGCTAAGGCGGCAACAGATGATGATTCGCGGTGTTTCGCGAAGAACGATAAACAGAGCATTTCGTCTTGCATGTCAGTTGAAACTTTCGCTACAAGGACAGCTGCTGATATCCGAAGCCGTGGCAAAACGAATCCACATCGAGATGGATGTCGCATCGAACATCGTGCGATCCGCGGAACTTGCCTGTAGCCTTCTTCTCCCAGTGGGAGGGATGAAGGGCGTAGCTCGTATACCCAATCTATGAGCTGAAGCCTTCCTGGTGGTCTTAGAAGTCTCTTGGTCTTAGATGCCCCGTCTGCCTGACGAACACGAGTGCATTCCACGGTTGCGAGGTGTCAGCAATAGTGCCGAAGGGTGGCATAAGTGCTGTTTGCTACGTCGACGGATGCGCAGAGCATCAGAGCTGTCCAAGATCTTGGACGACCGATCGCCCTTGGCGCAGGTCGATTGCCAGCAGGCGACCACCTGCGACCTGCCGGCCAGCGGCGCTGTTTAACCATGCCGCTTGAATCCTGCCCGCCTCAATTACCGCATCCGCCGCAAAGCTGTCAGGCATGGCCCGCAAGGGCTCGCCGGGTGACGCCAGACCTCCGACCAAGGGTTGCACCACCGTTGCTGCGGTGCTGTTGGACTTGGCGTAGGCGGTGGCTATCATTCGTCCGGCGCGTGGGCACCACCCTCCAAGTACCAGTTCGGTGCCTAGGGTTTGCCTCGACAGGCCTGCTTCAAGGGCTGCCTTCTCGTACTCAGGCCAAAGCTGGTCGATCACCAATGTCAGTTCCTTGGCTAGCTGCTCCATTGTGAAGTCCGCCCGAAAGCTGGCCTGCAGCATAAGTGCGTAGATCCGAAGGAAGAATTGAGTGCTACCGCGGCAGGCAAGCACCACGTTGTGTTGTGGAATCAATAAGAACTTCGCGCCGGACGATTTGGCGCCGGTGAGTGCATCCTCGGCGAGAGTGTCAACTGCAACCAGCATCCGTTCAGGGCTAAGCAGGACGTTCAGGATACTCAAGTGCGCGCGCTCCACTGGCTTGCGGCAATATCATGCGGATTGTGACGATTGTCCATCTAGAAGCACATTGGAATGAATTTTGAGATTTCTGACTTAAAGGCTCGCTTAGAGGCGTGCGAGACAGATCTTGCGGCGCACCGTGGCTACTTGAAGGCCCTGGAGTACGGGGTGCGGACGCTAATCATCACGCATCCGTATCCAGACTTGTTATCGAGAGCCTGGGCCTCGATTCTTCCTGGGATCACTGAGGCTCACGGGCCGGAGGGCGGGTGGATTTTCAACGCGGCCTTCCAGCAGCTGCTCTCGGTGTTGACTCAGCAAATTGAGGCGCGGGGCGGCAAGGTCGGTGATTAGGGGAACAGGACCTCGATCTGAGGTGGCATTGCCTCCCAGCCCAGAGCAGGGCTTTCTGGACGGTTCAGGGCGGGACTTGGGGAACTTCAGGGCGGGACTTGGGGAACTCAAGCACGAATGCTGGAGGGAACTGATGTGCAGCTTTGAGGGGAAGGGGGATTGGCGTGCGTATAAAGAAGGGCAGATGAGGAGAACTTCAAATGAGTGACGTAGATGAATGGCTGACAAGGGCCTCGGCTGCCACTCGGCCCTGCGGCAATGAGCAGGCCACTGATGTGCTAGTTCAGCGCTTGTCCCAAGAAGCTTCCCCTTCGCAATGGGCCGGTAAGCGAGAGTTCCGCCGGGCACTCGCATGCGCCGCGCTCGCGGCGGTGCTTACCTGCGGAGGAGTAGGCTCCGCCTTCTTTGTCACCCAGGCACCCTCGCGCCCGACATGGGTCGCGGCCCCAGCTTCCATGTCCCCATACGCTCTACTGGTGGAACGCTGATGGCAATCGGACCCCTCATGAGGCTGCCGCTGGCAACAATCGCTGGCGCCATCATTGGCGTCGTGTGCGCGCTGGCTATCGGCTGGACCTGGCACTCGCTCAATCCTGGGCACAGCGATCTCCATGAACGCCTTCACGCCGTGGTGCCTCTGGACGACTCGGAGAAGCAGATCCTCCAGGCCAAGGAACAGCTGTTCGCAACAAGGCGAGGTGAGATCGAAGCGCGCCTGCGGATTGCCAACCGCCAGCTGGCGGACGCCATCGCGGCTGACCCCAAATGGAACCCCCAGGTGGAACGTGCAAGTCGTGAGGTGGAGCGGGCTGCGGGCGATCTCCAGCGCATCACGCTCGAGCATGTGTTCGAGATGCGCGAGGGCTTGAAACCCGAGCACCGGCCGGCCTACGACAAGGCACTCCTTGAAGCACTTCGCACCGACTCTCCCTGAGCCACACAAACGTTGTGACCATCGAGGACGACAACAACTGGGCAGTTGAAGCTGCGGCAGGTAATGCTGAGGCCTTCGCTCGCCTGGTCCGCCGTCACTCGCCAGCAATCAAGCAGATGGTTCGAGGCATGGGCCTGCCCGAAACCGACGTCGATGATGTCGTGCAGGAGACATTCGTTGCCGCTTGGCGAGGCCTGTCAGAGTACGATCCGACGCGCTCGGTACTTCCCTGGCTGATGCGTATTGGAATCAACAAGGTTCGTGATACGCAACGGTTTCGACGCGTCCGCCATTTCCTGTTCCGGGCCAAGCCTTTGGATGACGAGGAAGGACGCGCCCTGCATTCCGAGCAGGCCGGGCCAGAGCAGGTTGCCGGCTCTCAGCTTGAGCTCGCAGAAGTAAGAAGGGTTCTCAACACGATCGACCCGAGCCTGCGTGAAGCCCTGGTTCTGACTGCCTTCGTCGGCCTTTCCCAGGTTGAAGCAGCTTCCGCCCTGGGTATCAGTCTCAAAACAATAGAGGGTCGCGTACTGAGAGCACGGGCCAAGCTGACAGATGCACTGAGCCGCGGGAAATAAATTTTCGCCGGATTCGAGGGGAAGGCCGCGCAGGCCGCGTAGTGCAGAAAGACGGCCGAGATTGCGGCCCCACTGCACCGGATCCTCATGAAACCATCATTGCTTGCCCTGACGGTGATGCTGGCCCTGACCAGTATCTCTGCGGCCTATGCCTCGGACGCCCCGAACTTCAGCGCGTTGCTCGAGCAGAGCAGGGCCCAATCCCCCTTCCTTCAGGAAAAGGGGTTCGACACAGCTGCCGCTGCGGGCGAAGCCCGCCAAGCGCGAGCGCTACGTAACCCCACCATTGATGCCCTCGCAGAGAATCTCAACGCTCCCCCCAGCAATGGCGCGAGCCAGCGGCAGACGACCTACACCATCAGCCAGCCACTCGAGATCTTTGGCCAACGTGGGGCTCGAATCCAGGCGGGAGAGAAAGGGCTGCAGGCGGCCGAAGCTCGCCAGCACCAGGCACAAGTCGAATTCGCCGCAGCCTTGGCTGTTGCCTACGCGTCTTCCGAGGCTGGGCTGATACGGCGAAACATTGCTGCCGAAGATGTTGATCGCGCCAGAGGCGACCTGAAGGCAGCTCAGGCGCTGGTTGACGCAGGAAAGGAGGCCAGCCTGCGCGTAGCACAAGCCCAGGCCGGCTTGAGCTCAGCAGAAGCGATTGCCGCCTCAAGAGAGGCAGAGGCGGCTGCAGCTCTCGAGCAACTGTCAGTACTGGCGGGAAGAGCTGAACCCTACTCAGGCACGTCCGAGTCACTCCTGGTGCGCGAGTGGGTTGCGCCCGCAATTGCGAACGTCGATTCGGCATCTGTCCTGTCTGCGAAGGCAGACGTCGATGCGAGCGATGCGGTTCTGCGCACTGAACGCTTCAAGCGGGCACCGGACCTTAACCTCACCGCAGGCCGTCGCAACTTCGCCGCCGGTGGGGACGCATTGGTCGTCGGCGTGTCTCTGAGCATCCCATTGTTTGACCGGAACAGCGGCGGGATCAGCGCGGCTCGAGCACGGAGCGACGCCGCCCGTGCTCGATTGGATGCAGCACGCCTCCAGAGCCAGGCGGACCGTGCGACTGCGCTTGCGCGTGTTGACGCCGCCAAGCGAGGACTGATCGCTGCCTCCAAGGGAGAGGAAGCAGCCACGGAAGCCTACCGAATGGCGCGCTTGGGATACGAGGCCGGTAGAACCCCACTGGTTGAGCTGCTGCTTAGCCGTCGCACGCTGACGGACGCGAGGCTGAGCGTGGTGGATGCACGACTCGCACGCGTTGCCGCCTACGCATCGCTCGCCGTGGCCAGCGGTCAGATTGCCTTTGGAGACATGTAGATGAAGAGAAGTATTCCGGCTGTTAACACCCTGACGATGATCGGCGTGGCTACCTTGGCGCTTGGCGCGGGATTTGGCATTGCACGCTTATCCGCCCCTTCAGAGACGGTGGTCGACCCCGCGAAAGACGAAGCCAGCGCCAGTGCGCCGGCGGAGGCGGAGGCAGCTCAGGAAGTCGCGATTCCCAAGGAGTATCTTGCCGCTGCCGGGATCTCGGTGGAGCCCGTCACTTCCGCTCAGGTAGCGGCGAATATCACCGCATCGGGTTCGGTCGTGGCAATCCCCGGTGGTGAGGCCGTCGTGGTGGCACGTGCGGCCGGTAACGTCACCGATGTCATCCGGCAGGTGGGCGACAAGGTGAAGAAGGGCGAAGTGCTGGCACGCGTAGCCAGCCCTGATGGGGCCCGTATTGCGGCTGACCTTCGTGTGGCCAGCGCCAGCCTCTCCCTCGCCGAAAAGAACGTCAAGCGCGATGAGTCGTTGCTCGCACAGGGCGTGCTGGCACGACAAGAGGCTGAGGCGAGTCGCGCCGCCTATCTCACAGCGCAAGCAGAAGCACAACGCGCTGCCCTGGTGGCACGCACCGCCAATGTGGATGGAGGAGGTAGCGTCAACGTCATCAGCCCTATCGATGGAACCATCAGCAGCTCGCAAGTGACTCTGGGCGCTTTCGTCGAGCCGCAGGCCTCCCTTTATAGGGTCACAGGTTCCAATGGCGTGGAGATTCAGGCCTCCGTTCGTGCGGGTGACACCGGTCGGATCAAGGCCGGCGACAGCGTGTCCATTACCCGCTCCGACGGAAGCGTCACCTCAGGAAAGGTCCGTTCAGTTGCTGCCGCCGTAGGTGGGCTGACAAGGGCTGCCACAGTCGTAATCACCCCGAGCGCAGAGGCGAACGGATTGGTTGTGGGTGACGGTGTGCAGGTCCGGCTGGTCACCGCTTCCGGATCGGGTGAGGGGCTGTCTGTCTCGGAAGAGGCGGTCCAGAACATCGACGGAAAAGACGTCCTCTTCGTCAGAACCAGTAAGGGGTTCACTGCACAGCCGGTCTTCATTGGCCTCCGTAGCGGTGGTATGGCGCAGATCCTTTCTGGCGTCACTGCGGGAACCCCGGTTGCTACCCGTAATGCGTTTCTGGTGAAAGCCGAGATGAAAAAGTCGGGCGGAGACGAGTAATGATCGAGCAAGTACTCACGGGTGCCGTACGGCACCGCTGGCTGGTTCTGTTGATCACACTGGTGATTGCGGTGATCGGCGGGTGGCAACTGAACCTGCTACCGATCGACGTGACTCCGGATATCACGAACAAGCAGGTCCAGATCAACACCGTCATCCCGACGCTGAGTCCAGTGGAGGTCGAGAAGCGCGTTACCTACCCGATCGAGACCGCGATGGCAGGACTTCGGGGCGTCGCGAACACCCGGTCGTTCTCGCGCAACGGCTTCAGCCAGGTCACGGTGATCTTCGATGAGAGCGCAGACCTCTACTTCATGCGCCAACAGGTCACCGAGCGTCTGACTCAGGCTCGGCCCCAGTTGCCGGAGGGTGCCGAACCACTGATGGGCCCGGTTTCGACCGGGTTGGGCGAAGTATTCCACTACAGCGTTGAATTCACCCACCCAGATGGCAAAGATGCCCCGCGAAATGATGGTAAGCCTGGCTGGCAAAGCGACGGTTCGTTCCTGACTGATCAAGGGGAACGGCTGACGGACAACATGGCACGTCTGGCCTACTTGCGCACAGTCCAGGACTGGATTGTGCGGCCTCAGCTGCGCACGACGCCAGGCGTAGCAGACGTCGACAGCCTCGGCGGCTACGTCAAGGAGTATGTCGTTGAGCCCAATGCGAGCAAGCTCGCGGAGTACGGGTTCTCCTATACCGACCTGGCCGACGCGTTGCAGGATGCCAATCTGTCGGTCGGAGCAGACTACATCCAGAGGTCGGGCGAGTCCTATCTGGTGCGCGCAGACGCCCGCATCCGCTCCGTGGACGAGATTGCCCGTGCCGTTGTGGGCAATCGCAACGGAGTTCCCGTAACGGTGGGTGACGTCGCACGTGTGGTCGTTGACGGTGAGCTCCGCCGCGGTGCTGCCAGCCGCAATGGATACGAGACTGTCGTCGGCAGTGCACTCATGCTGGTTGGCGCCAACAGCCGAACTGTGGCGGCGGCGGTGGGTGACAAGCTGCAGGAGATCGGCAAGACCATGCCGCCGGGCGTGACGATTGTTCCCACCTTGGACCGATCCCAGCTGGTTGTCGCAACGATCAAGACCGTCGCCAAGAACCTGGCCGAAGGCGCTCTTCTAGTCGTGGTCATCCTGTGTGCATTGCTCGGAAACTGGCGAGCTGCTGTCATTGCTGCATTGGTGATTCCGTTGTCCCTGCTGATCACCGCGATCGGCATGAACAAGCTCGGGATCTCTGGCAACCTGATGAGCCTGGGTGCGCTCGACTTTGGCCTGATCATCGACGGCGCGGTCATCATCGTCGAGAACGCACTGCGCCGCCTGGCAGAGCGACAGCATGCACTTGGGCGCCCGCTCAATCTATCGGAGCGCCTGCATGAAACGATCGCCTCGTCCAAGGAGATGGTCCGCCCGACCGTATATGGGCAGGCGGTCATCTTCCTGGTCTTCGTGCCCTGCCTGACCTTCCAGGGCGTCGAGGGGAAGATGTTCTCTCCGATGGTCATTACCCTGATGCTGGCGCTGGCCTCTGCATTCGTGCTCTCCCTCACTTTCGTTCCGGCGATGGTGGCGGTCATGCTCAAGGGCCACATTTCCGAGAAGGAAGTACGGGTAGTAGCTGCTACCAAGAGCCGCTATCAGCCGATGCTTCGCAGCGCAATCCGCCAACCCATGCCCTACCTGGCCGGTGGTCTTGGCGTCCTGGTGGCCGGCGTTGTGGCCTTTGGCTTTGTGGGTCGGGAGTTCATGCCCACATTGGATGAGCAGAATCTCAACCTGTCCTCCGTTCGCATCCCGTCCACATCGATCGAGCAGTCCGTCGCCATCGACCTTCCTCTTGAGAAGGCACTGATGACGTTGCCGGAGGTACAGACGGTGTACTCCAAGGCCGGTACCGCAAGCCTGGCCGCAGATCCCATGCCGCCCAATGCGTCCGACAACTACGTGATCCTCAAGCCCAAGGACCAATGGCCGGATGGAGTGAAGACCAAAGAGCAGGTGATCGAGAGGATTCGAGAAAAGACAGCCTTTCTTGTTGGTAACAACTATGACGCCACCCAGCCCATCGAGATGCGCTTCAATGAGCTGATCGGCGGCGTTCGTAGCGACGTTGCAGTCAAGATCTATGGCGAAGACCTGACGGCGCTTGCCGGCAGCGCTGACAAGATTGCGGCCGTCCTCAAGAAGATTCCGGGCGCATCGGATGTCCGTGTGGCGCAGACGGGAGGCTTCCCGACCTTTGACATGGCGTTCGACCGGGCCGCGATCGCCCGTTACGGACTCACCGTCAAGGAAGTGGCCGACACAGTGTCTGCTGCTCTGGCAGGTCGCATGGCGGGCCAGATCTTCGAAGGTGATCGGCGCTTCGACGTGGTGGTTCGTCTGCCCCGTGTGGACCGCAGCGATCTCGATGTACTAGGAGCCGTTCCGGTTATGCTGCCGCCAGGCAGTCAGGAAGGCCGTCAGTCTGTTCCGCTTCGTGAATTGGTCAGTTTCCGCTTCACACAGGGTCTGAACGAAGTGAGCCGCGACAATGGCAAACGTCGAATCTATGTGGAAGCGAATGTGGTCGGGCGTGACCTGGGTAGCTTCGTTGACGACGCCAAGGCGGCTATTGCCCAGCAGGTGCAGTTGCCCACGGGTTCCTGGATCGAATGGGGCGGGCAGTTCCAGAATCTGCAGGCAGCAACGAAGCGACTGGCGATTATTGTGCCTCTCTGCTTCATTCTCATTGCAGCCGTCCTCTACATGGCGATTGGCAACGGTTTGCTGACAGGTACGGTACTGACTGCGGTGCCACTTGCTCTGGCCGGTGGATTCTTCGCATTGGCGTTGAGAGGAATCCCCTTCTCGATCTCAGCTGCTGTGGGCTTCATCGCGGTATCTGGTGTCGCGGTGCTCAACGGCCTGGTTCTGATCTCCGCGATCAAGAAACGCCTGCACGAGGGGCTTCCGCCAGATGAGGCGGTCGAACTGGGTGCAATGGAGCGCGTTAGACCGGTTCTTATGACCGCGCTGGTTGCCTCCCTGGGCTTCGTCCCGATGGCGATTGCAACAGGTACGGGCGCCGAAGTGCAGAAGCCACTGGCTACAGTGGTTATCGGGGGTCTTGCCACGGCAACCGTACTGACGCTGTTCGTGCTGCCTGCGCTGTGCGGGCTGGTACTCCGAAGAACTGCGCGCAGGAAGGCCGCGGGCATTGAAGACCCCTTGCCGGTACCCGAAGTCGATTGAGCGCAAGCCCCTTCCACGGCTTCACGTCCTGCCCTGCGGATCGGATTACGATCCGCAGGGCAGCGGCGCTTTCCACTGTTCCATCTAGAGGTGAGCCATGATCGAGGTCCTACGCTTTCCAACATTCAGGAACCTGTTCGCTGCGCAGGTTATCGCGCTGATCGGCACGGGCTTGGCTACCGTGGCGCTCTCTCTTTTGGCCTATGACTTGGCGGGGGCTGAGGCGGGCGCTGTGCTAGGTACGGCTCTGGCAATCAAGATGATTGTCTACGTGCTGTTGGCCCCTCTGTCCGGAGCGATCGTCCCGGCAAATCTACGCAAACCGGTGCTTATTGCCCTCGACCTGGTGCGGGCGGGCGCGGCGCTTTGTCTGCCGTTCGTCAACCAGATCTGGCAGGTGTACCTGCTCATTGCCTTGCTGCAGTCGGCCTCGGCGTGCTTCACCCCTCTGTTCCAGTCGACGATCCCGGAAATCCTGAAGGAGGAACGCGACTACACCCGAGCACTGTCCCTGTCGCGCCTGGCCTATGACCTGGAGAGCCTGCTGAGTCCCGCGTTGGCCGCTGCTCTGCTGACGCTGATCAGCTTCCACGGCCTGTTCGCTGGTACGTCCGTAGGCTTCGTGATATCCGCCATCTTGGTGTTCTCAACTGCATTCCCCTTCGTTGCTCCGTCCCTAAGAAAGGACGGTCCCTACGCCCGCGCGATTCGAGGAATGCGGATCTACCTGAAGACGCCCAGGCTGAAAGGGTTGCTTGCCCTTAATCTGTGTGCGGCCGCCGGCGGCGCCATGGTGTTCGTGAACACCGTCGTTGTGGTGCGCAACGTTCTCGGCGGAGCAGAGTCACAGGTGGCATGGGCGCTGGCAGCTTTCGGTGGCGGCTCGATGCTGACGGCGCTTGTCCTCCCCAAGGTTCTCGATCGGGTGGCTGACAGGCGCGTGATGCTCTCCTCAGCCCTTGCAATGTGCATCGTACTTGTGACCCTCGGGCTTACCTGGCTGCTCTCGCCCTCCTCCATAGGTTGGCCCATCGTGCTCGCCGGCTGGGCATTGTTGGGGATGAGCTATGCGGGGCTGGTGACTCCTGGCGGCAGACTGCTGCGGCGATCAGCGGAATCCACCGATCTGCCATTCCTGTTCGCAGCGCAGTTCTCTCTCTCCCACGTGTGTTGGCTGATTGCCTACCCTCTGGCGGGAGCCGTGGGTGCGAAGTTTGGAATGCCAGTGGCGATCATGGCACTGGCAGTAGTCGGCATCGCCGGATTCGTGTTCGCCTGGAGAATCTGGCCCGCCCATGACCCGGACGAGATCTCCCACGGTCACGACGATCTGGCTGCGGACCATCCCCACTGGGCGGAACACGCTTCTTCCAACGGCAAGCACTCACATCGGTATGTCATCGACGACGTGCACCCTCGTTGGCCTGGATGACGGAAACTTGAACAAGGGGCGCGAGAGGGCACTTTCACCGCTCGCGCCCGACGTTGTCATATCGACTTTGCCAGAACAAGCCTCTAGTCTTTGCCCGTGCGATCCCTTCGTCTACCAACCAGCGTGCTGTTGCGCAGCTGCATCTTCATGATGCTGGTGGCGAGTCTGTTCGTGCGACCCGTCCTGAATCATCTGGGTGAGCTGCACGGCTTGCAGCACATCGTGCAGGCTGCGGTGGAACATGGTCACCCCCATGTTGGGGTGAGTGATGCCGCAGACCGTGATCTTGAACACGCGGTTGGATTGCACAGCCTGTTGCACCAGGCCGATCTGACGGCTTCTGTAGGCATCTTGGCCAGCCTTGCTGGACCCGCTCGAGTTGATCTGAGCGATATCCATCCCTGGCACCAGCCAGCGGCAGAGCTTCAGCATCATCGCTCATCCCTGTTCAGGCCTCCTATCGCCTGAGACCCAGGCCTCGTGCTCGCACTGAGCAGAGGCTTGGCAGCGCCCGTCCAGTCAATCCTTACTGGACGTTCGTCGCTGCAAGAAATTATTCATTCGTTCCCCGCCCGGACCCCGCTTACACGCAGTGATCCGTGTGACGTGCCGTGCGCGCCCTCTGCGCACTCGTAGCACGTTGCGCCGGTTCCCAGTGTCGTAGCGGATAGCTTTGGCGGAGGTCCGCTGACCGCATTCGTAGATCCTCATCATGATCCCCAGTTCTGAATCCGGGGCGCTCTCGCGCGTCCTTCTCCAACCCCCACTACGGTCGCACTGGCCGCGAACTCTACTCGCACTGCTTTCCCTGTTCATGCTGCTACTCACAGCTGACGGGGCGTTGGCTCACGCGATCGCCGAAGGCGACAAGGGCTACATCCAGGAAATATCTGGAGTAAATCTGATCGCATTCGCCTATCTGGGCGCAAAACACATGGCCACCGGCTATGACCACATCCTGTTCCTCCTGGGCGTGGTGTTCTTCCTGTACCGGATGAAGCATGTCGCGCTGTATGTGACGCTGTTCGCGATCGGGCACTCCACAACGATGCTGCTGGGTGTGCTGTTCAACGTGGGCATCAACAGCTACCTGATCGACGCGATCATTGGTCTGTCTGTGGTCTACAAGGCCCTGGACAATCTGGGCGCCTACCAGCGTTGGTTCGGCTTCCAGCCAAACACAAAGGTTGCGACGTTGATCTTCGGCCTGTTCCACGGCTTTGGTCTGTCAACCAAGATCATCGAGTACGACATCTCACCCGATGGTCTGTTGCCCAACCTGCTCGCGTTCAACGTCGGCGTGGAGATCGGCCAGATCCTCTCGCTTGGCGCGATTCTGATCGCAATGGGCTACTGGCGCCGCACGCCCAGCTTCTTCAAGCACGCCTACACCGCCAATGCCGCCATGCTCTGCGCCGGATTCATTCTGATCGGCATGCAGCTCACTGGCTACTTCGTTTCCTGACTTTCAAGAGAACTACATCATGTACAACAGTAAGCCCGCCGAAGGCGACCTCCCCACCAGCCGCCAGTTGGGACGCACCACCGCAATTGCCGCCGGCATCGCCATTGTCCTCCTGGTTGGAGTGGTGATGCCATCTGAGTACGGAATCGATCCCACTGGTGTTGGTCGGGTACTGGGCTTGAAGGAAATGGGGGAGATCAAGGAACAGCTTGCCGAGGAAGCGGCAGCTGACGCTGCGATGGACGCAAAGGCCGCCGAAGACGAGGCAGCCGCCCTGCTGACGCAGGTGTCCACGCAGAACCGTAAGACCGTTGAAGTTGCTCAGAAGCCTGCCGCGAGCAATGCGGCCACCGCTGCTGAATGGCGGGACGAAGAACAGGTTGTCCTGGCGCCGGGCCAAGGCACCGAGATCAAGCTCGTCATGAAGGCGGGCGAGCGCGCCAGCTACCAGTGGTCTGTTGAAGGCGGCGTCGTGAACTTCGACGCCCACGGAGACGGCGGCGGTCGAGCGATCAGCTATGAGAAGGGTCGAGGGGAAGCCACCAAGCAGGGGGTGCTCCTGGCTGCCTTCGACGGCAACCACGGATGGTTCTGGCGCAACAGGGGCGAGGAGCCCGTAACGCTTCTGCTCCGCACCGGAGGGGAGTACGAGTTGATCAAGAAGATGTAAACCGCAGCGGTTAGCGGTGGCCGGGTGCGCTTAAGGCCCGGCCACCGCCCTATGTGCGGTATTTCCGATGGGCTGCGCCCAGTTTCGGCCCCCTCGACAACCCCAGCCAGCCCCGCTTAAGCTAACCTATATGCGTCTTTCCGCCCGCCACGGCCTTGCCCTCAGGATCAGCTTCTTTGCGCTGATGCTGTTGAGTGTCGTTGCGCGGCCGATGGTGATCCAGCTCAGCGAACTGCACGGATTGGAACATGACATCGCAGCAGCGGTGGATCATGGCCATTCACATGCCGGCGGTGCGGGCGACAATCTGGACCCGGATCACGCCACTGGCGCTCATGCGGTACTGCATCAGGCAGATGCGAGTTTCGCTGGAAGCCTGTTCACGCCCCACGTCTACCTGGCTTCACTACCGCTGGCCGGTGAAGTCCATGCTCTGCGACTTCTGAGGGTGCCTGCAGGGCACCCGGCGTCACCCTTCCGACCTCCGATCGTCTGACG
Organism: Stenotrophomonas sp. 116085_Sma; assembly: GCF_056479585.1. NCBI lineage: Bacteria > Pseudomonadati > Pseudomonadota > Gammaproteobacteria > Lysobacterales > Lysobacteraceae > Stenotrophomonas > Stenotrophomonas sp. 116085_Sma. The sequence continues at coordinate 254,706 of NZ_CM151057.1, forward strand.
ACCCTAGCTGCGCTCTAGCAGCCTGAGCGCGCCTCCCGTGTAGCGGAAGGCGGCGCGTCGTTCTGACTTTCTTTCCGGAGGCTTCCGTGAAATTCCGTAGTGTGTGGGCGCTGGCTGTTGCCGGCGCCTGCGGTGTGGCCGTTCCTGGCTACGCCGCCGAAGTGCTGCGCCTGGAGGATGCGGTCGCCCGCGCTCTGGGCACTCACCCAAGCGTGCAGGCAGATGCCGCACAAATAGAGGCGACAAAGAACCGTGCGGCGCGAGAGGGCTTAGCAGCCCCGTTGGTGCTCGGCGGAGAACTGGAGAACGTGGCCGGTAGTGGCAGCGTGCGAGGTATGGACGCTGCCGAGGCAACGTTCCGGGTATCCAAGATTCTGGAACTGGGTGGCAAGCGGGCGGCCCGCCAAGCGCTTGGCGGCGCCGAGGTGGATGCAGCCCTGCGAGAGGCTGATGTGACCCGGGTGGCCATCGCCACACGCACCGCTGGTCGATTCATCGACGTGCTTGCGGCGCAGGAGCATGTCGAGCATGCGGAAGAGCGGATTCGTATGGCCCGCGCGCTTCAGCGAGAGGTGGCCCGCTGGGTCTCTGCGGCACGGAACCCGGATTCAGACCTGAGGGCCGCTGAAATTGCCCTGGCCGATGCAGAGCTCAAGCGTGATCAAGCAGTCCAGCGGTTGGAGGCCTCGCGCATGGCGCTTGCGTCTTCCTGGGGCTCTTTCACCGCTGACTTCGACACCGTCGCCGGCGATACAAACATCCTCCCTCCGCTGGATGACTACCAGACGCTGTCCGAACGCCTTCAGAACGCGCCACAGCAACGTGCCTTCGATGCCCAGTCCAGAGTTCTTGCCGCGCGCCGCGATGTCGCCGTTTCCAGCGCGAAGCCTGACGTGAGTGTTGGATTTGGACTTCGCCGTCTTGAAGCAACGAAGGACAGTGGCTTGGTCATGTCGATCTCGGTTCCCTTGGGAACCCGGCGTCGATCAGCCTACTTGGTATCCGAAGTCGACTACGAACTGAGTGCGCTCAAGTCACGCCGTGAAGCACAAATGTTGGAGCTCAACCAGGAGCTGTTCGGAGTCTATCAACAGCTGCGCCAAGCGCAGTTGGAGGTCACCTCCGTTCGTGAGCGGCAGCTCCCCAAGGCGGAGCAGGCGATGAATCAGAGCCGTCGTGGCTTCGAGGAGGGTCGATTCTCCTATCTCGCATTGAGCCAGGCGCAGAAGACGCTGTTCGACCTTCGTGAGCGCGAAGTCGAGTCCGCCGCACTCTATCTCCGATTGCTGGTCGAGGCAGATCGCCTCACCGCCTCCGCCCAGGATATCCGCCCATGAATCGTTACGCCCTTCTTATGTTGCTTCCGCTGGCACTGGCCGCCTGTGGCGGTGAAAAGCCGGTTGAGAAAGAAGCCGCAGAATCCGCCGCCGCGGCCGGCGACTACGAGCGCGGCCCCAACCGCGGTCGCATGCTCCGCGATGGTGATTTCGCACTTGAAGTCACCGTCTATGAAACCAACACGCCTCCTCAGTTCCGCCTCTACGCCTATCGAAATGACAAGCCGATCTCACCGAATGAGGTGAAGGCAACAATGCAGTTGAAGCGCCTCGACGGTGAGGTCAATGATTTCACTTTCACCGCCGAAAACGACTATCTCGTAGGGAACGGCGAGGTCGTGGAACCTCATTCTTTCGACGTGAAGGCAGACGCAGTGGTAGGAGGAAAGACACACACCTGGTCCTATCAGTCCTATGAAGGCCGTACCACCATCGAGCCAAGCGCTGCCAAGGATGCGGGTGTGGTGGTGGAAGAGGCTACCGCTGGCACTATCCGCGATACGGTCACGCTGATGGGAAACATCGCGGTCAACACTGGCCGCCAGGCCGCCGTCAAAGCACGATTCCCAGGTATTGTCCGCAGCGTGTCGGTCGAGATGGGCCAACGCGTTTCGGCAGGGCAGACGCTGGCGACGGTTGAAGGCAATGACAGCATGCGCACCTACGCGGTGATTGCTCCCTTCAGCGGCATCGTTCTTGCGCGCAACACCAGTGTTGGTGATGTGGCCGGCGACAACACACTGTTCGACGTTGCCGATCTGTCAGAGGTCTGGGTCGATCTACGAGCTCTGGGCACTGACGCCGAGCGTCTCGCTCCAGGTCAAGCAGTGCGGATCCGTTCCGCCACGGGTGCCTTGGAGACTGAAGGTAGGCTCCAAAGCCTGCTTCCGCTGGCAAGCAGCGGCCAAAGCGTGGTTGCGCGCGTGAGTATCCCCAATGGTGACGGCAAGTGGCGTCCAGGAATGGCTGTCTCGGCCGAGGTCATCATTGCCGAGACACCTGTTCCACTGGCCGTCAAAGAGTCAGGGCTCCAGCGATTTCGCGACTTTACCGTCGTATTTGCGCAGGTGGGCGATACCTATGAGGTGCGCATGCTTGAGCTTGGAAAGCGTGATGGCGAGTGGGCAGAGGTTCTTGGCGGACTGAAGCCCGGAACGCGGTACGTCGCCGAGCAGAGCTATCTGATCCGTGCAGACATCGAGAAGTCTGGCGCCAGCCACGACCACTAAGGATCCATCATGCTAGAGCGAATCATTCGCGCGTCCATCGCGCATAGATGGCTTGTGCTGCTTCTGGTCCTGGCGCTGTCAGGCTTGGGCATCTGGAACTACAGCAAGCTGCCAATCGACGCCGTCCCTGACATCACCAATGTCCAGGTCCAGATCAACACCGAAGCACCAGGCTACTCTCCACTGGAGGCAGAGCAGCGGGTAACGTTCCCCGTCGAGACAGCCTTGGCCGGCTTGGCCAAGCTGGAGTACACGCGGTCCATCTCGCGTTATGGTCTCTCCCAGGTCACCGTTGTATTCGAAGACGGTACCGACATCTACTTCGCGCGGCAGCAGGTGGCCGAGCGCTTGCAGCAAGCCGCATCCCAGCTCCCAACTGGGCTGAAGCCAACGCTGGGCCCGGTCGCCACCGGTCTCGGTGAGATCTTCATGTACACCGTGGAAGCCGAGAAGGGTGCTGAAGAGACCTGGACGCCGATGGCGCTTCGTACCCTCCAGGATTGGGTGGTACGCCCCCAGATGCGACATCTGAAAGGTGTGACAGAGGTCAACACCGTCGGTGGCTATGTGCGGCAGTTCCACATCACGCCTGACCCGCGCAAGCTTCAGGCGTACGAGCTGACCATGCAGGATGTGATGGAGGCCGTGGCGCGCAGCAATGCGAACGTGGGTGCCGGCTACATTGAAAAGAGTGGTGAACAGTACCTTGTACGCGTTCCTGGCCAAGTGGCGGACATGGACGGCCTGCGCAAGATCGTGGTCGCCAATCGCGAGGGGCTGCCGCTTCGCGTCGGTGACCTCGCAGACGTTCACGAGGGCACCGAACTTCGAACGGGGGCAGCGACCAAAGATGGCAAGGAAGTGGTACTTGGTACTGCATTCATGCTCATTGGTGAGAACAGCCGCGAAGTCGCTCAGCGAACCGCTGCCAAGCTGAAGGAGATCGACGAGACGCTTCCAGAAGGTGTCCGCGCGCATGCGGTCTATGACCGTACGGAGCTGGTCGACCGCACCATTGAAACCGTCAAGAAGAACCTGCTGGAAGGTGCCCTGCTGGTCATTGCGGTGCTGTTCCTTCTGCTCGGAAATCTTCGCGCCGCACTGATCACGGCCGCGGTCATTCCTTTGACCATGCTGCTGACCATCTCCGGCATGGTCCAGAACCGTGTCTCAGCAAATCTGATGAGCTTGGGTGCGCTGGACTTCGGTCTGATCGTCGACGGCGCGGTCATCATTGTTGAGAACTGTCTGCGCCGCTTCGGCGAGCGTCAGCACGCCCTGGGGCGTCTGTTGACCCGGGATGAGCGCTTTGCTTTGGCCGCCAGCGCCAGTGCCGAGGTGATCAAGCCCAGCTTGTTCGGCTTGTTCATCATTGCCGCCGTCTACATCCCGATCTTTGCGCTCTCCGGCGTGGAAGGAAAGATGTTCCACCCGATGGCCCTGACCGTCGTTATCGCGCTGACTGGTGCGATGGCATTGTCCCTCACGTTCGTTCCCGCTGCGGTTGCTCAGTTTGTCACGGGCAAGGTCTCGGAGAAGGAAACCAAGGCTATGCGGGGCGTGACCAAGCTGTATGGCCCGATGCTGGAACGGGCAGTCAGTGCTCGCAAACTGGTTGTGGGTGGTGCAGCCGTTCTCACCGTACTGGCGGGTCTTCTGGCCAGTCGCATGGGCACTGAGTTCATTCCGAATCTGGACGAAGGTGATATTGCGCTTCACGCGCTGCGCATTCCCGGCACTAGTCTGACGCAAGCCATCGGCATGCAGCGCCAGCTTGAAGCGACCATCAAGAAGTTCCCCGAGGTCGATGAGGTTGTCGCAAAGATCGGCACAGCAGAGGTAGCGACCGACCCCATGCCACCGTCGGTCGCAGACACCTTCATCATGCTCAAGGATCGCGACCAATGGCCTGATCCCCGCAAGCCAAAGGCGCAGCTCATTGCTGAGCTGGAGAAGGCTGTCCGAGCAATTCCCGGCAACAACTACGAGTTCACCCAGCCCGTGCAGATGCGCATGAACGAGCTGATTGCCGGTGTACGCGCCGAGGTGGCGGTGAAGTTGTACGGTGACGACCTGGATCAGCTGGCGCAGATCGGCAGCCAGATCGAGGACGCCGCAGGTTCCATCCCAGGCGCCGCAGACGTGAAGTTAGAGCAGATCAGTGGTCTGCCTCTTATGACCATCACGCCTGACCTGGATGCTTTGGCCCGCTATGGCGTTTCGATCGACGAGGTCCAGAAGACCATCTCTGTTGCGCTGGGCGGTGAGGCGGTCGGTCAGGTCTTTGAGGGTGATCGTCGCTTCGACATCGTCGTTCGTCTGCCCGAGAACCTGCGTCAGGACACCCGGACGCTCGCATCGCTACCGGTAGCCGTCGCCCTCGGGGCCAGTTCCGGCGAACAGAGAGCGTTCGTTCCGCTGGGGCAGCTGGCTAAAGTTGAAGTTGCGCCAGGCCCAAACCAGGTCAGTCGCGAGAACGGCAAGCGTCGCGTCGTCATCACCAGCAATGTACGTGGTCGCGACCTTGGTTCGTTCGTAGAGGAGCTGCGAGAGAAGGTTGGTCAGGAGGTGCAGTTGCCGGAAGGCTACTGGATTGAGTATGGCGGTACCTTCGAGCAGCTCATCTCTGCCAGCAAGCGGCTGTCCGTGGTCGTGCCGGTCGTCCTGGTGATGATCTTCGGCTTGCTCTTCATGGCGTTCGGCTCGGGCAAGGATGCTGCCATCGTGTTCAGCGGCGTTCCACTTGCGTTGACCGGTGGCGTGGTGGCTCTGTGGATGCGTGACATACCCCTGTCCATTTCTGCAGGCGTGGGGTTCATCGCGCTGTCGGGCGTCGCCGTGCTCAACGGCCTGGTCATGATCAGCTTCATCAAGAGCCTTAGGGAACAGGGCACTCCCCTGCACCAAGCGGTAACCGAAGGTGCACTGACCCGGCTGCGCCCCGTGCTGATGACGGCCCTGGTTGCCAGCCTGGGCTTCCTGCCAATGGCCCTAAACGTTGGGGCTGGCGCGGAAGTTCAGCGCCCGCTGGCGACGGTCGTTATCGGCGGAATCATCTCCTCCACGCTGCTGACCTTGCTGGTGTTGCCGGCGCTCTATCGCCTCATCCACCGCGAAGGGGATGAGCGGAAGGAGGACGCAGCGTGAACCCGTCCATCTCAACCCCTCCCAGGAACATGCAGTTGACCATTTCCAAACGAACCCAAGCGTGGCTCTACCTGCTTGCAGCCATCCTTCTGCCTTGCGTTGCTTGGGCGCATGGCGTCAGTGAAGGCGACCAGGCCTTCCTGGAAGACAGTACCGGCCTGCAGCTCATCGCGTTCACGTACCTCGGCGCCAAGCACATGGTGACTGGATACGACCACCTCCTGTTTCTGTTCGGGGTGATCTTCTTCTTGTACCGGATGCGTGATGTCAGCATCTACGTGACGTTGTTCGCGATCGGCCACAGCACCACCTTGTTGCTAGGTGTCCTGGGCGGATTGCATGTGAATGCGTACCTGGTCGACGCAATCATTGGCCTGTCGGTTGTCTACAAGGCGCTGGACAACATGGGCGCGTTCAAGCGCTGGTTTGGGGTACAGCCCAACACCAAAGCCGCCGTGCTGATCTTTGGCTTCTTCCATGGCTTTGGTCTAGCGACAAAGCTGCAGGATTTCTCGCTCTCACCTGACGGGCTTGTCCCAAACATGCTCGCCTTCAACGTGGGGGTCGAGATCGGACAGCTGCTCGCGCTCGCAGGCATCTTGATCGTGATGGGCTTCTGGCGCCGCTTGCCGTCATTCCATCGACAGGCGTACAGCATCAACACCGCCCTTATGTGCGCCGGCTTCGTGCTTGTTGGCATGCAGCTCACCGGCTACTTCGTTTCCTGAATCTACAGAGGTACTCATGTCCATCACGCTTTCCAATCAGCTGCCCAGCACTCGCAAGCTGCTGAAATCCACCGCCCTGGCCGCTGCCGTTGCAGGGGTGATTCTGCTCACCACCGTGCTTCCCGCGGAGTACGGAATCGACCCTACGGGCGTAGGCAAGGTTCTGGGTCTGGACGCCCTAGCCTCCACTGACCAGGTAGAGGCCGTAGCTCCCCCAGTTCCGGCATCTGCTGGCAGCGCCGAAGCCGTCTCGGCGCTGTTCGAGAAGGCCAAGGTTGCCTTCGGGAGCAATGGCAAGCAGACCTTCGAACCCGCCGCTGTCTCTCTCGCCAGCACTCCTTTACGGCAGGACTCACTGACGATCGAGCTTGCCCCTGGTAAGGGCCAGGAGGTGAAGGCCCATATGGCTCAGGGCGCTGGGATGGTTTTCAGCTGGAAGGCCACGTCTGATGTTGCCGTGGACATGCACGGCGAGCGTCCCGACGTGAAGGGCCCCTGGACCAGCTACGCCGTTGAAGGCGCCCAGCGTCAGGCTGAGGGAACGTTCATTGCTCCCTTTGAAGGTACCCATGGGTGGTACTGGCAGAACCGCGGCAGCACCCCCGTGATCATCGAGGTGCAAATTACCGGCTACCAAGCCGACCTCTACCAGCCGTGACACCCGGCATAACGCCGAAATCAACCTAGGAGAAGCAACATGAAGAATCGTTTTGCCCTCATCAGCGTCCTTTTCGCTTCCATTGCAGCGTCCGCATCGGCCTTCGCACATGATCCGGCGCTTCATGCCGAGTCGGAAGTGAAGGAGGCGCCTAAGGCAAAGCCTGCTACGTGTGAACAGCTGGCTGACCGGACGAAGTTCAAGGTGGATCTTGCCGATCCTCAGACCAAGGCGCTGAAGGACAGGTGCGACGCTCAGGCGCAGTCTGCAGCCAAGAAGAAGTAGTAGGCTGCAAAGGATGGTCCGGATTGTGAGGGGCCGGACCATCCTTCCCCTTCTAACCTATATGCATACGTTGAGCTGACGCGTGGATTCAGGGCTGTGCAAGCTGACTCAATTCGGCAAAGAAGGTATGCATATCTTGGGGTACCTCTCCATAGGTTAGATTCCTGGCGACGTCTTCTCTGCTTACGCGGAATTTTTTAAGAACGGAGTTTCCGCTTATGAATATTTCTTTCCCATGCGCATCACGGATTGGTAGTGCGATATCGCTAGCTGTTGGATCAGCAGGGATAACAAGAGCGTGCTCGGCGAAGAAGGCGGTGACATCGCCTTGAGGTGATCCAGCTGCGCGAGCTATGGCGCTCGTGCAGAGGAGATGGTTCTCAATGTGCCTACGCCGCCATTTCATGGCTTTGAAATGGGGTTGTTTGGAAGTGAAAGACTTGTCGATAAGATCATTACCGACCGTCGCATGTGGCTCATCGTCGCGATCCCGAATGCTGATTGCCCGAAGACCAGGAATCTCCGCCAACAGCTGGAGGTAGAGTTGCTGCCTCTCGCCGGCAGATCCCGTCCAGTACCAAGGGACAACGTTCTTGGGCCACGCAAAGTTTGCTTGTTTAGCGATTAGCTGGAGGAAGCGCCAATCGCTCTCGGCTTCCAAGATCAGCATACGTCTGTGCTCCATCAAGGAGTGCAGGGTAGGGGTCTGGATCGTCCCAATCCCGCCAAGAACCTTGACTTTGCCCACTTCCTCTTGGAGGTACTTTGCCTTTCTTTCTGCGACAGCCAGAATTTTCCCATGATCGTAAAAGCGAATCAGTTCAGGAGAGTGTGTGGCCATCAGTACTTGCTTGTTGCGGAGGCTTGCAACGTGCCCGAGGGACATAAGCAGCTCCCTCTGCAGGGTCGCGTTCAGATGTGCATCCGGCTCATCGAGAAGAACGACGTCGACATCGGGTGAGAGTGCGAGGGCGTACACGCTCAGCCATTGGAGGAAGCCACTTCCCTCCACCATAAGGTCTCTTGGAGTGTATTTGGGGTGTCGCTTGAATGTGTCACCCTTCAGTTCACCCTTGGCGCTCTCTACACGAAGGTAGCTGTGAAATCTCTCGTTGAAAGGAACGACCCTCAAATCAGTGGCAAAGATGGACTGCATCGTGCGTAGCAGGATCTCCCAAGGGTCGTTCGAGCGCAGCCATTTCAGCGAGGAATCCTTCAACTTTCTGCTGTTTCCACGCAGGCGTTCACGTTCCCTCCTGTTGTGTTCGTGCAGATCGAATAGGACGTTGCGAATGACTCCACCCGATAGGCCTTGGCCTATCAGACGTTCTCTCATGGCAGGAGTCAGTCTGCCTTCACGATCAGTGATGCCAGCGAATGGCGGTAGATATCCCACTCGCGGGACGTTGCCATCGATCGGCTCGCCCTTTGCGTTGACGATCTCAGCAGCTACCAGATTCGTTGAAGTGGTTCGCACAAAGAGACGATCATTGGCCTGTGACAGACCTATCTCCAAGTGCCGCTCCTGTTTGTCGGGCAGGTCCCAATAGACGCCAATCTTCAGTGTATAGCCGTCGGGCTCGTCGTCCTTGCTAGTCTTCAGATTGGTCCAGAGATGGCTGAGCGATGGAATTTGCATCGGCGTGAAATCCGCAATACCCATGCCCAGGCCAGTTTTGTTCTTGGTTTGCAGCCAGCTGGATCGCCCTTTCTCGATCTCTAGCATAGTCTTGCAGAACTGCCAGATAGCGAGAGCTTGCAGAATCGAGGACTTGCCGGAGTTGTTTCCTCCAACAACAAGCGAAAGGCCTTGATCAATCTCTATCTCTGTGTCCCGAAACTGCTTAAAGCGATGTAGCGTGATCTTCTTTATATGCATGTATCCCCCCTAGAAATTTTTCATTTCCATTTGCGACGAAGTCAATGCTCAGCCGATTTCGTTCGGCGAATTCTCCGTACCCGCTACCGTAGCAGGAGGCGGAATGGAATTGGAGTGACCTAGGAGCTGGAGAGAAGATGCGCTCCCTTCAGTCTGACGGAGTAGGACAACTGCGCAGCAGGGGTAGCTGGCTAGAATTGTGTCCAATGTTCCACCACGATTGCCAGATTCTAGTTGGCGGCGCTCTATCGGGCAGACGAAGAGAGATCCTTGCATGCTGCGCAGTGTTGAGGGCAGCACATTGATTGATTTGGTTGACGGATTCGTCTGCATCGCCGCCATCTCTCAAAAGCAATGGGCCGATGTGCTTGAGGTCGTTCGCAGAGCCAAACCAATTTCGATATCATCAGATAGTCAAGAAAATCACCTCAAACGGTGGCGAGGACATGAACGCAATTGATCGAGATATCCTGATCGTCGGCTTGTTTATCGCTTCTTTTGCCGTCTTCTTTGTCGGGTGGGCCTGCTGGCTCGCTGCGCGTCGGCGGCCTTGCCGGCGATCTGAGCGGAAGGTCTGAGTGAGCCTCAGGGCTATTCACGCCTAGATCTTCTTGGTCTCAGTGCCGCTCGCCCAGGCTACTCGGGGCGTACCCCTAGTCGGTGCCCGAGAGTGTTCCCATAGTTGGGACGCCGATGTGTTCCCATAGTTGGCGTTCAAGTGCCCAACTATGGGCACGTGGCTACCCGCACCGCAGTTGGAGTTCCCTGAACGCCAGCCTTATTTATACACCAGTCAGTTCAATATTCAGGGTCGATTAGACCCCCTAACGGATAATTCACACCTGTCGACCGCCTCCTCTCTCTCCCCCTCCCGGGAGGCGGTCGACGAAACCAAAATAATTAAAGGTGTGTCCCGATGAACAAGAATTCGCTGCTCGCCCTGGGTCTTCTGGCTGCTCTGCCGTTCGCTGCATCGGCGACCGATGGCCTGTCGTACAACTACGTTGAAGGCGGCTACGTGAACACCGATGCCAAGGGCGGCGACGCCGATGGCTGGAAGGTGAAGGGTTCCGTGGCGGTGCACCCGAACTTCCACATCTTCGGCGACTACAGCGCGCAGGAGACCGACAAGTTCAAGAATGACGTCGACCAGTGGCGCCTGGGTGTCGGCTACAACTACGGCATCGCACCGAACACCGACCTGGTGGCCCGTGTTGCGTACCAGAAGTACGACGAAAAGCGTGGCCTGGACTTCAACGGCTACTCCACCGAAGTGGGCGTGCGCACCGCGTTCAACCCGTACGTGGAAGGCTACGTGATGGCCGGCTACGAAGATTTCAGCAAGAAGCACGGCTACAACCCGGACGGCGAGTTCTACGGCCGCGTGGGCGCCACCGCCAAGTTCAACCAGAACTGGGGCTTGAGTGGCGAAGTGAAGCTGGCCAAGGCCGGCGACCGCGAGTGGTTCGTGGGCCCGCGCTTCACCTGGTAACAAACGCCTGTCGTTAGTGCGTGTTGTTCTGGCGTGTGACTCTCTCTCTCCCACACGCCAACCGAAGCCCGGCCTCGCGCCGGGCTTCACTTTTATGGGCCCTGTGGCGCCACAATGCGGCATGGGCGACCCTTCCCCCCTCGCAGGTACTGGCACGGCCTACCAGGAGCATCCGGCGCCTGCGCCGCTGCGCGGCCACTTTGGTCAGCTGTGGCAGAGCCAGCTTCCTGCCGATGCCGATGGGCACATCACCGTACTGCCCGATGGTTGCGTGGATATCCTCTGGCGCGACGGTGCGTTGTTCGTGGTCGGCCCGGATCGCGTGGCCGCGCACCCGGCGCTGGCACCCGGTGCGCAGGTGCTGGGGGCACGCTTCCGTCCCGGCCAGGCATTGGCCGCGCTGGGCCTGCCCTTGGCCGAGATCATCGGCCAGGCCGTGCCACTGGCCGATCTGAAGGGCGCGTGGGCGAGCAAGGCGGCGGCCTCCATTGGTGACACCGCGCCTGCACAGCGCCTGCAGCGGATGGCGCACTGCCTGCAACAGCATATGGGTGCGTCCGCGCTCGATACCCCGGCGCAGCGGGCACATGTCCTGTTCCAGGCGCTCGCCATTGGTGACGCCACGCTGGATGCGCTGGCGGCACGCCTGAGCCTGAGTCCGCGCAGCCTGCGGCGCTTCAGCCAGTCGCAGTTCGGCTACGGCGCCAAGACGCTGGAGCGGATCCTGCGCCTGCAACGTTTTCTTCGCCACAGCCGTGCGCTGCCGCAGCACTCGCTGGCGATGCTGGCCGCCGAGGCCGGCTATGCCGACCAGGCCCATCTCAGCCGCGAGGCACGTGAGCTTGCCAGCATGACAGCACGCGAGCTGCGCCTGGAATGGGGCCAATGATGGCCGTTTCGTTCAAGACCGCGATGCCACGTTGATTGAAGCTGGGGCTCCCACCACGGAGCCACGCCATGAGCCACGTCGCACCTCACGATGCCGAACGCCGCATCGACAACATCGAATTCAACGTCGCCGACATCGCCCGCAGCAAACGCTTCTACGGCGAGGTGTTCGGTTGGCACTTCACCGACTACGGGCCGGCCTACACCGAGTTCGACGATGGCCGCCTGAAAGGCGGCTTCGTGGCCGACGCGCCGGTGCGTGCCCACGGCGGGCCGCTGGTGATCCTCTACTGCGCGGACCTGGCCGATGCACAGCAGCGTGTGACTGCCGCTGGGGGCGAGGTGGTGCAGGCGGTGTTCGCGTTTCCTGGTGGCCGCCGCTTCCAGTTCCGCGATCTGGATGGCTACGAGTTGGCGGTCTGGAGTGATGTGGATTGAGGTCTTCGTACCTTCGCTGGTGGACGGAACGAGAACCGCTCCGTCCCCGGTCAGGTGGTTCCGCTATGATCGCCCGCACATCGCCACGCGATGCGCCCGCCTCAAGCCAGCAGGAACCGCCGTGAACTCCCAGCCCGCACCGATCACCGCCCTCAACCACACGCTCGACAACGAGCCGCAGCAGATCACTGCGCCACTGACCCATTCCGCGGCGTTCCTGGTGCTGAAGGTGAAGGACGACGAAGCGTCGATCGCCAAGGCACGCGAGGTGCTGGCCAGCACCGACGACCTGATCAAGAACACCGCCATCCGCGAGATCGAGCGCACCTTCACCTGCAACGTGGCCATCGGCCACCGCGTATGGCAATCGCTGGTCGGCACCACGCCACCGCGCGAGCTCAAGCCCTTCCGCGAGATCAAGGGCGCGACCCATACCGCTGTTTCCACGCCGGGTGACCTGCTGTATCACATCCGCGCACGCACCATGGACCTGATCGTGGCGTTCGAGCGCAACCTGCTGATGGCCTTCGGCGATGCGGTGGAAGCGGTCGATGACGTAGCCGGTTTCCGCTATTTCGATGGCCGCGACCTGCTCGATTTCGTCGACGGCACCGCCAATCCGGAAGGGCTGTCGTTGCCGGAAGCCACGATCGTGGGTGACGAAGACCCGGAGCATGCCGGCGGCAGTTACGTGGTGGTGCAGAAGTACCTGCACAACCTCGATGCGTGGCGCGCTCAGAAGACCGAGGCGCAGGAAGCGATCATCGGCCGCACCAAGCACGACAACATCGAGTTGGATGACGCACCGGCGGATGCGCAGAAGTCGCACAAGACCTTGTGCACCATTGAAGACGCCGACGGCGAGCACGAGATCCTGCGCGACAACATGCCGTTCGCCAACCCGGGCCGTGGCGAGTACGGCACCTACTTCATCGGTTACACGCGCCGCCTGTGGGTGATCGAGAAGATGCTCGAGCGCATGTTCATCGGCAATCCCGCGCCGCTGCACGACCGCATCCTCGACTTCTCCACCGCCACTACCGGCGTGACCTTCTTTGCGCCTTCTCGCAAGGTGCTGGCCGACCTTGGCGACTGATCGCGCCGGGCCATCACGGCCCGCCATCTGCCTGTCATCTATGGCGCCGACCATGGCGCGCTGGATGGGAGTGCAGGAGGCTGGCGATGGTCAGGACTGGGAACGGGACCGGCGCGCGGCGCTGGTGGCGGCCGCTGGCCGCGTTGTTCGGCGCGTTGGCACTGGGGAGTGCCAGCGTTTCCGCGCAGGAGGCCCCTGCGCACTGGATGGCCTATGCCGCCGCCGTGGGGGGCCAGCTGCAGCAGCGCCTGCAGCAGGAGCAGGACCCGCAGGCGCAGCGCGTGGTGGAGTGGTTGCGTGCACACCCGGATACACCCACGCCGCTGCCGGTGAGCCTGTGGATTGCGGCGGACGGCCACATCTCGAAGCTGGAGTTCGACAGCCTGGGTGATGCCCAGGTCGACGCAGACCTGCGCGCGACGCTGCAGGCCGCGCCGTTGCAGGCAGCCCCGCCGGCGGACATGCGCCAGCCGCTGCGGCTGGGCCTGCTGCTTACCCAGTAGATCCACGCCATGCGTGAATGTGCTGGGTAGATGCCGACCTTGGTCGGCACGCACGCGCCAACCAAGGTTGGCGACTACCGGTGCCCAGCCCGGCCATCCGCATCAACGAACCGGCGCCACCTGCGGTTCGCGTGCGGCCGCGCTCCATGCACGCAGGCCGAACACGGCCAGGCCCAGGAAGAACACGTACAGCGCGGCAGTCACGTGCAGCGACTTGAACAGGTACGCGCCCACGTAGACCACGTCCACCCCGATCCACACCCACCAGCAGGCCACGTGGCGTCGCGCCTGCCACCACTGGCCAACCAGGCTCAGTGCGGTCAGCATCGCGTCCAGCCACGGCAGCGCGGCGTCGGTGAAGGTGTGCATGCCGGCTCCCAGCGCCACGCCACCACACAGGCCGATGGCCAGGTCGCGCAGCAGCTTGCCGCGCGCCAGCGGCACGATGCGGATGCTGCCCTCATCGACGGCATGCTGCCGCCAGTTGAGCCAGCCGTAGACCAGGAAGCCACCGAAGGCGACCTGCAGCAGGGTGTCCGAGTACAGCTTGGCCTCGGCGAACACCAGCCCGTACAGCGTCACCGACAGCAGGCCCACCGGCCACGCCGCCAGCCGGCGCCGGGACATCAGCCAGACACCGAGGATGCTGCAAAGGGCGGCGGTCCACTCGAGCATCACGCCGCTCACAGCGCGAACGTCACCGACAGGCGGGCCTGTCGAGGCGCGCCGGGGAACAGGTAGTAGTCACCGCCGCTGCTGCCGGTATCACGCCAGTAGAAGCGGTTGAACACGTTGTCCACCGACAGGTTCCAGGTTACTGCACGGTCGTGCAGGCGATGCTGGAAACGCAGGCCGGCATCGAACACCGAGTAGTCCGGTGCACGCACGCCGCCGTCGGCGCGGGCCACGTTGGCACCGGCATAGCGCCAGCCACCGGTCACGTCCAGACCCTGCACGAAGGGCAGCGCATAGGCCAGGTGCACACTGGCCCGAACCTTCGGTACGTTCACCAGCTGATGGCCTTCATAGGTGGGCGTGCCGGTATCGCGAGCACGCGCCTGCAGCAGGCTTGCACTGGCCACGATCTGCAATGCGTCCGTCAGCTGGCCGTTGGCGGTCAGCTCCAGGCCGGTGTGGGCCTGGGTGCCTTCCTCGATGAAGGTGTAGCCCACGTCGCTGTTGTCGGGCTTGGCGTACTGGTACGGCTGCGAAATTCGGAACACCGCCGCGCCCAGGGTCAGCGCCTCGACCGGCACGTACTTCACGCCCACTTCCAGCTGCCGCGACTGCACCGACGGCAGGAAGGTGTCGGCATTGCTGGTCCAGAACGGCGCTTCCTGGCCCAACGAAATGCCACGCACGTAGCTGGCGTAGGCGTTGAGCTGGTCGGTGGCCTTCCATACCACGGCGGTCTGTGGCAGGAAGCGCGACAGGCGGCTGTGGCGCTGCGGGGTGCCGCGCTTGTCGTAGGCGCGCTCGTCCAGGCGCACGAAGCGGCCACCGGCCAGCCACTGCCAGTCATCACCGAAGCTCATCCGGTCCAGCGCGAAGAACGCGGTCTGGCGGCTGTCCAGGCGGCGTGCGGACGGGCCTGGCATCTTCGGCGACGGCTCGAACACTGGCACCGGCGTTTCGTGGATGTTGCTGGTGCCGACGTACTCGTTGACGCTGGGGCGCTTGTCCACGGTGCGGCGGAAGTAGTCGGCGCCGACGGTCAGCTGGTGGCCGACGCTGCCGGTCTCGAAGCGACCGCGCAGCTCGGCACGGGCCTGCTGGTTGCGTCGGGTGTCGTCCGGGCTGCGGTAGTCGTAGATGTCGTAGTCGCCGTTGGGTGCGAAGTAGTTGCCTGGCACGCTGCCATCGGCGCATTGCACGGCGTAGTAGCAGCCGTAGGCGAAGGCGACGTTGTCGTCGATCACCGAGCGGCTGTGGCCGACCGAGACGCGCGACTGCCAGGCCTCGTTGAAATCGTAGGTGTGCAGGGCGGTGATGTTGGTGCTGGCGATATCCACCGGGCGCTGCCACGGCTGGTAGCCGAGCAGGTGCTCGCGGTCGACGCCGCGCGGCAGGTCGCGTGCGCCCAGCAGCTGGTAGCCGGACACCGAACGCTGCGAGCTGGTCTGGTAGTTGGCATCCACTTCCAGCTTGCCGCGCTCGCCGATCAGCCAGTCGGCCGCCAGCGAGTAGAAGTTGCGACGGCCATCGGCGTGCTCGACATAGGAATTGCTGGAGTCCCAGGCGGCATTCAGGCGAAGACCGAAACGCGGGGTGATCCAGTGGCCGACATCGACGGCGACGTAGCGCGAGCCTTCCGAATCGGTACCGAGCGTGGCGGTGCGCACTTCGGCCGGGCGCTTGCCGATGTAGTTGATGATGCCGCCGGGCGCCATCACGCCTGCGGCCAGGCCGGCTTCACCCTTGAGGATCTCCACCGACTGCACGTTCTCCAGCGCCAGGCGCTGTTCGCCGGCGATGGACAGTCCGTTGAAGCGGTAGCCGGTGGCGGGGTCCAGTGCGAAGCCACGGATGGCGACGTTCTGGTAGTAACCCACCGGCGCATACGCATCACCCAGCGAGGCATCGTTGCTGGCCAGCTCGGACAGCGAACGCACCTGGCGGCGATCGAGGTAGTCGCGCTCAAGCACGTTCACCGACGCCGGCGTGTCCTTCCAGCTGCCGCCACCGAAGGCATTCACGCGCGAAGTATCGGTCTTCGGTCTGCCGGCCTGCACGCGCACCGCTGCCAGTTCGGTCGGCGAGCGTTCGGCGCCGGTGGCAGCCGCATCGGGGGACGCATCGGGGGACGCATCGGCCTCGCTGGCGTGCAATGGCAGCGCGGCGCAGAGGGCGAGGGAAAGCAGGGTGGGGCGCAGGCAGCTGTTCATTCGGTTCGTCTTCGGACAACAAGGGAGACGAAGCGACGGCGCGCAGGTGCACCGGCCCATGACGGGGGTGTGGCTGCGGCTCAAAGCTCCCTACGCCGGTGCAAACCGGATCAGGTTCCAAGGGACTCTCTCAGCCTGGCAGATCCAGGCACCCCCGCTTCAGGTGGCCATTTCACTACAAATGGTACGGATTTGCGAGCCGGCGCCCTTCAGGCTGCCGCGTGCAGGGCCTGCAGCAGTGCCTGTCCCGGCGCGCTGTGGAACCATGCCGGGTGCCCCAGCATGAAGGGCTGCCACGCCACGTCCGCGTTCGCGGTGGAGCCGGTGATGCCTTCGAAGTACTCCACTTCGGACAGTGCGAAGTCGAAATGGACCATCGGCAGCAGGTCGGCCAGCAGGTGCACGCGTGCCGCAGACAGCGGCAGTACCTGGCGGTAGCCGTCGAGCAGGGCCAGCGCGATATCGATGCGCATCGCCTCCATGCCGCGCTCGAGTTCCAGCCACGCCACCGCGTTGCGCTCGATCGCGGTGGCGAGGTCGAACAGCGCGCTGGTGGGCGAGGCCAGGCCGAAATCCAGCACGGTGCTGACCTGCCCGTCGCGCCACAGCAGGTTGGACACATGCCAGTCGTTGTGCGCCCACAGCCGCGGCTCGTCGCGCAGGCGCGCGGCCAGGCCGGCGTGCCACGGCAGCACGTCGCGCTGCAGCTGCGCCTCCCATGGGATGCGTGTGAGGTAACGTGCCAGGCCGGGGCGTTCGTGCAGCCCTGACTTGATTGCCGCGATCGGATCGTCGGCGCGGATCAGATCGTCGCGCGCGACCAGCAGGTGGGTACTGCGTTGGGGCGCGTGGTAGCGGGCGGCGGCGCGGTGCAGCGTGGCCAGCATGCGGCCCGCCTCGCGTGCCTGCGCGACATCGGTCAGCAGCGACCACGACACGGCGTCGCGGTAGACGTCTTCGCCCACGCCGACGGCATGCAGTTCAAAGGTCCATTCGCCGTGTTCAACGGCCGTGCGGCCATCGGTCGCCGCCAGCACCTGCACCACCGGTACGCCCCCTGCGGCGAGACGGGCGATGAAGCGATGTTCTTCTTCCAGGCAGGCCGCGCTGCGCACGCTGTGGTGATGGCGCTTGACGAACACCGCGCCGTCCACGCCGTCGACGATGGCGGCGGCCGACAGTGGTCGCGGGCTGTGCCAGCGGGCCTGGCTGTGCTCGCCCAGCTGCGGGTAGCGCGCACCCAGCCACGCGATGTCCGCGGCGCTGATGGGTGGCCAGTCGGCAGCGACCTCGTCGTTGTTGAGGCCCTGCACGCGGTGGGAGGAAGACGTCATGCCGCAGCCCGAGTGGGAAAAATCACATCCAAGGCTGCGCATTCAACGCCATGACCACGGCCAACGCAAACGGGCGGGTCATCGACCCGCCCGTCCGTGCATCACCTGCGATGATGCCGCCGCGCCGCTTACCAGCCGCGATGGCGGCCGCGGTCGTGGTAGTAGCGGTTGTCGTAGTAGCGCTCGCGCTGCCAGCGATGGTCGTCACCACGGTCGTAATAGCCGCTGCGGTAATAGCCACGATCGTAGCGGCGGTCGTAGCGGTTGTCGTAATAGCGATTGTCGTAATAGCGACGGTCGCGGCGGTCGGAGGTGGTCAGGTTGCCGATCGCGCCGCCGGCCACGGCACCACCGACGGTGGCCGCAGGATCGCCGTTGGAGAGCAGGTTGCCGGCCACGCCACCGACCACGGCGCCGACCAGGGTGCGCTTGTCCTTCCTCGACATCGCGCTGGCATCGCTGACCACGGCGACACCGGCAACCAGTGCCAGCGCCATCGCCAGACCACGGAAGCTGAGTGTGGAAGTACTGAGCATGTTCGTTCTCCTGTGAGGTGCATGCCACGCTGGGCAGGGAGGGCGCGGGGCGCCCCGGCTGCCGTGGTGTCCACGCTGGCGTTCCAACATTGCCGGAACATTGCCTGGTCCACCGGTCGGCTTGCGCATTCATCTAGCGGCAGGCGGCATGAAGCAAGGCTGAAAGCGGCTGCGGCCGCTCAGCTGGCAGAAAGGGAAAGGGCCACGCGGACGTGGCCCTCCCTTCTCTCCCAAGGCGCTGCGGGCTTAGACGCCCATCGCCTTCTGTGCCTGCCGGGCCTGCTCCTGCTGGGCATCCTGCTGCTGGTGCAGCACGTTCGGCGCGCCCTGCACGGCACCGCTGCTGAGCGCCAGGCTCTGCTCGCTGGCGGCACGGGTATCCACCGCCACGCGGCTGGCGGCGGGGTCACCGATCGTGCCCTGCACGGCAAACAGGCGCTCACCGTTCGGGCTCGGCACCACCGTGTCGATGCGCTGCAGGCCGGCGGCATGCGCCTCCTTGGTCAGGGCCGCAGCGGCGCTTTCCAGCGCATGGCGATCCTTGAAGGTGCCTGCCGGCATCAGTTCCAGACCCTTGCTGGCCTGGATGAACAATGGATTGCGCGGGTGCCGCTCGTCGTTCAGCAACGGCCGTTCGCGGGCTTCCTTGATGGCCTCCAGCGTCTTCACCCCGACAATGCCGTCGGCCACCAGGCCGTTGTCCTTCTGCAGCTGGCGCACCGCCGCGTCGGTGTTGCGGCCGAAGCGGCCATCCTCGACCAGCGGCTTGCCGTCGGCACCGACGTAGCCGAGGTGGCCCAGCTGCTCCTGCACCTTGCGCACGCCCTCGCTGTGCGCGCCCTGCTTGTACAGTTCGGCGTGCGGCGTGGCAGCGGCCTTGTGCTCGGCGGCAGGCTTGCCCTGGGTCTGCTCATGCGACTGGGTGCGGTTTTCCAGCAGGTCGCGCGCCTTGGACAGCGGATCGGAGGCGTACAGCTTCCAGTTCGGGTGCTCCTTCACCTGCTTGAGGTAGTCCTCCACCGGCATGGTGTGCACGCCCTTGCTGCCGGTGGACTGGCTGATCAGCAGCTTGTCGGTGTTGGGGTCGCGCACCACCATCACGATGTGGTCGATGCCGTTCCAATGCTCGTGACGGGTCCTGGCCGTATCCAGGCCGATGATCATGCCTTCCTTCAGCGCATCGGGCTTCAGGATCGCGTCGCGGTCAAGCAGCACGCCGGACTGGTCGAATGCCTTGCGCACGATGCCGCCGGAGCCCAGGTTGCCCAGGTCGATGCGATCGGCCTTGCTGAACACCGCATGCCCGGCCTTCTGGTTGATCTCGTCCATGGTGCGGTTCTGCAGCGTGCCGACCCAACCGGAACAGTCGATGTAACCCTGCTCCACGTTCTTGCCGGTCTTGCCCGGCACGTACAGCGCGTGACCCGGGATGTTGATGGCGTACTTGACGTGGTCGTACTTCAGGCCTGCGTCGTAGGCGGCCTGCAGTTCGATGCCCGGCTTCGGCGCGGCAGCAGCCGTTGCGGTCGCCGCCAGCGTGGCAGCACCGGCCGCCACGGCGGCGCTGGCCGCTGCCGGGGTCTGGGCCTGGCCCTGGCCCGACGCCACCGTCTGCGGCGCGATGTTCTTTTCCGGAATGCTGATCGCCGCGTACTTGTGGATGTAGTAGCTGGAGAAGGTGCGCGCCAAGTCGCCATCGTTCATGCCGCGCATCTCGGCCAGGGTGTGGCCGGTGAGCGCTTTGGCATCGGAGCCGATCTGGTTGAGCACGTTGCGGCGCATGTTGATCTCTTCACCATGGCCGTTGCGCACCACGCCGAAGGTTCCGGTGGCGATTGCGGTCTGCACCGAGCCATAGCCGGCGCTGCCCTGCTGGTGGGCCAGGTACAGGTCCAGCCCGGTCGGCGTACTGCCACCGGACAGGTACGGGTGGCCAGTGCGTTCGTTGCGGCGTGCCATCGAGTCCAGGTTGTCCTGGTACATCTGTGCGGCCGCTTCGGTGTTGCGGGTCGGGTCGAACTCGTGGCCGGTCAGGTGATACTGGCGCGCGGAGCCGGGCACGAACTGGAACAGGCCCTTGGCGCCGGACGAGGTGTTGTGGGCGCGCTCGTTGAACGTGCCGCCGGTCTCGATGTGCGCAAAGCGCATGAAATCATCGACGGGAATGCCCTTGTGCCGGGCGACCTGCTCGACGATGTCCAGGACTTCCTTTCTGCTGTAGTCATGCTGTGCCATGACGTCTTCCTCGGGGTTGATGGAGCGGCGCGTGCCGCGAATCGCCAACCGGACTCATCCATGAGTCAAGAACATGTCGGTCAACAGGTAACCCGCGTGTGCGGGTGGCAATCAGGGCGCGACGTACTGCTGGGTCGCGCTGTCGAAGGTGTAGTGCACGGCGTCGCCGGCAGCCAGCGCACGGGTCTTGCCCGGGGCGTCGATGGTGGTGCCCTTGAAGGTCACGGTCAGTCGCGGCAGGCCATTGCCGTCGGCAGCGAACGCCAGCTCGCCATCGCTGTCGGTGCAGGGCATCACGTTGCCCTCGTCGCAGGCGGCACTGTTGTCCTCGCCGGTGCGCACCGAGCCGACATAGCGCCAGACCTTGCTGTCCACGTCGTCTTCGCTGCGCTTGGGGTTGAACAGCAGCAGCGCGTAGCCGGTGCTGCTGATGCCACGGTCGAAGCTGCTGGTTGGCACCGCCAGCAGCAGGCGGCCGTCGGCGGTGCGGTGTTCAAGCGGCTTGCGCCGTGTATCGACGTCGTCGGCCTTGTCGTAGGCGCCCAGTGCGCCGATGGTCCATTCCTGGCCACGGAACTTCCAGGGCTTGTTCGCATCGCTGCCGGCCAGCACGAAGGTGGCCTCGGCGAGGTTGGCGCGGTCATCCGGGCCGGCCGGTGACTGCTCGCCCGGCTTGCCGTAGTGCTCGCGGGTATCCCAGGAGAAACCCGTGTAATACGTGGTGCCGTCGAGGGTGAAAGTGTGGCCGAACCAGAAGGTCGCCACGCTGCCGTTCTGTACCTCGTAGGAGGTCGCGCCATCACCGTCCACCTGGTAGGTGAAGTACATCACGGTCGGCGCGTCGGGCGGGGTGACGGCGGTGTCGGGAGAGGTGTTCTGCATCGGGGCAACATCCTGTCGGGGCGCATCGGCAGCCTGCACGGGGGCACCAGGCTGGGAGGACGAGGGGGCCGGATCGGCGGCGCTGCAGGCGGCAGCGGAAAGAGAGACGAGCAGGCACGCCGCGAATGCGCGCAGGGGCCGCAACGGCAGGGTCCAACGTAGCTCGGGGGGGGGATGCATGCGCCTCTCCATGGTCAGCGTTGCCGGGCCAGACGGCCGGCAGGAAACCGCACCCCATCCACCAGGGACGGGAGCGAGGACATGAGCCGGTCGATTCCTTCGACCTCGCATTGAAAACCCATGCCGGATCATCTTGGCACAGAATGGCGGCCGGTCAAAGAGGGCGGTGACAGAGGCCCCTACAGTGTGATCTGGTTCTCAGATCTTGCCGTCGCGCAGGTAGTCGAACAGTTCGGCGTCGCCCTTCAGGCCCAGCTTGAGCATGGCGTCGCCCTTCTGCCGGCTGATGGTGCTGACGCTCTTGTGCAGCTGCAGCGAGATTTCCTTCACCGTCATGCCGGTGCCGAGCAGCCGCAGCACTTCCACTTCGCGCGGTGACAGGGGCTTGCCATCACCCTCGCGCATGCGCCAGCTGCCCGCAGCCTCGACCCGCTCACGCAGGCTGCGGCTGATGTAGGGCTGGCCCCGGTAGACCGCTTGGATGGCCTGCGGCAGTTCGTCCATCGACGAGCTCTTGTCGACCAGACCGAGCACACCGCTGTCGAGCACCATGCGCAGGATCGCCAAGTTGTTGGAGACGCTGAGCATCAGCACCGGCAGGTCGGGGTAGCGGCGGCGGATCATGCCGATCATGGCGAAGCCGTCTGCCTGTGGGCTGCCCGGCATGGAGTAGTCGGTCACCAGCAGGTCGCAGGGTTGGCTTCCGAGCAGGGCCATCAGCGCCTGCGCGCTGTCGGCCTCGCCGACCACGCGGCCGACCCCGCTCGACTCGATGACGGCGCGGGTACCGATACGGACCACCGGGTGGTCGTCTGCGATGATGATGCGCAAGCTCATGCTCTAGTATGGCCACCGGGCAAGCCGGACCGCGACCATCGCGGCCCTGTCAGGATTCTAGGAGATCGACGCCGATGCGTAGCTGGGCTGTTCGCGGGCTGGTCCTGCTGCTGGCCGTGCTGGTGCTGCCCGTGGCGCTGGCACAGGCGGTGCCTGGGCTGTTGCCGCTCAGCTCCATGCAGCGCGAGTACCTCGCCGCCCATCCAAGCATCGTCGTGGGCCAGTATGACAGCGGCTGGCCACCGTTCGAGTCCCTCCGTGATGGCCAGCAGGTTGGCCTGGGGCCGGATTATCTGTCGCTTCTTGCCCATCATCTGGGTGTGAAGGTCGAAGCCCGTCGTTACCCCGATTGGACATCCGTGCTGGATGCGGCGTGCCGTGGCGAGATCGATGTGGTCATGAACGTCGCTCTGAGCGCCGACCGTACCCGCTGCATGGTCTACACCGCGGCCTATGGCGAGTCGCCGCTGGCCCTGGTGGGGCGACCGGGCGATCTGCGCGCTTCCGATACCCCCGATCTGGATGGCCTGCGGGTGGTGATCGAACAGGATTTCCTGACCGGTCCGCAGGTGCGCGCGCGTTTCCCGCGCGCGCGGCAGCTTGTCGCAAACAGCTCGCTTGCGGCATTGCTGATGGTCAGAGACGACAAAGCTGACGTCTATATCGGCAACGCCTATGTCGCCAACGAGCTGATCGCGCGTGAGCGTCTGCAGGGCGTGGTGCTGCTGAGGCCCAGTGATCTGCCTCCCGAGCGGCTGCATTTCGGGGTTCCCAACGGCAAGCAGCCGTTGGCCGAAGCGCTGGACGTCGCCCTGGCCGCGACCAGCCAGGCCCAGCGCGACGCGTTGGCGCGGCGCTGGCTGCCGCCGCCGCAGTGGTCGGCCTCGGCACAGCTGGCCCTGAGCCAGGCCGAGCAGCGGGTGCTGGAGACGCCGTTGAAGGTCGGTTTTGCACCGAACGCTGCGCCGCTGTCGTTCGCCGATGAGAAGGGCAGGCCCAGTGGCCTGGCCAGCGAATACCTGCAGCGGCTGACGCAGGCCGGTGCCAATCTGCAGCCGCAGAACAGCCATGACTGGTTCGAGGTACGCGAGAAGGCGCGCCGTGGCGAGGTGCAGGCCGTGATGGGCATTCCGGCCGATTCGCGCTACCTGGGCCCGGAGTGGGTGTTCAGCCAGCCCTTCATCAGCGTGCCCAACGTGATCGTCAGCCGCCACGACGGGGCGGCGTTGCTGGGCCTGTCGGACCTGCAGGGCAAGCGCGTGCTGCTTTCCGATCCCGAGCGCGTGCGTGGCTACGTGCTGCAGCAGGCGCCACAGGCCAGGATCATCGCCGCGCGCAGTGCGGAGCAGGCGCTGCAGCGACTTATCGATGGCGAGGCCGACGCCTACGTCGGCAATCTGGCCGTGGTTGATCATCTGCTGCGCGACCGCTTCCCGGGCCGCCTGCAGGTGGCTGCGCCGGCGGGCTTCAACGACCAGCTGGTGCTGGCGGTGGAGCGCCGCCATGCCGCCCTGGCCACAACCTTCGACCGGCTGTTGATGCAGATGACTCCACGCGAGCGCGAGGCGCTGCGCGGTGACTGGTTGGCGGTCGAGTACCGCAACGGCATCAACTGGAGCGGTGCGCTGCGCTGGGGCGTACCACTGCTGCTGGTGCTGCTGACCGCGCTGCTGGTCCATGGCATCGGCTACTGGCGCCTGCGCCGTGAAGTGGCCGGGCGGCGCCAGCTGGAGCAGCGTCTGGCCGAAGTGACCGACAACCTGCCTGCCGTGGTCTACCAGGCCCGTCGCGAGGTTGATGGCACGCTCAGCTTCCCGTTCATTGCCGGCGACCTGCAGGCCCTGTTCGGGATCACCCGGCAGCAGGCCGAGCAGGACGCCAGGATGCTGCTGGAACGTGTTGAAGAGGACGATCGCGCGCGCATCCTGCAGGCCGTCGAACAGGCCGCGCACCAGTTCGCACCGCTCGTGCTGGAATTCCGCCTGCGTGGCGACGGCGCAGGCCCGCGCTGGGTGCGTACCCAGGCGCAACCCTATGCCGCCGAGGCCGGAGTGGTGACCTGGAGTGGCTACTGGGTGGATGCCAGCGAGGCCCGTGCGCAGGCCGATGCCCTGACCGCAGCCAAGGCCGAGGCCGAGCAGGCGGCCGAGGCGAAATCCCGTTTCCTTGCCACCATGAGCCATGAGATCCGCACGCCGATGAGTGGCGTGCTGGGCATGCTGGAAGTGCTGGCGCACTCACCGCTGGATGCAGAGCAGAAGCGCATCCTTGGCGTGATCGAGGACTCGGCACAGATGCTCCGGCAGATCCTTGACGACATCCTCGACTACTCGCGGCTGGAGGCCAACGCATTGCGGCTGGAGCCGGTACCACAACCGCTGAGGCCGTTGCTGGAAAGCGTGTGCCGCCTGCTCTCCGCACAGGCCAGCGCGCGCGGCCTGGCGTTGCAGGTACAGATCGATCCGCAATTGGCAGCGGCCCATGAAGTGGATGGCGTTCGTCTGCGCCAGATCGTGTTCAATCTTCTCAGCAATGCCATCAAGTTCACCCCGAGCGGCGAAGTGCGGCTGCAGGTGGAGGTGATGGGCCCGACCTCCGAAGATGGCCGCCAACCGCTCCGCCTGAGCGTCACCGACACCGGCATGGGCATCGCGCCCGAACAGGTGCAGCACCTGTTCGCGCCGTTCACCCAGGCCGGCGCCTACATCCAGCGCGACCATGGTGGTACCGGCCTCGGTCTGAGCATCTGCCATCGCCTGGTGCAGATGATGGAGGGCGAGCTGGAGCTGCACAGTACCCTCGGCGAAGGTACCTGCGCCGAGGTACGGCTATCGCTGGTGGAAGCGGGCATTGCCGATGCTGAAGCGCTGGCTGCCGAACAGGAACAGGCTGCCCTGCTGCCGTCGGCTCTGCGCCAGGCGCGCGTGCTGGTGATCGAGGATCATCCGACCAACCAGGCGATGATGGCCTGGCGGCTGCAGCAGCTGGGCGTGCCGCACGTGCTGGTCGGTGATGGCCAGCAGGGGCTGGATCGCCTGGCATCGGAGCACTTTGATCTGGTCATTACCGATTGCCGTATGCCGGTACTGGATGGTTTCGCCTTCACCCGGCTTCTGCGCGAGCGCGAGGGACGCACCGGGCAACCCCGGCTGGCCGTGCTGGCGCTGACCGCCAGCGTGCTGGACGACGATGCGCGTCGTTGCCGTGAAGCCGGCATGGATGAGGTGCTGGCCAAGCCATTGTCATTGGCGACGCTGCGCGCGGCCCTGTTGCGCTGGTTGCCGCAGGCGCAGGGTCAACGGTTCGAGGAGGCGGTGCTGGAGTCCGCCACCGACGGCGTGATGCTGCCTGACCTGGCCACGCTGCGACAGCGCTTCGGTTCACAGGCCGTGGCCGAGCAGTTGCGCGACAGCCTGCTGCAGGCCAGTGAAGGTGACCTGGCCGCTGTGCAGCGCGCGCTGGAGGCCGGCGACCGTGAGGCTGCCGCGCTGCACCTGCATCGTCAGGCGGGTGGATTGGGTGCGGTGGGGGCGACGGCACTGGCCGGGCAGGCCAATGCACTGGTCGAGCGCCTGCAGGACGCGGCCGAGACCGATCCGGTGCCGTTGTTCGCCGCGGTGGCGGCATTCGTGGCGCGGCTGCAACAGCAGTTGCAGCGGCTGGCTCACTGAGCCGACTGCTGCTGCAGGTAGGCGATCACAAGCGCACGGCGTTCGGCGCTGGGGAAGGCGTTGTACATGCGTGTGCCCGGTACAACATGGGTGGGTGACTGCAGGAACGCATCCAGGGTCTGTGCGGACCAGGTGATGTCGGCGCGGCGCATGCCGTCGGAATAGCCGTAGTCGGGCAGGCTGCCGGCGCGACGGCCGATCACGCCGTGCAGGTTCGGGCCGAAGCGGTGGATGCCGCCAGGCTGCACGGTGTGGCAGCCGGCACACAACTCGAACGCGCGTTGCATGGCCTGCTGGTGCGCCTGTTCCGGCGTGGGGGGCGCTGCAGGCGGGCGCTGGCAGGCCGTGGCGACCAGGGCCACGGCAACAGCGATGAGCGGGAGTGATGCACGCATGGGCGGGCAGGATAGCGGTGCGCGGCAAGCGATGGACTGCGACGCTCGGTCGCAGCCCGTGGCGATCACATGCCCGAGTAGTTCGGGCCGCCGCCGCCCTGCGGGGTCACCCACACGATGTTCTGGGTGGGGTCCTTGATGTCGCAGGTCTTGCAGTGCACGCAGTTCTGCGCGTTGATCTGCAGCCGCGCGTTGTCGGCTTCGCCAACGAACTCGTACACGCCGGCCGGGCAGTAGCGCGCTTCCGGGCCGGCGTACTCGGCCAGGTTCACCTTCACCGGAATGCTCGGATCCTTCAGCGTCAGATGGCTGGGCTGGTTCTCGTCGTGGTTGGTGCTGCTCAGGAACACCGAACTGAGGCGATCGAAGGTCAGCACGCCATCGGGCTTGGGGTAGGCGATGCGGGTGTGCTTGGACGCAGGTTCCAGGCAGGCGTGGTCCGGCTGGGTACGGTGCAGGGTCCACGGCGGGTTGCGCACGCCCAGCTTGGGCAGCAGCCACTGCTCCACGCCGGTCATCAGCGTGGCCACGGTCTGGCCCTTCTTGAACCACTGCTTGAAGTTCTTGGCCTGCTGCAGTTCGGTGAACAGCCAGCTGGCTTCGAACGCCTTCGGATAGGCGCTCAGTTCATCGTGCTGGCGGTCAGCAGCCAGCGCGTCGAACGCGGCGTCGGCGCACAGCATGCCGGTCTTGATCGCCGCGTGGCTGCCCTTGATGCGGCTGGCGTTGAGGTAGCCGGCCTCGCAGCCGACCAGTGCGCCACCCGGGAACACCGTCTTCGGCAACGACAGCAGGCCACCGGCGGTGATCGCGCGTGCGCCGTAGCCGATGCGGGTGCCGCCTTCCAGGTGCTTGCGGATGTCCGGGTGGGTCTTGAAGCGCTGGAATTCCTCGAACGGGCTCAGCCACGGGTTTTTGTAGTCCAGGCCGACCACGTAGCCGATGGCGACCTTGCCGCCGTCGGCGTGGTACAGGAACGCGCCGCCGTAGGTGTCGCTGTCCAGCGGCCAGCCGGCGGCATGCACCACCAGGCCCGGCTCATGCTTGGCCGGGTCGATCTGCCACAGTTCCTTGATGCCGATGCCGTAGGCCTGCGGGTCCTTGCCTTCGTCCAGTTTGTAGCGTGCGATCAGCTGGCGGCCCAGGTGGCCGCGCGCGCCTTCGGCGAAGATCGTGTACTTCGCCTGCAGGGCCATGCCGCGCTCGAACGCCGGGCCGATGCTGCCGTCCTTCTCGATGCCCATGTCGCCGGTGGCCACGCCGATCACTTCACCGTTGTCGCCATAGAGCACTTCGGCGGCGGCGAAGCCCGGGAAGATGGCCACTTCCAGCGCCTCGGCCTGCTGCGCCAGCCAGCGCGTCACTTCGCCCAGGCTGATGATGTAGTTGCCTTCGTTGTGGAAGCACTCCGGCAGCAGCGCGTTGGGCGTGCCGCGCGAACCGGTTTCGCTGAGGAACAGGAATTCGTCGCGGGTGACCTTCTGCTTCAGCGGTGCGCCGCGCTCGGCCCAGTCCGGGAACAGTTCGGTCAGCGCGCGCGGGTCCATCACCGCACCGGACAGCACGTGAGCGCCTGGTTCGGATCCCTTTTCCAGCACGCACACCGACAGCTCGCGGCCGGCTTCGATCGCGCGCTGGCGCAGGCGGATCGCGGTGGCCAGGCCGGCGGGGCCGGCACCGACGATCACCACGTCGAATTCCATTACTTCACGCGGGGGCAGGGCGTTGGCTTCAGCGCTCATCGATTGCATGACTCGTGGGTAGGGCCGGCATCGGGGCCACCGGCGGTGCCTGGGAATCGCGCGTGCGGCCACGGGCGAAACGGTTGTTTGAATGTGTCAGGGTACCGGGACGCGCCGGATCCAGCTAGATCGCCGATGTTCACACCCGGATTGCTGCAATGCAGCGTAGGGCCGCAGCTCTGGTGGATGCCGACCTTGGTCGGCACGCTCTGCCCGGATGACCGACAATGGCCGGGTCCTGACTGCGTGTGAGTGCCATGGCTTTGCATCCGTACGATCTGTTCGATGTCCGTTCCCTGCTCAACGAGGAAGAGCGCGCCGTACAGGAGAGCGTCGCCCGCTTCACCAACGAGCGGGTGCTGCCGATCATCGGCGATGCCTTTGACCAGGCACGTTTCCCCGACGAACTGGTGCCGGAGATCGCCTCGTTGGGCCTGCTCGGTGCGACCCTGCCGGCCGAGTACGGCGGCGGTGGCCTCGGTGCGGTCAGCTACGGCCTGATCTGCCAGGAACTGGAGCGCGGTGACTCGGGCCTGCGCAGCTTCGTGTCGGTGCAGAGCTCGCTGTGCATGTACCCGATCTACGCCTACGGCAGCGAAGAACAGCGCCTGCAATGGCTGCCGGCGATGGCCCGCGGCGAACTGATCGGCTGTTTCGGCCTGACCGAGGCGCACGGCGGTTCCGACCCGGCCAGCATGAAGACCCGCGCGGTGCGCGACGGCAGCGACTGGCGCATCAGCGGCAGCAAGATGTGGATCACCAGCGGCCCGGTGGCCGACCTGGCCATCGTCTGGGCACAGACCGAGGACGGCATCCAGGGCTTCGTGCTGGAAAAAGGCATGGCCGGTTTCACCACGCAGGAAATCAAGCACAAGATGAGCCTGCGCGCGTCGCTGACCGGCGCGCTGTTCTTCGACGACGTGCGCGTGCCCGACAGCCACCGCCTGCCGAACGTAAAAGGCCTGAAGGGCCCGCTGGGCTGCCTGACCCAGGCCCGTTACGGCATCAGCTGGGGCCCGATCGGTGCCGCCATCGCCTGCCTGGATGAGGCGCTGGGCTACGCCAAGGAGCGCGTGCTGTTCGGCCGCCCATTGGCGGCCACGCAGAGCGCGCAGATCAAGCTGGCCGAGATGGCCCGCCGCATCACCACCGCGCAGCTGCTGGCACTGCAGCTGGGCCGCCTGAAGGAAGCTGGCCAGCTGCAGCCGCAGCAGGTCAGCCTGGCCAAGTGGAACAACTGCCGCATGGCCATTGATATCGCCCGCGAGTGCCGCGACCTGCTGGGCGGGGCCGGCATCACCACCGAACACGTGGCGATCCGGCATGCGCTGAACCTGGAATCGGTGATCACCTATGAAGGCACCGAGACCGTGCACCAGCTGGTGATCGGGCGTGAGTTGACCGGCATCAACGCGTTTTGACGCTATCCGGTTTCCGGACGCGATACGGGGGAGCCGAGCGCGGGCTCGGCTCTAAAGGAGCGTACGTGTAGAGCCGAGCCCATGCTCGGCTGCTTTCTTTCACGCCCCGCCGGCAAACCCGTGCTGGCGCCAGGCCTCGTACATCACCACGGCAACGGTATTGGATAGATTGAGGCTGCGGTTGTCCGGCCGCATCGGCAGGCGCAGGCGGCGGCCATCAGGCAGGGCATCGAGCACGTCCTGCGGCAGGCCGCGGCTTTCCGGGCCGAACAGGAACGCATCACCGTCTTCGAACGCCACGCTGTCATAGCGGACGCTGGCACGCGTACTCAGGGCGAACAACCGCTTCGGTGCGATTCGCGCCAGCGCTGTGTCCAGGTCGGGGTGCACCTGCAGGCGCGAATACTCGTGGTAGTCCAGGCCGGCGCGCTTGAGCTGCTTGTCTTCCAGTGCGAAGCCGAGTGGCTCGACCAGGTGCAGCTGCGCGCCGGTGTTGGCACAGAGCCGGATCACGTTGCCCGTGTTGGGCGGGATTTCCGGTTGGAACAGGATCACGTGGAACTGGGGCGCGGCATTCATCGGCGCAGTGTACCTGCGACGGCCGCCGCCTTTACGGCGCACGCCCTGCGCGAGGCAGGGCGGCACCGCTTACGGGCGCAGCAGGACCTGGGCGGTTTCGGTTGCCAGGGCCTGCAGGTCGGCAGCGCTCGGACGCACCTGCAGGGCCGGCAGGTTGACGATCACCTGGTTGGCGACGCTGGTGGCGGCGGCGGCCAGGGTGGCGGCGTAGCGCTGGGCTTCCAGTTCGGCGGCCAGGGCGACGCGCTGTTCCAGGCTCGGGCGCACTTCCACCGAGGCCAGGGTGGTGATCGGCATCGCGGCGGCGACCGGGGCGGCGACGTAGCCGCTGCGCTCGGCCAGCTGGTCGGCGCTCGGGCGCACTTCCACGGTGGCCAGGGTCGGGATGCCGCTGGCCTGTTCCCAGGCCTGCTGGGCCAGCTGGTCGGCGGCCGGGCGGACCTGCACGGTAGACAGGGTCTTGATGGATTCGGAGGCCTGCACCGACGAAACAACCGCGGTGCCGGCGATCAGGGCGATGGCGATGGCAATGGTCTTGGCGTTCATGACGGGGCCTGTTTAGTGTTGGTGATCGGTGGTGTGGTAGTAAGGTAGTACACCAATTCTGGGCTTGCAAGGAAAATTTTCGATTTCCCGCATTTGTTCAGTCTTCAGTCAGCTTTTGTCTGAAGCCCTTCCTGGCGCAGGAACTACCAAGCAATCCTCGTGCCAACTTTTAGTTGTTGATTTACAAGGGTTTTTTTTGGATAGAAAGGTGTCCGGTGGGCGGACACCTGTCCATTCGATGCACCGCGGACACTGTCCGGACGCCTGCTGCGGGCGCATGTGACTTCCCACGCCGGCCTGGGACGGCTGCCCGGATGGCGAACCGGGGCAAACACCCCCAGTGACTGGCGACCGATTCCTGCCATTGCGTGCGCACGCTAGGATCGGGGTTCACCTATGTGACCAAGGATCCGGATATGTCTCTCGCCCTTCGCCCGCGCGCTGCGCTGCTGGCCGTCGCCCTCAGCACCGCCCTGGGCACGCTTGTGCCTTCCCATGCGTTGGCGGCAAAGCCGGCCGCACCGGCCAGGGTCGATATCCCGTATGAGCAGTTCACCCTGCCCAACGGCCTGCGCGTGATCGTGCATACCGATCGCAAGGCGCCGATCGTCGCGGTCAACGTCTGGTATCACGTCGGCAGCAAGGACGAACCGGCCGGCCGCACCGGCTTCGCGCACCTGTTCGAACACCTGATGTTCCAGGGC
Organism: Stenotrophomonas sp. 116085_Sma; assembly: GCF_056479585.1. Lineage (NCBI taxonomy): Bacteria > Pseudomonadati > Pseudomonadota > Gammaproteobacteria > Lysobacterales > Lysobacteraceae > Stenotrophomonas > Stenotrophomonas sp. 116085_Sma. The sequence goes on from NZ_CM151057.1 coordinate 286,333, forward strand.
AGCGAAAACCACAGCGGCGAATTCTTCGAGCCGTTCAAGCAGGTGGGTGCCACCAACCAGAACGGCACCACCAATACCGACCGCACCAATTACTTCGAGAACGTGCCGACCACCGCGCTGGACATGGCGCTGTGGATGGAATCGGACCGCATGGGCCACCTGGTCGGCGCGATCGACCAGGCGGCGCTGGACGAGCAGCGCGGCGTGGTGCAGAACGAGAAGCGCCAGGGCGAAAACCAGCCCTACGGGCAGGCCTGGGACCAGCTCAACAAGGCGATGTACCCGGTGGGCCACCCGTACCACCACGGCGTGATCGGTTCGATGAACGATCTGAACGCCGCGTCGCTGGATGACGTGAAAACCTGGTTCCGCACCTGGTACGGCCCGAACAATGCGGTGCTGGTGCTGGCCGGTGACATCGACCTGGCCACCGCCAAGGAAAAGGTCGGCAAGTACTTCGGCAGCATTCCGGCCGGCCCGACCATGGCGCAGCCGGCGGTGAACGTGGCCAAGCGCACTGCCGATACCCGCGAGACGATGACCGACAAGGTGCCGCAGGCGCGCATCTACCGCGCCTGGAACGTGCCGCAGGTCGGCACCACCGAGGTCGATCAGCTGCAGCTGTTCGCGCAGGTGCTGGGCGGTGCCAAGTCCTCGCGCCTGAGCCAGCGCCTGCAGCACCAGGACAAGCTGGTGGACAGCATCGCGTCGGGCCTGTCGACCTCGCAGCTGGGTTCGAACTTCGTGATCATGGCGACGGTCAAGCAGGGCCAGGACCCGGCCAAGGTCGAGAAGATCATCGACGAGGAACTGGACCGGCTGATCAAGCAGGGCCCGACCGCGGCCGAGCTGGAGCGCGCCAAGACCGGTGCCCGCGCCGGTTTCATCCGCGGCATTGAGCGCATCGGTGGTTTCGGCGGCAAGGCCGACGCACTGGCCGAGTGCGCGGTGTTCACCGGCGACCCGGGCTGCTTCCGCACCTCGCTGGCCAACATCGAGAAGGCCAGTGCCGCTGATCTGAGCCGGCTCGGCGCGCAGTGGCTGGACAAGGGCAGCCACACCCTGGTGATCGCACCGGGTGAACGTGTGGCACTGAAGGAAGACCCGAGCCAGGCGCCGAAGCCGTTCAATGTGCCTGCAGTGGACCCGAAGTACAGCACCCTGCCGGAGCAGGTCGACCGCAAGGCCGGCGTACCGCAGACCCGCGAGTTCCCGCAGCTGAAGTTCCCGGCGCTGCAGCGCGCCACGCTGAAGAACGGCACGCAGGTGATCCTGGCCGAGCGCCATGAGATTCCGGTGGTGCAGTTCAGCTACCAGTTCCCGGGCGGCTTCAGTGCCGACCAGGGCCGCAAGCCGGGCACCGCCAACTTCACCATGAGCCTGATGACCGAGGGTGCGGGCAAGCTCGGTTCGTTGGCCTTTGCCGATGCCGCCGACGCGCTGGGCGCGAGCCTGGACGCCTCGGCCGGCCTGGATTCGATGAGCGTGGACCTGTCGGCGCTGAAGGAAAACCTGGCGCCGTCGCTGGCGCTGTACCGCGACCTGCTGCGCGAGCCGCGCTTCGAACAGGGCGAGATCGACCGGGTCAAGGCGAGCTGGATCGCCGGCATCCAGCAGGAGAAGGTCAACCCGGGTGCGGTGGCGATGCGCGTGCTGCCGCCGCTGCTGTACGGCAAGGGCCACCCGTATGCCATTCCGTTCACCGGCAGCGGTGACGAAGCGGCGATCAACGGCCTGACCCGCGAAGACCTGGTCGACTTCCACCATGACTGGCTGCGCCCGCAGAACGGCACCCTGATCGTGGTCGGTGACACCACCCTGGCCGAGATCGTGCCGCTGCTGGACAAGCAGCTGGGCGACTGGAAGGCCAGTGGCGACGCTCCGCAGGTGAAGGCGGCCACCGACGTCGCGCTGCCGAAGGGTCCGCGCGTGTTCCTGATCGATCAGCCGGGCGCGGTGCAGGCCAACCTGTTCGCCGGCCAGGTGGTGGCGCCCTCCAGCGCTGCCAGCTCGACCCGCTTCGACATCGCCAACGGCGTGATCGGCGGCGACTTCACCTCGCGCCTGAACATGAACCTGCGTGAAGACAAGCACTGGTCGTACGGTGCACGCAGCAGCGCGGTCAACTCGGTGGGCCAGCGTCCGTGGATGGCCAGCGCGCCGGTGCAGATCGACAAGACCGGGCCGGCGATGGCGGAAATGCGCAAGGAAATCGCCGCGTTTGCCGATGGCAGCAAGCCGGCCACCGCCGACGAGGTGAACCGCATCCGCAACATCCAGACCCTGAGCCTGCCGGGTGCTTACGAGACCGCCAGCGCGGTGGCATCGACCATCGGCTCGATCGTGCAATTCAAGCGCCCGGACGATTACGTGCTGCGTCGCGAGGCCGAGATCGAAGCGATGACCCCGGCGCAGGTGCAGCAGGCCGCCGCCGAGATCAAGCCGCAGGCGCTGACCTGGGTGGTGGTGGGTGACCTCAAGCAGACCGAAGCGGCCGTGCGCGCGCTGAACCTGGGCGAGGTGACCGTGATCGATGCCGAAGGCAACCCGGTCAAGAAATAAGGGACGTGCCTGCCCGCCACGGCGGGCAGGTCTCCCGTGGTAGCGCCGGGCCATGCCCGGCGGCCTTCCAGCGGCCAGCCATGCCGAGCTGTGCGCTCGCCGGGCATGGCCCGGCGCTACCTGGGCTCCGCCCCGGCTACCCCCGATTCAGGCTGTTCAGGCAGAATCCCCCCATACCCTTCCAGGATCTGCCCATGCGCGTTCTGCTGCTTTCCTCCCTGCTGCTCACCGTCACCGCCTGTACCTGGGTGCCGATCGAACCGGCCGGCAAGGCGACCCGCGTGCTGCCGGCAGGCCCGGTTCCGGCCGGCTGCATTGCCAAGGGCGAGGTGGTGGTGACCGTGAAGAGCAAGGTCGGTTTCTACAACCGCAACCCGCTGCGCGTGCAGGAAGAGCTGGAAACCCTGGCCCGCAACGAGGCTCCGAGTGCCGGCGCCAATGCCGTGCAGGCCGCCGCGGCCCCCGCCGATGGCAGCCAGCGCTTTGCTGCGTTCCAGTGCCCGCCGCGCTGAACGCTTCACCATACGGGCAAGGCTGAATTCGTAAAGATGCGGTGAAGGCCCCGGGGGTTATAGAATAGCGCCCCCTTTTGCCTGAGCCTTGGCGCTAACCTCGATGCTCTTCAAGAATGTCTCGATCGCCGGCCTGGCACACGTCGACGCGCCGCACACGCTGACGACCAAGGAAATCAACGAGCGGCTGCAGCCGACGTTGGACCGCCTGGGTATCCGCACCGACGTGCTCGGCGACATCGCCGGCATCCACGCCCGCCGCCTGTGGGATAACGGCGTGCTGGCGTCCGACGCTGCCACCATGGCGGGCCGCAAGGCGCTGGAAGACGCAGGCATCAATGCGACGCAGGTCGGCCTGCTGGTCAATACCTCGGTCAGCCGCGACTACCTGGAACCGTCCACCGCTTCCATCGTGTCGGGCAACCTCGGCGTCAGCGACGAGTGCATGACCTTCGACGTCGCCAATGCCTGCCTGGCCTTCATCAACGGCATGGATATCGCCGCGCGCATGATCGAGCGCGGTGATATCGACTACGCGTTGGTGGTGGACGGTGAGACCGCCAACCTGGTGTACGAGAAGACCCTGGAGCGCATGACCGCCCCGGACGTCACCGCCGACGACTTCCGCAACGAACTGGCCGCGCTGACCACCGGTTCGGGTGCCGCGGCGATGGTGATGGCGCGCTCGGAGCTGGTGCCGGACGCGCCGCGCTACAAGGGCGGCGTGACCCGTTCGGCCACCGAGTGGAACCAGCTGTGCCTGGGCAACCTGGACCGCATGGTCACCGACACCCGCCTGTTGCTGATCGAAGGCATCAAGCTGGCGCAGAAGACCTTCAGCGCCGCCAAGATCGCCCTGGGCTGGGCCGTGGAAGAGCTGGACCAGTTCGTGATCCACCAGGTCAGCCAGCCGCACACCGCCGCGTTCATCAAGAACTTCGGCATCGACCCGAAGAAGGTCATGACCATCTTCGGCGAGCACGGCAACATCGGCCCGGCCTCGGTGCCGATCGTGCTGAGCAAGCTCAAGCAGCTGGGCAAGCTGAAGAAGGGCGATCGCATCGCGCTTCTGGGCATCGGCTCGGGCCTGAACTGTTCGATGGCTGAAGTGGTCTGGTAAGCAGCCCGCTGCCTGACTCCCTGTAGAGCCGAGCCCACGCTCGGCTCACGCGCACAGCGCGGTTCTTCCGCGGCCTGACCGGAGAGCCGCCGAGCATGGCTCGGCGCTACACCGCGCCGCGATTCTTCCAAGGTGCTCCGCATGCGCGATCTTCCCGGTTACCCCGCCCACCCGCAGCGCTTCGAGGTCCGCCCCGGCCTGTCGATGAACTATCTCGACGAAGGCCCGCGCGACGGCGAGGTGGTGGTGATGGTGCACGGCAACCCGTCGTGGAGCTATTACTGGCGCACGCTGGTGGCAGGCCTGTCGGACACGTACCGCTGCATCGTGCCGGACCACATCGGCATGGGCCTGTCGGACAAGCCGGACGACAGCCGCTACGAGTACACGCTGCAGTCGCGCGTGGACGATCTTGATGCGCTGCTCAAGCACCTGGGCATCACCGGCCCGGTGACCCTGGCCGTGCACGACTGGGGCGGCATGATCGGCTTCGGATGGGCGCTGTCGCACCACGAGCAGGTGAAGCGCCTGGTGGTGCTCAACACCGCTGCCTTCCCGATGCCGGCGGCGAAGAAGATGCCGTGGCAGATCGCGCTGGGGCGCCACTGGAAGATCGGCGAGTGGATCATCCGCACCTTCAACGCCTTCTCGTCCGGTGCCTCGTGGCTGGGCGTGGAGCGGAAGATGCCGGCCGATGTGCGCCGCGCCTATGTGTCGCCGTACAACAGCTACGCCAACCGCATCAGCACCATCCGCTTCATGCAGGACATCCCGCTGTCGCCGGCCGACAAGGCGTGGTCGCTGCTGGAGCGTGCCGGCAAGGCGCTGCCGTCGTTCGCCGACCGCCCGGCCTTCCTCGGCTGGGGCCTGCGCGACTTCGTGTTCGACCATCATTTCCTGAAGGGCTTCCAGGCCGCGCTGCCGCGGGCCCAGGTGCATGCCTTCGAGGATGCCGGGCATTACGTGCTGGAAGACAAGCACGAGGTGCTGGTGCCGGAGATCCGCGCGTTCCTGGACAAGAACCCGCTGTAACCGGATGCGGGGTCGGATCCCTCTCGCAGAGAGGGCTCTGACCCCATCTGAGACGGAACCCTTCGGTAGCGCCGGGCCATGCCCGGCGTTGTCGTACATGGGGTCAGAGCCGTTTCCGTGCCGGAAACGGATCCGACCCCGCCGGTCACGCGGCGACCGGCGCCTGCGGCGGCGAAGACGGGCTGTTGCCGTTGTCGTCCGGATGGTCGTCGTCATTGTCCGCGTCATCGCGCCAGCGCCAGTCGGCCAGCGTCAACGGATCCAGGCCGTAGGCAATGCGCGCCTTGTCGCACTGCGGGCTGGCCTTGCCGTACTCCCACGATGCATCCACCTCGCGGCACACGCTGGGCCGGTTGGGGTGGATGGTGCAGCGTGAATACACGCCGATCTGCGCATCCAGCGCCACGCAGCGCACTGGCTTGGAATGGGTGCCGCGCATGCACAGGCGATGCGGGTCGAGCACCTCGGTCAGCTGGTGCGGTACGCCGCCGGGGGTGACCTCGTCCGATTCCATCCAGTGGAAGGCCACGCGGTACTGGGTGCAGCAGGCGCCGCAGGTCATGCAGGGATGTTGCATGGGCAAGCCGCCTCGGGCGGCAGTCGGAATCAGGAACGAGGGTGCGGATTTTCCACGAAGTGGGCCGCCGCGCAAGAAATTCCGTAAGCGGCGACAATGAACGGATGAACCGACCCTGCAATATTGCCGCCCGCTTGCCTGAACTGGCGCGTGAACGGCCCGACCAGATCGCCATCCGCTGCCCTGGCCGCCGTGGCGCCGGCAACGGCATGGCCGCTTACGACGTGACCCTGGACTACCGACAGCTGGACGCCCGCAGCGACGCCATGGCCGCTGGCCTGACCGGTTACGGGATCGGCCGTGGGGTGCGCACGGTGGTGATGGTGCGGCCGTCGCCAGAGTTCTTCCTGCTGATGTTTGCCCTGTTCAAGCTGGGCGCGGTGCCGGTGCTGGTCGACCCGGGCATCGACAAGCGCGCGCTGAAGCAGTGCCTGGACGAGGCGCAGCCAGAGGCCTTCATCGGCATTCCGCTGGCGCATGTGGCGCGGCTGGTGCTGCGCTGGGCACCGTCGGCGACCCGCCTGGTGACCGTCGGCCGCCGCCTCGGCTGGGGCGGGACCACGCTGGCCGCGCTGGAGCGCGCAGGTGCCAGCGGTGGGCCGATGCTGGCCGCCACTGACGGCGAGGACATGGCCGCGATCCTGTTCACCAGCGGCTCCACCGGCGTGCCCAAGGGCGTGGTCTACCGCCATCGCCACTTCGTCGGCCAGATCCAGCTGCTGGGCAGCGCCTTCGGCATGGAAGCGGGCGGGGTGGACCTGCCGACCTTCCCGCCGTTCGCCCTGTTCGATCCTGCGCTGGGCCTGACCTCGGTCATCCCGGACATGGACCCTACCCGGCCGGCGCAGGCCGACCCGGCGCGCCTGCACGACGCCATCCAGCGTTTCGGGGTGACCCAGCTGTTCGGCTCGCCGGCGCTGATGCGGGTGCTGGCGAAGCATGGTCAGCCGCTGCCGACGGTGACCCGGGTGACCTCGGCGGGTGCGCCGGTGCCGCCGGACGTGGTCGCCACCATCCGTAGCCTGCTGCCGGCCGACGCGCAGTTCTGGACGCCGTATGGCGCCACCGAGTGCCTGCCGGTGGCCGTGGTCGAAGGCCGTGAGCTGGAGCGTACGCGCGCCGCCACCGAGACCGGTGCCGGTACCTGCGTGGGCAATGTGGTTGAACCAAATGAAGTGCGCATCATCGCCATCGACGACGCGCCGCTGCCGGACTGGTCGCAGGCGCGCGTGTTGTCCACCGGCGAGGTGGGCGAGATCACCGTGGCCGGGCCGACCGCCACCGACAGTTACTTCAACCGCCCGCAGGCGACGGCGGCAGCGAAGATCCGCGAGACGCTGGCCGATGGCAGCACGCGCGTGGTCCATCGCATGGGTGACGTCGGTTACTTCGATGCGCAGGGCCGCCTGTGGTTCTGCGGACGCAAGACGCAGCGCGTGGAGACAGCGCGCGGACCGCTGTACACCGAACAGGTCGAGCCGGTGTTCAACACCGTCGCAGGCGTGGCGCGCACCGCGCTGGTCGGCGTCGGCGTGGCCGGTGCGCAGGTGCCGGTGCTGTGCGTGGAACTGCTGCGCGGCCAGTCCGACAGCCCGGCGCTTCAGGAAGCGCTGCGCGCGCAGGCCGCTGCACGGGTGCCCGAGGCCGGCCTGCAGCACTTCCTGGTGCATCCATCATTCCCCGTCGATATCCGTCACAACGCCAAGATCGGCCGCGAGAAGCTCGCCGTCTGGGCCAGCGCCGAACTGGAGAAGCGCGCATGAAGATCCTGGTCACCGGTGGTGGTGGTTTCCTTGGCCAGGCGCTGTGCCGCGGTCTGGTCGAGCGTGGCCACCAGGTGCTGGCGTTCAACCGCAGCCATTACCCGGAACTGCAGGCGATGGGCGTGGGCCAGATCCGTGGCGACCTGGCCGATGCGCAGGCGGTGCTGCACGCGGTGGCCGGCGTCGACGCGGTATTCCACAACGGTGCCAAGGCCGGCGCCTGGGGCAGCTATGACAGCTACCACCAGGCCAACGTGGTCGGCACCGACAATGTGATCGCCGCCTGCCGTGCGCATGGCATCAGCCGGCTGGTCTATACCTCCACGCCCAGCGTGACGCACCGTGCCACCCACCCGGTGGAAGGCCTCGGCGCCGACGAAGTGCCGTACGGCGAGGACTTCCAGGCCCCGTATGCGGCGACCAAGGCGATTGCCGAACAGCGCGTGCTGGCCGCCAATGACGCCGTGCTGGCCACGGTGGCGCTGCGCCCGCGCCTGATCTGGGGCCCGGGTGACCAGCAGCTGGTGCCACGCCTGGCCGAACGTGCACGGCAGGGCCGGCTGCGCCTGGTGGGCGATGGCAACAACAAGGTCGATACCACCTACATCGACAACGCCGCGCTCGCGCACTTCCTCGCTTTCGAGGCATTGGCGCCGGGTGCCGCGTGTGCGGGCAAGGCCTACTTCATTTCCAACGGCGAACCGCTGCCGATGCGCGAGCTGGTCAACAAGTTGCTGGCCGCTGTTGGTGCACCGACGGTGGACAAGGCGATCAGCTTCAAGACCGCTTATCGCATTGGCGCCATCTGCGAGCGCCTGTGGCCGCTGCTGCGCCTGCGCGGCGAACCGCCGTTGACCCGCTTCCTGGCCGAGCAGCTGTGCACGCCGCACTGGTACAGCATGGAACCGGCGCGCCGCGACTTCGGCTACGTGCCGCAGGTCAGCATCGAGGAAGGGCTGCGCAGGCTGAAGGCTTCATCTGCCGCATAGATCGCCATCACTGGTTGCACACCGCCAGATCGGGAGGATGGACCTACGCCATCCAACGGCCCGGACATCTGCGAGGAGCGCCATGCTGCATTACGCCGTCATATTTTTCGTCATCGCCATCATCGCCGCCGTGCTCGGCTTCTCCGGCATCGCTGGTGCTGCCAGCAACATCGCCTGGATCCTGTTCGTGATCTTCCTGGTGCTGGCGGTGATCTCGATGTTCCGCAAGCGCGGATAGCAGACCGCAGGGCAGGATCGGCCGCTGGCCGGCACTGTTCTTTCCGGTGGGTGCCGACCGTTGGTCGGCACCCACCACTGTAGAGTCGAGCCATGCTCGACTGCCTTTCATGAGTCGAGCATGGCTCGACTCTACAAGGCGCTGTGCAATCCGCGATCGGCCGCATGGCGCTCCAGCGCCAGCTCGATCAACCGCGTGATCAGGGTGGTGTAGTCCACGCCGCTGGCGCCCCAGAGCTTCGGATACATGCTGATGCGGGTGAAGCCCGGCAGCGTGTTGATCTCGTTGATGATGATCTCGCCATGGGCCGTGAGGAACACATCGACCCGCGCCATGCCCGCGCATTCCAGCGCCTGGTAGGCCTGCAGCGCGATCTGCTGGATGCGTGCCTGGGTAGCGGCATCGATGTCGGCCGGCACCACCACGTCAGCGCCATTGGCATTGATGTACTTGGTGTCGTAGGCGTAGAACTCGTCGTGCACCACCACCTCGCCGCATACGCTGGCCTGCGGCTGCTCATTGCCCAGCACCGCGCATTCGATCTCGCGGCCGACGATGGCCGATTCCACCAGCACCTTGTGGTCATGCCGCAGCGCCAGTTCCAGCGCATCGGCGAAGCCCGCGGCATCCTTGACCTTGCTCACGCCCACCGACGAACCCTGGTTGGCAGGCTTCACGAACAACGGCAGGCCGAGCTGGGCGATCACCGCATCGACATCGACCGCTGCGGCCTGATGACGGCGGATGCACAACCACGGTGCCACCCGCAGGCCGGCATCGCGCAGCAGGCGCTTGGCCACGTCCTTGTCCATCGCTGCGGCCGAACCCAGCACCGGTGAACCGACGAAGGGCAGGTTGACCATGCGCAGCAGGCCTTGCAGCGCACCGTCCTCGCCCAGTGGCCCGTGCACGATCGGCAGCACCACATCGATCTGGCCGAGCGCTGCGGCCGCATCGGAAGGGCGCAGCTGCGCCTGTTCGGCGCCGGGATGCACCGCCAGCGACGCGCCGGACCGATGCAGCGCGATGCGCGACGGATCATCGGCATTGATCAGGAACGTCTCCGGCTGGCTCAGGTGCCACTGGCCCTGCTTGTCGACGCCGACCAGCACCGGCTCGAAGCGCTCGCGGTCGAGCGCGTCGAGGATGTTCTTCGCCGACTGCAGTGAAACTTCGTGCTCGGAAGACTTGCCACCGAAGATGATGCCGACCCGGGTCCGTGCCATGGCGAATGCGATGTCCTGTGCGTTGCGTGGCCGTACAGCATGAACCTTCCGTTGCCGCCCAGGTGAGGCGCGGATGAACCAACCATCCATCCACGCATGGCGTGGATCTACCGTCCTCATGGCCCATCAACAGGGGTCAGAGCCCGTTGCGCAGCAACGGGATCCGACCCTACAGACGGCAGGAACCTGTCGAAGGCGGGGTGGGTCCGGTTGCGGGGGTGTCCGCGGCATGGATGCCGCGACCGAGCTTACAGGGACGTACTTGCAGCGGCCCCCGCAACCGGACCCACCCCGTCAACCCACGGAATGCCGGTTGTTGCTGTTGCTTCGGCTATTGCTGTTGCCGTTGCCTCTGCCGTTGCCTCTGCGGGTGCCGGGCGGCAGCCCGGCCCAAGCCCCCCACCCACGCAGGTAGAATGCGCACATGGCTCTCTCCCTGCTCAAGTCCCTCAAGCCGGTCGCTGGCCGCGCCCTGCAGATCGCCCTGAACCGCGCACTGGCGCTGGATCAGGATACCCGCCATGCATTGGTCAGCCTCGACGGCCGGCATATCGACCTGACCCTGGAAGCGCCTTCGCTGGCCATGCGCATCAGCGTCGACGGCGATGCACTGCGGGTCGGCCCGGTGGACGCGCAGGAGGCCGACCTGGCCGTGCGCAGCAGCCTGGCCGGCGTGCTCGCTCAACTGCCGCTGCTGGCCAACGCGCGGCGCGGTGACAACAACGGCAAGGGCCGTGTGCGCGTGGCCGGCGATGCCGAGCTGGCGCGTCGCCTGCAGCAGCTGGCCAAGGGCTTCGACCCGGACTGGCAGCAGCCCTTCGTCAGCGTGTTCGGCGAAGTGCTGGGCGTGCAGGTCGCCAACACCCTGCGCAGCGCCCTGCAGCATGCACGCCAGGGTGCCATCGACTTGGCCCACAGCGCTGCCGAGTTCATCACCGAGGAATCGCGCGACGTGGTGCCACGTGCGGAGCTGGATGCCTTCCACGACGACGTGGATGTGCTGCGCGATGACGTGGAGCGCCTTGGTGCACGCGTACAGCGGCTGCGGGGTGCCGCATGAAGGCCGTGCTGCGGGCAAGCCGCATTGGCCGGGTGATCCTGCGTTACCGTCTCGACGACCTGTTGCAGGGCACGCCGGCCGAGCGCTGGCTGCGCCTGGCCAAGCCGTTCGTGCCGCGCGCCTCGGCCAGTATCGCTTCGCAGTCGCGTGGCGCCCGCCTGCGTCTGGCGCTGCAGGACCTCGGCCCGATCTTCGTCAAGTTTGGCCAGATCCTGTCCACGCGCCGCGACCTGGTGCCGCCGGACGTGGCCAACGAGCTGACCCTGCTGCAGGACCGGGTCAAGCCGTTCGATGGCGAGACCGCGCGCCGCATCGTCGAGGACGCGCTCGGCCTGCCGGTCAGCGAAGCGTTCGCCAGCTTTGATACCGAACCACTGGCCTCGGCCTCGATCGCGCAGGTCCACGCGGCCACGCTGGCCGATGGCCGCCAGGTGGTGGTCAAGGTGCTGCGTCCGGGCATCGAGAAGCAGATCGACGCCGACATTGCGCTGCTCAACTCGCTGGCCGCGCTGGTCGAGCGCACCCACCCACGCGCCGACAAGATCCGCCCGCGCGAAGTGGTGGCCGAAGTCGAGAACACCCTGGCCGCCGAACTGGACCTGCAGCGCGAGGGCGCCAATGCCAGCGTGCTGCGCCGTTTCTGGGAGAACAGCGACGACCTGTACGTGCCGGAAGTGATCTGGAGCCACACCGCCGAGCGCGCACTGACGCTGGAGCGGGTGTGGGGCATTCCGTCCGACGACATCGCCGCGCTGGACAAGGCCGGCATCGACCGAAAGGCGCTGGCCGCCAAGGGTGTGCGGGTGTTCTACACCCAGGTGTTCCGCGACAACTTCTTCCATGCCGATGCACACGCCGGCAACATCTGGGTCGACACCGATCCGGCGCGCCGAGCCAATCCGCGCTTCATCGCACTGGACTTCGGCATCATGGGCCAGCTCTCGCAGGAAGATCAGTACTACCTGGCCGAGAACTTCATGGCCATCTTCAACCGGGATTACCGTCGCATCGCCGAACTGCACGTGCAGGCACGCTGGATGCCCGACCACGTACGCATCGACGATCTGGAAGCGGCGGTGCGCTCGGTATGCGAGCCGTACTTCACCCGGCCGCTGTCGCAGATTTCGCTGGCCGAAGTGCTGATGAAGCTGTTCCGCGTGGCGCAGCGTTACCAGCTGACGTTGCAGCCGCAGCTGATCCTGCTGCAGAAGACCCTGCTGAACATCGAGGGCGTCGGCCGCCAGCTGGACCCGCAGATCGATATCTGGGCGGTGGCCAAGCCGGTACTGGCGAAGATCCTGCGCGAGCGCTACAGCCCGCGCCGGGTGGTACGCGAGATCGGCAAGCGCCTGCCGGAGATCATGACCCACGCGCCGGACATGCCGCGCCTGGTGCACGCCTGGTTGACCCAGCAGGTGGAGGGCCGCCACGAACTGGCGATGCGTTCGCGCGACCTGGTTGCGCTCGATGCCAGTCTGCAGCGCCTGCAGAAGCGCGCGGTGGGTGCGATCACCGGTGTCGGCCTGCTCGCCATTGCCGCGCTGATGTATGTGCTGCAGCCGCCGGGCTGGTACTGGGGCGACCTGCCGATGTGGAGCTGGCTGTCCGGTGTGGTAGGTGTCGTTGCGCTGGCACGCGCGTGGTGGCGCTGACCCCAGCAGATTGAAGATCGGCGGCAATGTGCGCCGCCGATCGACCACAGGCTTACCAGTGGTAGCCCAGGCCCAGGTGCGACTGCACGCTCTGGAAGCTGTCCAGGCGCGTCTTGTGCCAGGTCTTGCCGACACCCACGTCCAGCACCAGGTGCTCACCCAACGGCTGGCTGCGGCGCAGGAAGGCACGCCGTGCGTCGTGCTCGCGCAGCAGCAGCGGATCGGACTCGGCGGTGTAGCCGGACGTACCGCTGCCCAGCCACAGCTGGGTCGAGCCACGGCCTTGCGCATCCTTCAGTCGCAGCGACAGTGTGGTGCCATGCCCATCCGGTCCATTGGACTGGCGGTGCCGCTCGTGGCGCAGTGAGGTGGTCACGCGCGGGAAGTAATGCGAGGCACCCACCGACCACCCGCTCACGTAGGCGCCGGCATGGTACTGGGCGTATTTGCCGCCCACGCTCAGTACGGTCTGCGGTGCCACTTTCCACAGGATGTCCTGGTTCACCTGGCGGTTGACGAACACGGGATCATCGTTGGATGCCGTGACGGCAGTGCGGGTGGACAGGCGCGGGCTCCAGCGATGGTGCAGCGAGCCCTGCACGCGGTTGCCGCTGAATCGCCTGCTGCCGTAGTCACGCTCGCCATGGGCCAGCCCGAGGTGCCAGCGGCTGTCGCCATTGCGGCCGGCCACGTCCACGGTCTGTACGTCACGCTTGCCGAAGCCATCGCTGTAGTCGGCATGGTCCAGCTGCACCGTGACACGGTCGACGCCGGCGTGGGCGCTGGAAACAGCCAGCAGCAGGGCGCACGGCAGTGCGCTACGGATGATCAATCGCATGGGGTTACTCCAGGGGTTGGGAATGCAGTGACTGCAGCAGCCGGTAGCGGCCGGGCGGCAGGTTTCGTTCCACGGTGATACGTGGGCCGAACTGGCTCCCCGGCGCGACGATGCGACCGGGCAGGATGATCACGCCGACACCCAGCGCGGCACCTTCACCGATCCAGGCACCGAGCTTCTCGCGTTGGCTGTCGATGGCGGTGCCTTCGATGTGCACGCTGACGGCGGCGCCATCGAGGCGGTGGTTGCTGGTGCGCACCAGAGCGCCGAGATAGACCCGGTCATCGATACGACTGTCGGCGATGAAGCATTGCGGACCGACGCTGACCTGGCTGCCCAACCGCGCGTTCTTCAGTTCACTGGCAAAGCCGATGCGCGTGCCGTCACCGATGCACAGCGGGCCGCGCAGCAGCGCGTTGTTGCCGATCAGGCAGTCGCGGCCGATCGACACAGGACCCTGGACATGGGCGCCGTCGCAGATGCGACTGCCGGCACCGATCCGTACGGCCCCCTGCAGGGTGGCCCGTGGCGAGACCCGTGCGCTGGGGTCAGTGCGGGGCGCCAGTGTCGACAGCGCCTCTGCCATGGCGTCGAGGTCATTCCACCACATGCGGGTACCTCGTCGGTTTGTCGCGCACCGGCTCACGGCCGGTGAAAAGTCCCGCCAGGCCGTGCAGCAGCCAGATCGCGTAGGCGAGCAGTACATACAGCATCGAGAAGGCCGCCGCCGGCACCAGCCACGCGCGTCGGTGGTGGACGGCGCTGATCACTGCCAGCAGCATGACGATGCCGACCCAGAACAGGGGCATCACCGACAGTACAAGGCCACCGGGTCCGTGCAGCCGGGCCGCGCCGAACCATACCTGCAGCGACAGGACGATGCCGGCCAGGGCGAGCAGCATCATCGGCAGGATGCTGAAAAGGCCGAAGCGGGTCAGCAACAGGCGCCGATGCAGGCGCATGCATACCGCATAGCCGACGATCCAGCGTCGCCATCGCCGCCACTCCTCCACCAGCGTGTTGCATTCCTGCGGGTAGACCACGCAGCGGACGCTCTGGCGAACCCGATAGCCCTGCGCAACCAGTGACCAGGACATGTCCAGGTCTTCCACGCAGGTGCGATCGGAAAACCCGACCTTGCGCAGCACCGAAGTGCGGAACAGGCCACACGAACCGGAGACGATGAACGGTGCGCCGCCCAGCCATTGCTGGAAGCTGCGCTTGATCACGATCATCGGCAGTTTCAGGCTGGCGCGCACATGGGGGAGGAAGCCGGCACCTTGCAGACTGGAAGAAGGGATGCCGCCAACTGCATCGGCGCCGCGTTCGATCTCGTCCAGCAGATGGCCCAGGCCATGGCTGCGTGGATCGATATAGGTATCTGCATCGGTCAGGAACACCTGCTTGGCGGTCGCGTGCTGCAGCCCGTGCATCAGTGCACCGCCCTTGCCGGTGTTGGCCTGGTGCACGGCCACCAGACGCCCGGGCCAGCGTACCTGCAGCGCATCAAGCACTTGGGCCGTGTTGTCGGTGGAACCATCGTTGACGCAGATCACCCGCGCCACGTAGGGGTTTTCCAACAGGCTGGCCAGCGAGCGCTCCAGGCACGGGGCTTCGTTGTAGGCCGGCACGATCGCGTCGATGCTGTACAGGCGGGTGCTGGGCCGGCGCGAGACCTGCACGCAGATGCGCACCAGGATGAAGGCGCACATGGCCAGGAACAACAGTGTCTTCATCACAGCACCAACCGGTATGGCAGGAAACCCTCGCTGGGCCCGATGCCGATCTGCTGACCACGGAACTGCGCATGGCAGCGGAGGTGGCTTTCCTGCATGTAATGGCGATCGCCCTGGCTGGCATGCTCGCGCAGCGCGTGGATCTTCAGCTCCAGCTGCGCGCTGATGTCCTCGAACACCTGTGGCGCGAACTGCGGCAGGGTGCTGGGGCTCTCATAACAGAGGATCTGCGGAATGTGGCGGCAGGCGATGATCGACGCTTCGTGGACGGTGCGATGGTCCTGGTGATGATCCTCGCCACACATCGTGTAGACGCGGCCTGGTCCGATCACGGCGCAGGCCTGTTCGATCGACGCGATGATGTCGTTGCGGCAGGCGGGGAATCGCGTGTCGGGGAAATCCTTCTGGATCACCTCGGCCACCCCGAGTCGGCGCAGCGCGCGATGCGATTCCTCGCTGCGATCGATGCCGGCGTGGCAGCCGCGGCCGCCGCGGCTGAGTACCAGTGCATGGATGCGTGAGCCGGCGCGGGCGAGCTTTGCCAGGCTGCCACCGCAACCGAGTTCGATGTCATCTGGATGGGCGCCGATTGCCAGAATGTTCAATGTCATGGCTGTGTCCTAGCGGAAGCCGGGTTCGCGGCGGCCAGGCATGCTGCCCCCGCGTGAAGGAGGCGGGAACTATCTCAGCGTGAAAATGCAGCGGCTCTAGGATTAGTACGAAATTCGGGATTCGGGTAAGAATGGACGCTGCCTCATGGCGAGCTCAGTGGGAAAATGGCTCTGGAACTGTCGGAACTGAAGAATGAACTGGCCCGGCTTGGTGCCGAAAACGACGCCCGTGAAGTCGAACGCGGCCGCCGCATGCTCAACATCACACCGGATACGGGCGAATTCCTGGCGGTGCTGGTGCGTTTCGGCGCAGCGCGGCGGGTGCTGGAGGTCGGCACCTCCAACGGCTATTCCACGCTGTGGCTGGCTGAGGCCGCCGCCGCCATCGACGGCCACGTGACCACGCTGGAGTTCGCCGGGGACAAGGTGGCGATGGCACGTGCGAACTTTGCACGCAGCGGTCTGGGCGAGCACATCACGCTGGTGCACGGCGATGCCGGGCAGTGGTTGGCTCAGGCCGGTGAGGACAGCATCGATCTGCTGTTCCTCGATTCGGACCGCGGGCAGTACGCCGGCTGGTGGCCGCAGCTGCGTCGCGTGCTGCGCCCGGGCGGCCTGCTGGTGGTGGACAACGCCACCTCGCACGCGGAAGAGATGGAACCGCTGCGGACGCTGCTGGAGTCTGACGCGGACTTCAGCACCAGCCTGGTGCCGGTGGGCAACGGTGAACTGCTGGCCGTGCGCAACGCCTGATTGCCGTGCCGCCCCGCATCGGGGTCAGAACCCTTTTCCGAAGGAAAAGGGTTCTGACCCCGATCTGCGATAATCCCGCGGTGAGCACCGAACCCGAGACCCTCGCCGCGGTCGAGACCGACACCGCGCCCCTGCAGCTGCTGCACCTGGATGAACGCCTGGCCGTGGTCAACAAGCCTGCCGGGCTGATGGTCCACGACAGCAAGCTGGCCCGTGGCGAAGACGATTTCCTGGCCGACCGCCTGCGCGAGCAGCTGGGCCGCCCGATCTTCCTGGTCCACCGGCTGGACCGGGCCACCAGTGGCTGCCTGCTGCTGGCCTTCGACCGCGATACCGCCAGTGCGTTGGGCAAGGCCCTGATGGGCGGCGAGGTGTTGAAGGACTACCTGACCGTCTGCCGCGGCTGGCCGGCCGAACTGTCCTGGCGGGTCGACCACGACCTCGACGGTGGCCCGGGCAAGCCGGTGAAGAAGCCGGCGATCACCGATTTCCAGCGCCTGGCCACCGGCGAGCTGCCGGTGCCGGTTGGCGAGTTCACCAGCTCACGGTACGCGCTGCTGCGCTGCCAGCCACAGACCGGGCGCTTCCGGCAGATCCGCCGGCACCTCAAGCACCTGTCACATCACATGATCGGCGACACCAGCCACGGTGATGGCCGCCACAACCGCATCTTCCGCATGCAGGGCGTGCACCGCATGCTGCTGCACGCCGAGCGCCTGCGTTTCCCGCATCCTGATGGTGGCGTGGTCGATGTACGTGCGCCGCTGGACCATGGGTTCCAGAAGGCGCTGGACCTGTTCGGCTGGCACCAGGACCTGTAGAGCCGAGCCCACGCTCGGCTGCGCTTCACGGCACTGCGCGCCGCCGCCCGAGCATGGGCTCGGGCGCTACGGAAATCCCGGTCACTTCTTTTCCGGCTCGTTGACGATCGCTTCCAGGTCCTTCTGCAGGTCTGCGAACAGCGGCTGCATGCGCGCCTGGATCGCTACCATCACGTTCTGCATCAGCGCCGGGGTCTTGTCCAGCAGGCTCTGGCCGGCCGCGCTCTCATAGAACTCGGCCATCGCCAGCACGTCTTCCTTGCTGAAGGTTTTCTTGTACAGGTCCACGTACATCGGCCGCAGCTGCTGCCACGACAGGGCCTGGCGCAGGGTCTGGCTGGTCCGTGCCTGGATCCGCTTGAGCTGTTCCTGCTGCTGGGCGTTGAGCTGGCGCTGCGCGGCCACCTGCTGGAACTGCTGCTGCTGCATCGCCTCGATCTGCGGCAGCATGGTGTCGATCATGCTCTGCGCGCGCGAGGCCGAGAGCAGGCGGTTGATGTCGCCGTCGGTCGGCGGTGCGGCCAGGGCCGGGACACTGGCCACGGCCAGCGCCAGCAACAGGGCAGCGCGGCGCAGCAGGGATGGCAGGGCGGATGCGGAGCGGGTCATGCGAAGCTTCCTGCGGTACATGGGATGGCCAGCATACCCGCAGCCAAGGCGAAGGCGGCGTGTTCGGTACCTGATCGGCGGCATACGGCGCGCGATGCGCACTCCGACACGTGGCTGCCGCTACAATGCGCGGATGGGCAGTGGACCGGTCACCATCAGCGCGCAGCTTGAAATCCCCGACGGCGAGATCGTCGAGCGGTTCGTGCGCGCCAGCGGTGCCGGTGGCCAGAACGTCAACAAGGTCTCCACCGCGGTGGAACTGCGTTTCGATGTGGCCAACTCGCCCTCGTTGCCCGACCCGTTGCGCGAGCGCCTGCTGGCGCGGCGTGACCGGCGCATGACCGGCGAAGGCGTGCTGGTCATCGACGCGCAACGTTTCCGCACCCAGGATCGCAATCGCGAGGATGCGCGCGAGCGGCTGGCGGCCTTCATCCAGGCCGGGCTGAGCGTGCCCAAACCGCGCAAGGCCACCAAGCCGACCCTCGGGTCGAAACTGCGTCGTCTGGACGCCAAACGCGGGCGCGCGCAGATCAAGCGCGGGCGCTCATCACGTGACTGGGAGTGATTGCTTGAACAAGCCGACTTCGTTGCTGCCGGCCGTGCCGCCGCAGATGCCACAGGTCAAACCCAACGCCTTCCTGCGCTGGCTGGCGCGCTGCACCCTGCGCATGGGCGGCTGGAAGGTGACCGGCACCCTGCCTGACATCCCGCGGCTGGTGTTCATCATCGCCCCGCACTCCTCCAACTGGGACGGCCTGTGGGGCATGGCGGCCAAGATCGCGCTGGGCATGAAGGTGAAGGTGCTGGGCAAGGCCTCGTTGTTCTGGTGGCCGCTGGGGCCGCTGCTGCACAAGCTGGGCGTGATCCCGCTGGATCGCAGCTCGCCGCAGGGCACGGTCGGGCAGGCGGTGGATCTGCTGCGCAACAACGAGAAGATGTGGTTCGCCATCACGCCCGAGGGCACCCGCAAGGCGGTGAAGGACTGGAAGGCCGGCTTCCTGAAGATCGCCCGGATGGCCGACGTACCGATCCTGGCCGCGTATTTCCACTATCCGGAAAAGACCATCGGCATCGGCCCGCTGTTCACGCCCAGCGGCGATGACGCCGCCGACATGGCCGCCATCCGCGAGTTCTACCGGCCGTGGATCGGCAAGACCCGCGGCACGGTCTGAGCCGGCCACAGGCCGCCGCATAGACGCCACGTCCGGCACATGCCGGGCGAGCGCGACAGGAGTAGGGTGGAGGGCTGGTATTCCATACCGTCTGCCCAAGGAGCGTTTTACATGTCGCG
Organism: Stenotrophomonas sp. 116085_Sma; assembly: GCF_056479585.1. Taxonomy (NCBI): domain Bacteria; kingdom Pseudomonadati; phylum Pseudomonadota; class Gammaproteobacteria; order Lysobacterales; family Lysobacteraceae; genus Stenotrophomonas; species Stenotrophomonas sp. 116085_Sma. The sequence continues at coordinate 305,723 of NZ_CM151057.1, forward strand.
TACCGTAGTCCTGGCCGCCGCCATCAGCCTGGCGCTGGCGGCCTGTTCCGGCAAGGAGTCCACCCCCGTGTCCGATGCCCAGAAAGCCCCGGCCCAGCAGCCGGCCGAAGCCTCCACCAATCCGCTGCTGAGCGCCAGCACGCTGCCGTTCCAGGCGCCGCAGTTCGACAAGATCAAGGACAGCGACTACCTGCCGGCCTTCGAGGAAGGCATGCGCCAGCACCTGGCCGACGTGCGCAAGATCGCCGACAGCAGTGAGCCGGCCACCTTCGACAACACCATCGTGGCGATGGAGCGCAGCGGCGAGACGCTGACCCGCGTGTCGCGCATCTTCTTCGGCCTGGTCCAGGCCGATACCAACGACGCGCGCCAGAAGATCCAGGAAGAAGTGGCGCCGAAGCTGGCTGCGCACCAGGACGAGATCAATCTCGACCCGAAGCTGTTCGCTCGCGTGAAGTCGATCTATGACCAGCGCGACACGCTGGAAATGGATCCGGTGCAGAAGCGCCTGGTAGAGCATTACTACGACGGCCTGGTGCGTGCGGGTGCGCAGCTGTCCGACGCCGACAAGGCCTCGCTGCGCAAGCTCAACGTGGAAGAGACCACCCTCTCCACCCAGTTCCACACCCGTCTGGTGGCGGCCACCGCCGCTGCGGCCGTGGTTATCGACGACAAGGCAAAGCTGGCCGGCCTGGACGAGGACGCGATCAACAATGCTGCGGCCGCCGCCAAGGACCGCAAGCTGGATGGCAAGTTCCTGCTGCCGCTGCAGAACACCACCCAACAGCCGGTGCTCGGCTCGCTGAGCGATCGCGACCAGCGCGCCGCTGTGCTGAAGGCCTCGGAAACCCGCGCCGAGCGCGGCGATGCCAACGACACCCGGCAGACCGTGCAGCGCCTGGCCCAGCTGCGTGCGCAGAAGGCCAAGCTGCTTGGCTTCGACACCTTCGCCGACTACCAGCTGGGCGACCAGATGGCCAAGACCCCGGCCGCCGCGCTGAAGCTGCTGACCGACACCGTGCCGGCCGCCACTGCCAAGGCCCGTGCCGAAGCCGGCGAGATCCAGAAGGTGATCGACGCGCAGAAGGGCGGCTTCCAGGTCGCCGCCTCGGACTGGGACTTCTACGCCGAGCAGGTGCGCAAGGCCAAGTACGATCTGGACGAGTCGCAGCTCAAGCCGTACTTCGAACTGGACAACGTGCTGCAGAACGGCGTCTTCTACGCCGCCACCCAACTGTACGGCATCACCTTCAAGCCGCGCACCGACATTCCGACCTACAACCCGGACATGAAGGTGTACGAAGTGTTCGACAAGGACGGCACCTCGCTGGCCCTGTTCTACACCGACTACTTCAAGCGTGACAGCAAGTCCGGTGGCGCCTGGATGGACGTGTTCGTCGAGCAGGACGGCCTGACCGGTGCCAAGCCGGTGGTCTACAACGTCTGCAACTTCACCAAGCCGGCCGCCGGCCAGCCTGCGCTGATCAGCTTCGATGACGTCACCACGATGTTCCATGAGTTCGGCCACGCACTGCATGGCATGTTCTCGAACGTGAAGTACCCGTCGATCGCCGGCACCGCCACCTCGCGCGACTTCGTCGAGTTCCCGTCGCAGTTCAACGAGCACTGGGCACTGGACCCGAAGGTGTTCGCCAACTACGCCAAGCACTACAAGACCGGCGAGGCGATGCCGCAGGAACTGGTCGACAAGATCCTCAAGGCACGCAGCTTCAACCAGGGCTATGCGACCACCGAGTACCTGTCGGCCGCACTGCTGGACCTGGCCTGGCACACGCAGAAGGCCGACGCGCCGCTGCAGGATGTCGGTGCCTTTGAAGCCAGCGCGCTGAAGAAGTTCAAGGTCGATCTGCCGCAGGTGCCGCCGCGTTACCGCACCACCTACTTCGACCACATCTGGGGTGGCGGTTACTCGGCCGGCTACTACGCCTACTTCTGGGCCGAAGTGCTGGATCATGACGCCTACCAGTGGTTCACCGAACACGGTGGCCTGACGGCGGCCAACGGCCAGGAATTCCGCGACAAGATCCTCTCGCGCGGCAACAGCGTGGAGCTGTCGACCCTGTACCGCGATTTCCGCGGCAAGGACCCGTCGGTGGAACCGCTGCTGAAGTTCCGCGGGCTGAAGTAAGAAACAAAAAACGGCGGGGGAAACCCCGCCGTTTTTCTTTCTGTAGAGCCGAGCCCGTGCTCGGCTGATGTTTCCTGGAAAGGCAGCCGAGCATGGGCTCGGCTCTACAAAGGCGGAAAAGCCAGTCGAGCATGGCTCGACGCTACACCAGCGGTTTACGTCCCCACGTGCACCCGATTGGCCTGCTCGGCCAGCCCCAGGTGATCCAGCGCGATGTCCAGCGCCAGCACATAGCTCTGCGCGCCATACCCTGCAGCAATGCCCAGTCGATGGCCGACACCAGCCGGCAGGCACGGCTCGGCCACCGCGCCGTCGTCATGCACTTCCACGTACGCGTTGTGCAGATAGGGCAGCAGACGCTGCAGGCGCAGGCTGTTGGCGCACGCGCCCGGATCGAGCAGCGTCACCTCGCCGCGGCTGTGGTCGGCCACGCGCAGTGCATCCAGCAGTTCCTGTTCCGAACCACAGGCACGGATCGCCACGCTGGTGCCGGCGTCGATCGCACGATGCACCAGCGACTTCAGCACCGGCGCCGGCAGCGGCATGGCGGTACGGATCAACGCACCGGCGGCTTCCGGGCCACGGATGATGAAGATCGACATGGCTCAGCCCTCCTGCGCCAGGCGGCGACCGACAATGGCCAGCGACAGCGGATAGCCGGCCTGCTGGCTGCGCTGGTCGATCACCACTGCGGCGGGGCCATGCTGCAGGCGCAGGCGCGCATCCAGGCCAAGCTCGCTGGGCGACTGCAGCTCGATGTACTGCGCCGGCAGACGTTCCAGCGCCGCCTGCAACGCACCGCCCTCGGCCTGCCATTGCGCTTCGTCGGCCACGCCGACATCCAGCAGCACCCAGTCGGCCGAACGCGCCTGCGGCTGGCACAGGCACTGGCGTACTTCGGACAGGCTGGCGCAATCGCTGCACAGCACGCGATGGCCGGCCAGCTGCGCCGGCAGCTGCGGACGCGGCGCCGACGAAGACGCGTGGCGGATCACCAGGAGGGTCATACAACACCTTGCGGAATGCGCCCTGCGGCGCGGTGGGCACACGATGCGCGCGGCGGCCGTAAAGGTGCGATGCCCTTGGCCGGCCCCGCGCGTAAAACCTGCGTAACCCTTCCTGTAGAGCCGAGCCCACGCTCGGCTGACGCAAACCGACGCTCGACAAGCAGCCGAGCGTAGGCTCGGCTCTACAGGATCGTGGCGCGGGAACCTCTCCCGCCCGCCTGTGGTCTGATGCAGCTACCACCCACCCGGAGCCTGCCATGGATGCTGTTGCCCGCCCTCCCTTTTCCGAACGCGCGCTGGCCTGGCTGAAGAAGGAGGCGTTGCCGCTGCTGGTGATGCTCGGCCTGCTCGCCGCTGCCCGCGATACCCTGGCCAACCACTACGTGGTGCCCAGCGGCTCGATGCAGCCGACCCTGCAACCGGGCGACCGGGTGGTGGTGGACATGCGCGCCTACGGCCTGCGCCTGCCGTTCACCAACAAGGAACTGCTGGCGACCGGTACCCCGCAGCGCGGCGAAGTGGCGGTGTTTGATTCGCCGGCCGATGGCACCCGGTTGATCAAGCGCGTGGCGGCGGTGGCGGGGGACCACGTGCACATGCGCGAGGGACACCTGAGCATCAACGGCCAGCCGCTGCAGATCGCTGACCTGCAGGACGTGGAAGCCTTCGGTGAACGTCGTGCCCGCCTGGACCTGGACATGGGCGGTGGTCCGGACATCGCCGATCTGGTGGTGCCAGCCGGCAAGGTGCTGGTGCTGGGAGACCACCGTGGCAACAGTTTCGATGGCCGCTTCTTCGGTTTCGTCGATGCGGACAAGGTCTACGGCCGGGCGGTGGCGGTGTACTACCGCCGGGGCGACGGCTTCGAGTGGCAGCGCCTGTAAGCTGAATCGATAGGTCAGACGTATCAATCCTGACCTATCAGGTTATGGATCGACTGGATGGTCGGGCCTAGTCTAGGCCCGTTCCCTCCCACGTCCGGCCGTCCCCCAGCGGCCCATCGATCCCATGACTGGCGAAACCGCAGCGGCCGTCGAACACCGCCCCCACACTGTCGATTCCAGCGCCGAGACCCGCATCCAGCAGGGCACGCCGGCCTTCCGCCGCACTGCGCTGGCGCTGTTCCTGGCCGGCTTTTCCACCTTCGGCCTGCTGTACACGGTGCAGCCGCTGCTGCCCGAGTTCAGCCGCCACTTCGGCGTTTCTGCTGCCGGCAGCGCGATGTCGCTGTCGCTGACCACCGGCACGCTGGCGGTGGCCATGCTGCTGGCCGGCCTGCTGTCCGACGCGGTCGGCCGTCGCCCGTTGATGATCGCTGCGCTGCTGGCCTCGGCCATGCTGTCGCTGAGCACCGCGCTGGTGGACGACTGGACCACGTTGCTGGTGCTGCGCACCCTGCTCGGCCTGGCGCTGAGCGGCGTACCGGCGGTGGCGATGACCTACCTGGTCGAGGAAATGGACAGCCGCGCGCTGGGCCTGGCGATGGGCCTGTACATCGGCGGCAACGCCATCGGTGGCATGAGCGGGCGCCTGCTGGCCGGCATCATCGCCGACCACTGGGGCTGGCGCTGGGGTATCGGCGTGGTCTCGATCATCGCCATCGCCAGCACCGCGCTGCTGTGGCTGCAGCTGCCCCCGTCGCGCCATTTCCACGCGCGTCGCGATGGCCTGCGCCAGTTGCCGTCGCGCTGGCGCATGCTGTTCGCCGACCCGGGCCTGCCGTGGCTGTTCGCCACCTCGTTCGTGCTGATGGGCGTGTTCGTCACCCTCTACAACTACCTGGGCTACCACCTGCTGGCGCCGCCGTACCACCTCAGCCAGACCGTGGTCGGCCTGATCTTCAGCGTGTACCTGGTGGGCACCTTCAGTTCGGCGTGGATGGGCCAGCAGGCCACGCGGTACGGGCGCGGCCGCATCCTGTCGATCTCGTTCGCGCTGATCGGCGCCGGCATCGCGCTGCTGGCATTGCCATGGCTGAGCACGATGGCACTGGGCATCGCGCTGGTGACGTTCGGCTTCTTCGGTGGTCACTCGGTGGCCAGCAGCTGGGTTGGCAGCCGTGCCGGTGCGATGCGCGCGGAAGCCTCGGCGCTGTATCTGTTTGCCTATTACCTGGGTTCGAGTGTGCTCGGTGGTTTAGGCGGCCTGGCTTATGCGGCGTGGGACTGGCTGGGTGTGTGCCTGTTCGCCGCCGTGCTGACCCTGATCGGCGGTGGCATTGTCTGGGCGCTGCAGCAGCGCGCCCCGCAGCCGGTCACTGCCTGATCCTGTGGAGTTGCGCTTGCCTTGGTAGAGTCGACTGTCAGTCGACTGCTCTTCCATCAGACCGCAAAAGCCCCGCGCTGCGCGCGATAGTCGACTAACAGTCGACTCTACCGGCGAACGCCCCGCGCAGCAGCGTGGCGAAGTTGCGGATCAACGGCGTTACCCGTTCGCGATGCCAGGCCAGCTGCACCTCCGAATGCGCACCGGCATCGGCCAGCGCTACGAAGCGCGCCCCTTCCACGCGGATGTGATCGCACGAGGAGGGCAGGATGGCCGCACCCAGCCCGGCGGCGGCCAGGCTGATCAGCGTCGAGGCTTCGCCTGCCTCCTGCACGATGCGCGGCGTGAATCCGGCAGCCGCGCACAACGCGATCATGTGGTCATGGATGCCCGCGCCGGCACTGCGCCGGAACGCCACGAACGGCTCCTGCGCGAAGTCGCGCAGCGACAGCGTTCCCTGTTTCGAGAGCCGATGAAGGGCAGGGTGGTCTGCATGCACGATCAACGCCAGCGGATCAACAAACAGGCTGTGTGCCACCAGTTCCGGGGGCAGTGCGCGCTTGCGGATGATGCCCACGTCCAGTGAACCGTCGAGCAGCGCGTCGATCTGCTGCAGCGTGTTCATCTCGCTCAGCTGCAACCGTACCTGCGGATACTGCTGGCGGTAATGCAGGATCGAACGTGGAATCTGCGGCGACAGCGGCGTGGCCCGGGTCAGGCCGATATGCAGTTCACCCTGCTCACCGCGCTGCGCACGCTGCACCTCGTCCACGGCCATTTCCACCTGCTGCACGATGGCGCGTGCACGTTCCTGCAGCAGTTCGCCCGCAGGCGTCAGCTGCACGCGGCGATGGCTGCGCACGAACAGGCGCGCGCCGATGAGGTCTTCCAGCTGGCGGATCTGCTGGCTGAGCGGCGGCTGCGACATGCCCAGCCGCTCGGCCGCCTGGCCGAAGTGCAGCGTATCGGCGACGGCAAGGAAGTAACGCAGATGGCGGAGTTCGATGGACATGGGGCCAGTCTAGCCAGACCGACACCGTGCCTGGCGTCTTCTTCGATCGTTTTTCCGCCAGTCGAGCATGGCTCGACTCTACAAATACCCATTTCGATCATTGTTTACGTGTCGACCAAGGTCGACACCCACCAACAGCGCTAGCGATCTGTCGAAGGCGGGGTGGGTCCGGTTGCGGGGGTGTCCGCGGCATGGATGCCGCGGCCAAGCCCCCATGGATGGGTTTACGGCGTCCCCCGCAACCGGACCCACCCCGCCATCTCACAGATAACCGGTTTTTGCTGTTGCTTCGGCTTCGGCAGGTGCAGGGCGCAGCCCTGCCGAACACCTCTCACCGCTCGGAATGCCCGCTCTGGTCGTAATCGCGCGGGCTGAACAACTCCGGCTGGATCAGCTCGATGAATGCCCGCGCCTGCGCCGACAACGCTCTGCCGCGCCGCACGATCACCCCGTAACTGCGTTCCGGGAACCAGCGCTTCATCGACCGCGCTGCCAGCCGCTCATGGTCGGCCTCGTTCAGGCACAGCGTCGGCACGATGGAAATGCCCATGCCCATCGCCACGTACTGCTTGATCACCTCCCAGCCGCCCACCTCCAGCGCCACGGTGTAGGCGATGCGGTGGCGCTGGAAGACCTGGTCGACCAGCCGGTAGGTGATCTGCCGCTTCGGCGGCAGCACCAGGGGGTAGCGCGCAATGTCGGCCAGCTCCAGCTCGCCGCCACTGGCCAGCGGATGATCGTGCGGCGCGATCAGCACCTGCTCGAAGCGGTAGGCCGGGGCGTAGCTGAGATCGGCCGGCACGTCGGTCATCGAGCCGATCGCCAGGTCGGCGGCATCCTCGCGCAGCAGGTCGGTGCCGTCGGCGCTGATCGCGTTGTGCAGGGTCAGGCGCACGTCCGGGTGATGCAGGCGGAAGCGCTCCACGATCTTCGGCAGCAGGTACAGGATGGTGGAACTGTTGGCGGCGATGTTCAGCTCGCCCGCGTCCAGGCCGCGCACCTTGTCGCGGAAGCGCGCCTCCAGCCCGTCCAGGTTCTCCACCAGCGGCTGTGCCATTTCGTACAGCAGCTGGCCCTCACGGCTGGGCACCAGGCGCCGCCCGCTGCGCTCGAACAGCGGCACGCCCAACTCCCGTTCCAGCGCCTGCAGCTGCAGGCTGATGGCCGGCTGGCTGACGAACAGTGCCTCAGCAGCCCGTGAGACCGAACCCAGGCGCACCGTCTGGCAGAACGCGCGCAGCGGCTTCAACCGGTCGGATTTGTAGGAAAAACGCGGACTTGGCGAGGGGCGCGTGGTCATGGCGTCATAAGTATTAGCACAATTTATGTAGAACATTGCAAAAACTGTTTTGCCAAATACTCGGCCCCGGCCGCACCGTGGAGACGTTCCCCCACCGCTGGAGTCGCCTCATGTCCGCCGTCGCTTCCGCTGTTCCCACCCCTGCCAGCAAGGCTACCCCCGGCATCGCCCTGGCGACCCGCGTGGCCGGCCAGGACACCATGCTGCCGGCGCCGCTGCTGGCCCTGCTGGTGTCGCTGCACCGTGCGGTGGAACCGGGCCGGCAGGCACGGCTGCTGGCCCGCCGCGAGCGCCAGGCGTTCTTCGACCAGGGCGGCCTGCCGGATTTCCGCGAAGACACTGCCGCCATCCGCAGCGGCGACTGGACCGTTGCGCCGCTGCCGGCCGCGCTGCAGGACCGCCGCGTCGAGATCACCGGCCCGACCGACCCGAAGATGGTCATCAACGCGCTGAACTCGGGCGCCAAGGTGTTCATGGCCGACTTCGAGGATTCGACCTCGCCGACCTGGCGCAACCTGCTGGCCGGGCAGCAGTCGCTGGCGGCGGCGGTGCGCGGTGATCTGGAATACACCGCACCCAATGGCAAGCACTACCGCCTGCGCCCCTACGACGAGCAGGCGGTGCTGATCGTGCGCCCACGTGGCTGGCACCTGGACGAAAAGCACGTAGCCATCGACGGCCAGCCGCTGGCCGGTGGCCTGTTCGACGCGGCCGTCTTCGCCTTCCACAACGCCCGCACCCTGCAGGGCAAGGACCGCGGCCCGTACTTCTACCTGCCCAAGCTGCAGAGCATGGAAGAGGCTGCACTGTGGGAGACCGCGCTGTCGCACATCGAAGGCATGCTCGGCCTGCCGCACGGTCAGATCAAGGTGACCGTGCTGATCGAAACGCTGCCGGCGGTGTTCGAGATGGACGAGATCCTGCACGCGCTGCGTGACCGCATCGTCGGCCTGAACTGCGGGCGCTGGGATTACATCTTCTCCTACCTGAAGACCTTCCGCCACCACGCCGACCGCGTGCTGCCCGAGCGCGGCCAGGTGACCATGACCCAGCCGTTCCTGAAGGCCTATTCGGAGCTGCTGATCCAGACCTGCCATCGCCGCGGTGCGCATGCGATGGGTGGCATGGCCGCGCAGATCCCGATCAACAACGATGCCGCCGCCAATGAGCAGGCGATGGCCCGCGTGCGCGCCGACAAGCTGCGCGAGGTCACAGCCGGCCACGACGGCACCTGGGTCGCGCACCCGGCGCTGATCCCGGTGGCGATGGCAATCTTCGACGAACACATGCCCGGCCCGAACCAGCACAGCGTGCTGCGCCAGGACGTGCGCGTCGGTCGCGATGAGCTGATCGCAAGGCCGCCGGGCACCATCACCCGCGCCGGCTTCGAAGGCAACGTGGAAGTCTGCGTGCGCTACCTGGCGGCGTGGCTGGATGGCAACGGCTGCGTGCCGATCCACCACTTGATGGAGGACGCGGCCACCGCCGAGATCAGCCGCAGCCAGCTGTGGCAGTGGCTGCACACGCCGGGCCAGCAGCTGGACGATGGCACCGCGATCGACCTGGCCCTGCTCGACGCCACGCTGGCACAGCTGCCGGCGCGGCTGGGCGACGCCGGCGCGCTGCCCGGTGGCGCACGCATCGGCGAAGCCATCGCGCTGCTGGCCGAACTGAGCCGCAGCAACGAACTGACCGATTTCCTGACCCTGCCGGCCTACGCGCGCATCGACTGACCGACCGCCCGCAATCCCGCCGTTTCCCTCCCCGCTGCACGCACGAACCGAACTGGAGAAAGACATGAGCAAGCTGCCCACTGCCGAACAGATCCAGCACGACTGGGACACCAACCCGCGCTGGGAAGGCATCCAGCGCAACTACAGCGCCGCCGACGTGGTGCGCCTGCGCGGCACCGTGCACATCGAGCATTCGCTGGCCCGCCTGGGCGCGGAGAAGCTGTGGGCGTCGCTGCATGAGCGCGAGTTCGTCAACGCGTTGGGTGCGCTGACCGGCAACCAGGCCATGCAGCAGGTCAAGGCCGGGCTGAAGGCGATTTACCTGTCCGGTTGGCAGGTGGCGGCCGACGCCAACCTGGCCGGCCAGATGTATCCGGACCAGTCGCTGTACCCGGCCGATTCGGTGCCGGCGGTGGTCAAGCGCATCAACAACACCCTGCTGCGCGCCGACCAGCTGCACCACGCCGAAGGCAAGGATGACATCGACTTCCTGCAGCCGATCGTGGCCGATGCCGAGGCCGGTTTCGGCGGCGTGCTCAACGCGTTCGAGCTGATGAAGGCGATGATCGAGGCCGGCGCCGCCGGCGTGCATTTCGAGGATCAGCTGGCCTCGGTGAAGAAGTGCGGCCACATGGGCGGCAAGGTGCTGGTGCCGACCCGCGAGGCGATCGAGAAGCTCAACGCCGCGCGCCTGGCCGCCGACGTGCTGGGCGTGCCGACCCTGCTGGTGGCGCGCACCGATGCCGAGGCGGCCGACCTGCTGACCAGCGACATCGACGGCAACGACAAGCCGTTCGCCACCGGTGAACGCACCGTGGAAGGCTTCTACAAGACGCGTAATGGCCTGGACCAGGCGATCAGCCGCGGCCTGGCCTACGCGCCCTATGCCGACCTGGTGTGGTGCGAGACCGGCAAGCCGGACCTGGAATTCGCGCGCAAGTTCGCCGAGGCGATCCATGCGAAGTTCCCGGGCAAGCTGCTGGCCTACAACTGCTCGCCCAGCTTCAACTGGAAGAAGAACCTGGACGACGCAACGATCGCGAAGTTCCAGCGCGAGCTGGGCAGCTACGGCTACAAGTTCCAGTTCATCACCCTGGCCGGCTTCCACGCGCTGAACTACGGCATGTTCAACCTGGCCCACGGCTATGCACGCCGCCAGATGAGCGCCTTTGTGGAATTGCAGGAGGCCGAGTTCGAAGCGGCCGAGCGTGGCTTCACCGCGGTCAAGCACCAGCGCGAGGTCGGCACCGGCTACTTCGATGCCGTGACCCAGGCGATCCAGCAGGGCCAGTCCTCGACCACCGCGTTGACCGGTTCGACCGAAGAAGAGCAGTTCCACGGCGGGCGTAGCGAGCGCGCCGCCTGATCGGTAGTGCCGGCCAGCGGCCGGCGCTACCGAAGCCTCGAAATACGATCAGGGTGGCCAGGGAAGGGCCAGACAACGCCGGCCGGTCGGGGGACCTGCCGGCGTTGTTGTATCGATGGAAACGCGATGAACGCAGGCAGCGTCAATTCGGCGCACCCCACAGACCGGCAACTTGGCCGAAACCCTGTGAAGGTGGCCATCAGATTGATCCGGAACGACTTTTCCCTCGACCGTGGCGGGCAGAACGGCCACCGCGCGCCTTCACATCGGGAAAGTGGACCACAAGGCTCAAAATGAGATAGGGCGCACATTTTAAAGCGGTGCTATGCTCCGCGGCTCACCAGGGGACGCTGGCGGCGGGTGCAGGGAATGACCGGCAGGGGTGCGGCCGAGAACAGTGATGTGACGTCAGGTATCGCCCGGGTGGCGATGGCCGAGATCGTGCATGCGCTGCTGTCCGATGCCGAAGTCGCATTGTTCGCCAGATTTGCCCGTCCATGCAAGCTTCATGCCGGACAGTGGCTGTTCCAGCGCGGGCATCGTGGCGAGCGCATGTATGTGATCCTGGAAGGCCAGATCGAACTGGACTTCGGCGAGGACCTGGTGATCAAGACGCTTGGCCAGCACGAGTTCTTCGGTGAACTGGGGCTGCTGGTGGGTGACCACCCGCGCAGCGCCAGTGCGCGCGCCCTGGTGGACTGCGAGGTGCTTGAGCTGGGGCCCGCCGACTTCCATCGCCTGGTCGAATCCGATCCGGGCCTGGTCGCCTACTTCCTGCGCCGCACGATCATGCGCGTGTTGACCAACGAACAGGCCCTGATCAGCCAGCTGCGCCGGCGCAACCATGACCTGGAAACCGCGCTGGACAACCTGTACATCACCACCCACCAGCTGACCCACACCCGCGAGCTGGTGCGTACCGATGAACTGACCGGGCTGCACAACCGCCGTGGCCTCACCCTGTACCTGCAGGAATGCCGCGCCGATGGCAGTGGGCTGCCGCAGGCGCTGCTGCTGATCGACTGCGACCGCTTCAAGCAGATCAACGACCGCCATGGCCACCAGGCCGGCGATCGCGTGCTGCAGAGCATGGGCAACATCCTGCGCTCGATGGCCGGCGAGCAGGACCTTGCCTGCCGCCTCGGCGGTGACGAGTTCTGCCTGATCCTGCGTCGTGGCAACCACGAGATCGTGCAGCACGCGGCCGAGTTCATCCTCAGCGCGGTACACGGTCTGCTGGAACGCAGCCACGGCACGCCGCACGTCAGCCTGGTCAGCATCGGCGCCAGCCTGCTGGCACCGGAGGCGGGCTGGAGCGAGTGGTACGCCAGCGCGGACCGTGCGCTGTACCAGGCCAAGCGTGATGGTGGCAACTGCCTGCGTTGGGCAGACGCAGTGGACTCACCCTAGATCGGGAGACAGAGGCGATGAATGGCGACAACGGAACGTCGGCGCCGCACAACCAGCAACTGCGCGCCCTGCTGTTCACCGACCTGTGTGACTCGCTGCTGCTGGTCGAACGCATCGGCGACGTCGCTGCCGCCGAACTGTTCCAGGAACACGACCGGCTGGTGCTGGCGCTGCAGCAGCGCTGGAACGGCCAGCTGATCGATCGCTCCGACGGGTTGTTCATGCTGTTCGAGCGCCCGATCGACGCGCTTGGCTTCGCATTGGATTACCAGCGTGGGCTGCAGCCGCTGGGGCAGAGACACGAGATCCATCTGCAGGCGCGGGCCGGTCTGCATGTTGGCGATGTGCTCACGTGGGAGAACAGCGCCGAGGCAGTGCGGGCTGGCGCCAAGGCGATTGAAGTCGAAGGCCTGGCCAAGCCGACGGCGGCGCGCCTGATGCAGTTGGCACGGCCGGGCCAGATCCTGCTTTCGGCGGTGGCCGAATCCATCATGCGTCGCTCCAGTGGGTCGCTGGGCGCGATGGCTGAAGGCCTGCAATGGCGATCGTTCGGGCGCTGGCGCTTCAAGGGTGTGAGCCAGCCTGCTGAAGTCTACGGCGTGCAGGCGGCGGGCATGCCCACGCCGGGGCGGCTGCGGCACACGGCCAAGGCCCGGCGTGATCTTCCGTTGTGGCGCCGTCCACTGGCGATGGCGGCGCAGGCCGCCGTACTGCTGGCCGCGGTGCTTGGCGTCTGGTTGCTGACCCGGCCACAGCCGGCCATCGCATTCGCTGAACGCGATTGGGTGGTGCTTGGCGGGCTGCACAACCTCACCGGCAACCGCTTGCTTGATGACGCCCTGGACCAGGCGTTCCGGATCAGTCTCGAGCAGTCCCGCTACGTCAATGTCGTCAGTGACGACCGCGTTGGCCGTACCCTTGAGATGATGCGGAAACCGCTGGATGGTGGCCTCCGCGAACGCGGCGATGCCGCCGCTGTGGCGGTGCGCACCGGCGCCCGCCTGGTGTTCGTGCCATCGGCTACCGATATCGGCGGCCGCACCCGCTTCAGCGTGGAGGTGGTCGAGCCGTCGACGCTGCGCACCCTGGCCGTGGTATCCGCCGATGCGAAGGCGGGTGCGGTACTGGCGGCGGTGGACGATGTTTCGCGCCAGCTGCGCGATCGCCTGGGCGAAGAGCCCGCATTGATCCAGCGCGACAGCCAATCCCTGCCCGAGGTGACCACGGGCAGCATGGATGCGCTGCGTGCGTTTGCCTTGGGCCAGAAGCGCTACAGCCGCGGAGATTTCAACGGCGCGATGGCGTTCTTCGAGCAGGCGATCCAGGTCGATCCTGAGTTCGCCCTGGCATGGCTGGGCCAAGCCCGCTGTCGCTTCGCCATGATGAACTACCACGATGCCAAGCGTCTGCTGGAAGAGGCCGACCGTCGATCAGGGCACCTTACGCCACGCGAGCGCCTGTATGTGCAGAACTGGGCGCTGCAGATCGGTGATCCGGATCGTGCCACCGATGGCTGGGCGCGCATGGCAGAGCTGTATCCGGATTACATGCCTGCAAGCTACAACGCCGGTCTGAATCTTTTCCACGAGAACCGCCTTGCCGAGGCCCTGGCGCTTTCCAGGCGTGTTGCACATAGCAGGGTCGAATTGCCTGAGATTGCACAGGACCAGTACGGCCGCGCCTTGCTGGCCAGCGAGCGCTACGCAGACGCTGACATCGCGTTCAGCCGTGCCGCCAGCAATGGCTGGGAGGGTGCATTGATGCGCCAGGCGACGGTGGCGGCAGCGCGTGCCGAGTTCGAGAAGGCCAATGCGCTGCTTGGACGGATCGATCCGAACAACTTCCATGCTGGTAATTTCGCTACCACGATTGCGCTTGACCAAGGCGATGTCGAGGGCGCCATCAAGCTCGCCGAACAGGGGAGGATGCTTGCCGCACGGCGCCAGGGCATGGATCGGTACAACTTCGACATGCCCCTGGCCGTCGCCTACCTGATGGCCGGCAGAAAGTCGAAAGCCTTGATGGTGGCGCGCGCGTCCGCGACCGCGCCATTCGAAGAGCTGAGCGGCGAACCCGCGGTGGAGGTAGTGGATCGCCTGGTTGCAGCACACGCGGCAGCCTTGCTGGCACTGAGACTGGGCGATGCCGCACCGGCCAAGGCGGTCCAGGCCCGGATGAACGCGCTTCAGGATCTTCCTGACAGCAGCGTGTTGCGCCAGTACGTCACCCTGTTGGCCGGGCGGATGATGCAGCATGAGGGTCGGCCCCAGGCCGGGCTGGACCTGCTCGTACCGCTGCTGAAGAAGCAGCCACGCCTGCAGGTGCGGCTGGCAGTGCGTGACCTGGCGCTGGAGGCGGGCTTGAAGGATGTTGCCCATGAGCAGACGCGTTGGCTGCGTGATCGCCCCGGATTTGCCTATGCAGAAGCGCAATGCAGCTTCTGCCTGCAGGCACTTAACGTAGTGGATGTGCGCAGGCTCATGGCGGCGCCGGCAATCGAGGCTGCCGACACCATGGCCTCGATGCCTCAGCGCAGCGTGCGCGGCGAGCCGTAACCGTCCTCAAGCATCGGCACGGAGTAGCCGGTACCACTGGTCAGAATGGCGACGATCTGGTCTTCGGCCTGTGCGATGACGTCCTTCTCCGCCAGGCAGATGTTCTTGCAGCAATCCTGGACGAACTGCTGAAGGTCAGCCGGGTTGGATGGAACGTGTCCAGCCAGCAGTATCGCGGCGGCCGTGTCGGTGGCGAAGAGCTGGCGGAAGGTGTCATCGGTGGCGAGGCGCTGAACCAGCGTCCTGGCAACCGGCAGCGAGAGCGTCAACGTGGGCATTGTGTCCTGCATCCATGGAGTGTCGAGGGGCAGTGGTGATGTCGGCCTGGCAAACCGGTTCTTGAGAGGGTGGAGCGGAAGATGTAAAGGAATCGGGCCGCGGTTCGATAACGTGGATTCACGATGAAGGAAGGCTGATCCGATGGATGTCAGGCGCTGCGCGATCGTAGTGGTACAGCCCACCGAGCAGATCCGGTTTGAGCTTGAAGGCCTGCTGCGCGGTGGTGATGGCCTGGTGCGCACGCTTGCCTGGGAGGCACTCGCCCCTCACCTGGATGCGCCGGTGGTGCTGGACGCCACGGCACAGGCGCTGCTGGGAAGCCTGAGCCCAAGTGCATGGACCACGCTTGAGGCAGAGAAAGCCTGTTCACCTGCGATGGACCTGCTGATTGCCAGTCGCCTGGTGTTGACCCGCGGACAGGATGACGATGTTGCCGCTCGTGATGAGCGGCTGCGTGCAACGCACTGGCACCCTCTGGCTGCGGTCATGCATGCCTTCTCACGCTGGGAGGATGTTGACGCCGTTCGCAACATGCGTGAATCACAGATCGAAACAGCCTCGCAGATGCGCAGGACGTTGGGAGCGCCCCCACCGCACGCTGCCGCTGCCGCTGCCGAAGCAGGATTGGTACCACTGCCGCCTCAGCAGTCCAACGATTTCGACGCACTGCTGGCGCGGCGCGTCACCTGCCGGAACTTCGATGTCACCCGATCACTGCCACTGCCCCTGCTGAGCCAGATGCTGCAGCGGGCATTCGGCAGCAGCAGCTGCCAGCGAGAAGGCGATGATCTGGTGTTCCTGAAGAAGAACGTACCCTCAGGCGGCGGACTGCATCCTGTCGAAGCCTACGTGCTGGTGCGTAATGTCGAAGGACTTGCTGCCGGCATGTATCTCTATCGAGCGCAGGGCCACGGACTGCTGCCGATTGATTGCCCCGTGGCCATCGATGGCGACTTCGTGATGTCCATGGTCGGGCAGCAGCACTGGTTTGCGGATGCGCATGTGCTGGTGATCCTGGCCCCGCGTTTCAACAGGACGTACTGGAAGTATCGCCAGCATGGGAAAAGCTATCGGGTTGTCGCGATGGAGGCGGGACATCTATCGCAGACGCTGTATCTGGCGGCCACGGATGCCGGCCTGGGAGCATTCATTACTGCGGCGATCAACGAAAAGCCGATCGAACGAGCCTTGGGCCTGGACACGATCAATGAGGGGGTGCTCGCGGTCTGCGGTTTCGGATGGCGTGCATCACGGATGACGACCAGCGAGCTGGACCCGGCAGGCGTGATCTGGAACCTTGAAGACCGCGCGGGCTGACCCCGCGCGGCCTCTGCCACATCACGCCGCTTCGAAGTCCACCAGCACTGCGCCATCACCCACCTGGTCGCCTGCCTTGGCGCGGTAGCCCTTCACCGTTCCGTCGGCCGGTGCCTGCAGGGTGTGCTCCATCTTCATCGCTTCCAGTACCACCAGCGGGGTGCCGCGCTTGACCTCGGTGCCGGCCGCGACCAGCGTGGCGACGATCTTGCCCGGCATCGGCGCCAGCAGGCTGCCGGCATCGGCCACGGCGTGGTCCGATTCGCCCACCGGATCATGCAGGGTGAAGCGGTGCTGGCCGTCGGCGCCGAACAGGTACAGCTGGTCGCCTTCGCGCAGCAGCTGCAGTGACCAACGGCGCTCGCCCAGCTGCACGGTCAGATGCTGTGCATCGGCCGTGCCGATCACCTGCACCGGTGCTGCGTCGTCGCACTGCACGCGCCAGCCATCAGCCCGCGGCCACACCCTCAGCGTGTGCCGGCGCTCGCCCTGCTGCAGCGGCAGCACGCGCGGGGTGGATGCGCCGAGGCGCCAGCCGTCCTGTGCCTGCCATGGCGAATGCGGGTCGCGGGCATCGGTGATGGCTCCTGCGGTGCTGGTCACGGCGGCCACCGCTGCCAGCAGCCACAGTGCATGTTCGCTGTCGCCGACTACGCTCAACGCCGTCTGTTCGCGTTCGATCAGCGCGGTATCCAGCTTGGCGTGGGTGAACGAATCGGTGTTTACCAGCCGGCGCAGGAAGCCGGCATTGGTGGTCACGCCCACCACCTGGCAGTCGGCCAGTGCCTGGCTCATGCGGCGCAGCGCGGCAACGCGGTCCACGTCCCAGACGATCAGCTTGGCGATCATCGGGTCGTAGTACGGGGTGATGCTGTCGCCTTCCTCCACGCCGGTATCCACGCGCACGTTGGCCGACGGCGTCGGCAGGCGCAGGCGACGCAGGGTGCCGGTGGAGGGAAGGAAGCCACGATCGGCATCCTCGGCGTACAGCCGCGCTTCAATTGCGTGGCCGTGGATGGCCAGCTGTTCCTGGCGCAGCGGCAGCGGCTGGCCCGAAGCCACCCGCAGCTGCCACTCCACCAGGTCGGTGCCGGTGATGTACTCGGTGACCGGGTGCTCGACCTGCAGGCGGGTGTTCATTTCCATGAAGTAGAAATCGCCGTCCGGGCCGGCGATGAACTCCACGGTGCCCGCGCCCTCATAGCCCACCGCGCGCGCGGCATCGACCGCGGCCTTGCCCATCGCCGCACGACGCTCGGCGCTCATGCCCGGCGCCGGCGCTTCTTCCAGCACCTTCTGGTGGCGGCGCTGCACCGAGCAGTCGCGCTCGAACAGGTACACCGCATCACCGTGGGAATCGCCGAACACCTGGATCTCGATGTGGCGCGGACGCTCGACGTACTTCTCGACCAGCACATGGTCGTTGCCGAACGCCGAGGCCGCCTCGCGCTGGCAGCTGGCCAGCGCATCGACGAAGTCCTCGCTGCGCTCGACCTTGCGCATGCCCTTGCCGCCGCCGCCGGCGCTGGCCTTGATCAGTACCGGGTAACCGATGGCGTCGGCCTGTGCGCGCAGGAAGTCCGGCGCCTGCTGGTCGCCGTGGTAGCCCGGGGTGAGCGGTACGCCGGCCTGGGCCATCAGTGCCTTGGCCGCGCTCTTGTCACCCATCGCGCGGATGGCGCTGGCCGGTGGGCCGATGAAGGTGATGCCGGCGGCGGCGCAGGCGTCGGCGAAGTCGGCATTCTCGGAGAGGAAGCCGTAGCCGGGGTGGATGGCCTGCGCGCCGGTCGCGCGTGCGGCGTCGAGCAGGGCATCGCCGCGCAGGTAACTCTCGCGCGCGGCGGCCGGGCCGATGTGGATGGCTTCGTCGGCCAGCCGGACGTGACGCGCAGTGCGGTCGGCATCGGAATACACCGCCACGGTGGCGATGCCGAGGCGGCGGCAGGTGGCGATGACGCGGCAGGCGATCTCGCCGCGGTTGGCGATCAGGACTTTGGTGAACATGGCAACGGGCTTCATGGGAGCGTGCTCGGTCATGGCATGGGTTACATGCGGAACACGCCGAAGCGCGTCTGCTGTGGAGCGGCGTTGAGGCTGGCCGACAGCGCCAGGGCCAGTACGCGGCGGGTGTCGGCCGGATCGATCACGCCGTCGTCCCACAGGCGCGCGCTGGCGTAATACGGGTGGCCCTGCTGTTCGAACTGGTCGCGGATCGGCGCCTTGAACGCGTCTTCCTCCGCTGCCGGCCACTGCCCGCCCTTGGCTTCGATGCCATCGCGCTTGACCGTGGCCAGCACGCTGGCCGCCTGCTCGCCACCCATCACGCCGATGCGCGCGTTCGGCCACATCCACAGGAAGTTCGGCGAGTACGCGCGGCCGCACATGCCGTAGTTGCCGGCACCGAACGAACCGCCGATCACCACGGTGAACTTGGGCACCCTGGCGCAGGCCACCGCCATCACCAGCTTGGCACCGTCCTTGGCGATGCCGCCCTGTTCGTACTTGCGGCCGACCATGAAGCCGGTGATGTTCTGCAGGAACACCAGCGGGATGTTGCGCTGGGTGCACAGCTCGATGAAGTGCGCGCCCTTCAGTGCCGACTCGGAGAACAGGATGCCGTTGTTGGCGATGATGCCGATCGGGTAGCCGTTCAGATGGGCGAAGCCGGTGACCAGCGTGGCGCCGTAGCGCGGCTTGAACTCATCAAAACGCGAGCCATCGACCAGGCGCGCGATCACTTCGCGCACGTCGTAGGGCTTGCGCGTGTCGGCCGGGATCACCCCGTACAGGTCGTGCGCCGGCAGCAGCGGTTCTTCGGAAGGCTGTACCGCCATCGCCGGTTCCGGCTTGCGCCAGTTCAACTGGGCGATGATCGCGCGAACGCGTGCCAGTGCCTGCAGGTCGTTGTCGGCCATGTGGTCGGCCACGCCGGAAATGCGCGTATGCACGTCGGCGCCGCCCAGTTCCTCGGCGGTCACCACTTCGCCGGTGGCCGCCTTCACCAGCGGCGGGCCGCCGAGGAAGATCGTGCCCTGTTCGCGCACGATCACCGTTTCATCGCTCATGGCCGGCACGTAGGCGCCGCCGGCGGTGCAGCTGCCCATCACGCAGGCGATCTGCGGAATGCCCTGCGCCGACAGGTTGGCCTGGTTGTAGAAGATGCGGCCGAAGTGGTCGCGGTCGGGGAACACCTCGTCCTGCAGCGGCAGGAAGGCGCCACCGGAATCGACCAGGTAGATGCAGGGCAGGTGGTTCTGCTCGGCGATCTCCTGCGCGCGCAGGTGCTTCTTCACCGTCATCGGGTAATAGGTGCCGCCCTTGACCGTGGCGTCATTGGCCACGATCACGCACTCCACGCCGCTCACCCGGCCGATGCCGGCCACCACGCCCGCAGCGGGCACGGCGTCTTCATACATGCCATGCGCGGCCAGCGGCGCGATTTCGAGGAAGGCGCTGCCTGGGTCGAGCAGGGCGTCGATGCGGTCACGCACCAGCAGCTTGCCGCGTGCGGTGTGCTTGGCGCGTGCCGCTTCGTTGCCGCCCAGTGCGGTGCGGGCAAGCGTGGCGTGCAGGTCGTCGACCACGGCCTGCATGGCCGTGCGGTTGGCTTCAAACGTATCGCTGCCCGGTTGCAGCTGGCTGTTCAGGACGGTCATCGCGGTGGCCTTACAGGGTGCGCTGGAACAGTTCGCGGCCGATCAGCATGCGGCGGATCTCCGACGTGCCGGCGCCGATTTCATACAGCTTGGCGTCGCGCCACAAACGGCCGGTCGGGTATTCGTTGATGTAGCCGTTGCCGCCCAGGATCTGGATCGCCTGGCCGGTCAGCCAGGTCGCCTTCTCGGCGGCGTACAGGATGGCACCGGCGGCGTCCTGGCGGGTGGTGCGGCCCTGGTCGCAGGCGCGTGCCACGGCATAGACATAAGCACGGCAGGCGCCCAGGCCCACGTACATGTCGGCGATCTTGGCCTGGATCAGCTGGAAGCTGCCGATCGCCTCACCGAACTGGTGACGCTCGTGCACGTAGGGCATCACCACGTCCATGGCCGCCGCCATCAGGCCCAGCGGGCCACCGGACAGCACCACCCGCTCGTAGTCCAGGCCGGACATCAGCACGCGCACGCCGCCACCGACCTGGCCCAGTACGTTTTCTTTCGGCACTTCGCAGTCCTGGAACACCAGCTCGCAGGTGGGCGAGGAACGCATGCCCAGCTTGTCCAGCTTCTGCGCGGTGGAGAAGCCCTTCATGCCCTTTTCGACCAGGAAGGCGGTGATGCCCTTGGCGCCGGCGTCCATGTCGGTCTTGGCATAGACCACCAGCACGTCGGCATCCGGGCCGTTGGTGATCCACATCTTGTTGCCGTTGAGCACGTAGCGGTCACCACGCTTGTCGGCGCGCAGTTTCATCGACACCACGTCCGAACCGGCACCCGGCTCGCTCATCGCCAGCGCGCCGACCAGGCTGCCGTTGCACAGGCCCGGCAGGAAGCGCTGTTTCTGTTCCTCGTTGCCATTCTTGCGCAGCTGGTTCACGCACAGGTTGGAGTGCGCGCCGTAGGACAGGCCGATGCCGCCGGAAGCACGCGAGATCTCTTCCATCGCCACCACGTGGGCCAGGTAGCCCATGCCGGTGCCGCCGTATTCTTCTTCCACGGTGAGGCCGAGCAGGCCCTGTTCGCCCAGCTTCGGCCACAGGGCCAGCGGGAACTGATTGGTGGCATCGGCCTCGGCGGCCAGCGGTGCGACCTCGGCGGCGGCAAAATGGGCCACGCTCTGGTTCAGCAGGTCGATGTCTTCGCCAAGGTCGAAGTTCAGGGATGGCACGTGCATTGTGGTGGCTCCACGGCGGGATGGCAGGAAATGGACGCACCCGGCGGGGGAGCGGGCGGCGGTCTGCAGGACCGCTGCCCGCACGGGCGATTGGACCCCAGCGTAGCGGGGTTCGGGTAAGAAGTGAATACGAATTCAAAAATTGAAACTAGAATCAGAACATGGCCTATAAACGCTCTGCATTGATGGAAGAACGCCTGGCCGGGGCCCGTGAAAGGATCCTGCTGGCCACCCGCGAGCTGGTCGCCACCGGTGGCTGGCGCAACGCCCCGGTGACCGCCGTAGCGACCCAGGCCGGGGTGTCCACCGGCCTGATCTACCGCCACTTCCCGTCCAAGGCCGAACTGTTCGTGGAGGTGCTCAACGCCGCCGTGGCCCATGAAGTGGCGATCATGGAGCGCATTGCCAGTGGTCCGGAGGCGGCCAGCGAGCGGCTGCGGCTGGCGATCACCGCCTTCGTCCGCCGCGCCCTGGCGGGGCCGGGGCTGGCCCATGCCTTCATCGTCGAGCCGGTCGACCCGGACGTGGAAGCCGAACGCATGCGCGGCCGTCGTGCCTTTGGGGATGTCTTCCTGCGCCTGGTGGAAGAGGGCGTGGCCGCCGGTGAACTGCCGGCGCAGGACGCGCACGCCACGGCCGCGTGCCTGGTCGGTGCCTTCACCGAAGCGATGGTCGGCCCGACCGCGCCCAGCCGCGAAGCGCACCGCGACGAAGGCGCGCTGGTGGATGCGATCTGCAGCTTCTGCCTGCGCGCGATCGGCGCCCCCGCAAAACGGTAGCGCCGGGCCATGCCCGGCGGCTGTTGCCGCGCTTGCGTTGCCGGGGTCAGATCCCTTCTGCGTGGCAAAAGGGATCTGACCCCAGCCCCCCGGCATGTTGCGCCGCATCAGCAGTGACGCCTGTTGTCGCACGCAAAGTGCGTTCTATACTCGGCCCATCACGCAGTCGCTCAGCCGTGGTCCAACGACTATCAGCCAGGGGTAACGAAGAGTGCGGAATTACGATCTGGAGTTCCTGAAACGCTTCTCCATGGTGATCGCGCTGCTGGCGACCATCACCCTCGGCCTCATCCTCCTTGCCGCCTATATCCACACCCGGATTCCGCCCGAGGTGTCGCCGACCGCGGCCAAACGCACTGAACAGCGCATTTCGCCCACCGGCGCGGTGTACGCCGGCAGCACTGGCGCCGCCGCGCAGGCTGCAGCCAAGGCGGCAGCACTGGCCAAGGCGGCGTCGCAGGTGGCCTATGGCGGCACCAAGGACGGCAAGGTCATCTTCGACAACCTGTGCACTGCCTGCCACACCACGGGCGTGGGCATGGCGCCAACGCTGGACCACTCGCACTGGGACAAGCGCATCGCGCAGGGCAAGGACACGCTCTACAAGCACGCCATCGAGGGCTATACCGGCCCGGATGGCGGCATCATGCCCCCCAAGGGCGGCAACCCGGCGCTGACCGAGGAGCAGATCCACGCCACCGTGGACTGGATGCTGGGCAACCTGAAATAGCCTCCGAACGGCGGAACGGCCAAACCGCTGGATGGCCGAACTGCTGAACCGCCGAACCGCCGAACGACCGAATCGCCTAACCGCCGGTAGAGTCGACTGTTAGTCGACTGCTCTTCCCAACGCTGCCGGAAAGCCCGCGCTGCGCGCGACAGTCGACTAACAGTCGACTCTACCGCCGGTCACGCCGGTCACGCCGGTCACCGCACCGGCTTTGCCCACCGAGGCCTGATCGCCCATATTCCCCCGCCCGCAAGCGGGGTTTCGCATTTCAGGGTTAGTCTGTGCGCCCTCTTCCCTGGAATCGCCCGTCGATGCGCCGCCGTTCCCTCGCCCTTGCCCTGTCCCTGCTGCTGCCGGCCAGCGCCTTCGCCCAGGCCCAGCCGCAGGCCGCACCGGTTACGACGCCCGCTGCCGCGCGCAGCAGCGCGACCGTGGTGCTGACCGCCGCGCCGGCTGACTGGCGCGCGCTGGACGGCCAGCGTGTGCGCATCGCCGCGCCGCTCACCCTGGCCGGCACCGATGGCCTGGAGCGCTTCGGCCAGCTCACTGTCGCCTTCGATGGCCGCCTCTGGCAGCCCACCGAAGTGGCCGCGCCGGGTACTGCCGGCTACGAGCAGGTGATGGCCGACAACCTGCGCCGCCGCCTGGTGCTGGACGATGGCAGTGATGCCCGCGACCCGGCCAGCGTGCCGTACCTGCCGGGCAACCCGGTGCTGCGCGCCGGCATGCAGCTGCGCAACGTGGAAGGTGTCGTGCACGTGGACGCGCAGGGGCACCCGCGCTTGCAGGTCGAAGGTGTGCTGAAGCTGCCGGAGCTGAAGCGCCCGGCGGTGCCGACGGTGCCGGGCAGCCTGCACGTGGCGGCCTTCAACCTGGAGAACTTCTTCAACGGCGACGGCCAGGGCGGTGGCTTCCCGACCCTGCGCGGTGCGCGCACACTGGATGAACACAAGGCGCAGGTGGCCAAGCTGGTCACCACGGTCAACGCGCTGGGTGCCGACGTCGCCGCGCTGATGGAACTGGAAAACGATGGCTACGGCCCGCAGTCGGCCATCGCCGAACTGGTCGATGCGCTCAACCGGGACCGCGGCGCGCAGGGTGACTGGCGCTTCGTCGATGCCGGCAACGGCCCCGGCGACAATCCGATCCGGGTCGGCATCATCTACCGCAGCAACCGCCTGCAGCCGCAGGGAAAGCCGGCCACGCTGACCGGTGGCCCGTTCGTCGAGCACAGCCGCGTGCCGCTGGCGCAGGCCTTCCAGGGCAAGCAGGGCGCGCCGTTCGTGGTGGTGGCCAACCACTTCAAGTCGAAGGGCTGTCGCGAGGCCGCCGGTGCAGACGCCGACCACAATGACAACCAGGGCTGCTGGAATGCGACCCGCGTGACCTCCGCGCAGCAGCTGCACGCCTGGCTGCAGACGGATCCAACCGGCACCGGCGCCAAGGACGCCGTGCTGCTGGGTGATTTCAACGCCTATGCGATGGAAGACCCGATCCGCACCCTGCATGACCTGGGCTGGCAGGACGCGTTCAAGGTGGCCAAGGTCGAGCATCCCTACAGCTACGTCTACAACGGCTACACCGGCCGCCTCGACCATGCACTGCTGAGCCCGGGCATGGCCAAGCGCCTGCGCGGCGCCGCCGAATGGCACAGCAACGCCGACGAGCAGGACGCCAGCGGCTACCAGGGCCGCAATGTGCAGGGGCCGTGGCGCAGCTCCGACCACGACCCGCTGCTGCTGGGTTTCGATAAATAACGCCCAACGCAGGGGTCGGAGCCCATTCCAACGGAATGGGCTCCGACCCCGATGCACATGCTCACCCCCAGGCGATCAACCCGATCGCCAGCACCGCCAGTGCCAGGCCGGCGCGGTTCCACTTCGTGGTCGCCTCGCCGAAGGCGAACACGCCCACCAGCGCACCCAGCACCACCACGCCGATGTTCATGCCGGCGAACACGGTAGCCGGGCTTTGCGGCATCGCCTGGTGCGCATGCACATAGAAGAGAATGTTGCCGCCATTGAGCAGGCCCAGCAGCGCGCCGGCACCGAGGTTGCGCCAGGCCAGCCGGCTGCGGCCGCTGAAATGCCGCGACAACTGCAGCGCCAGCATCAGCACGAAGGCCACGCTGAAGCTGGCCAGCACCGCCGCCATCGACGGTGTGCCCGACAGCGCCACCTGCTTGAGCAGCACGTCCACCACCGCGAACCCGCCCCACACGCCCAGCAACCACCCCCAACCGCCGGGTGAGGCCGCCAGGGCCGGCCCACGCGGGCGCAGGCTGATCGCAACCATGGCGACCAGGCCCAGCGCCAGGCCGGCCAGCTTCCACGGCGTGGCGCTCTGGCCGAAGAACAGGAACGCGGCGGCCAATGACAGCAGCAGCGACAGCCGCTGCGCCACATCGCTGCGGACGATGCCGGCCACCGCCACCGCACGGCCCAGCACCAGGAAGATCGAGGGCAGCACCACCGCCAGCGCCAGCAATGACAGCCACGGGGCATGCGGCGCGCGCAGTGCGTCCAGCGGCGGCTGCAGCACCACCGCCGTCATTGTCGCGGCCACCAGATAGTTCCAGGTGACCATCTGCGCGACATCCAGCTGGCGGCGTCCAGCCACCTTCAACAACACCGAAACCAGCACGCTGCAGATCACGGCCAAAGACAGGTAGAGCATGGGGCGGGCACAGGGCAGGGGCGGGGGACGGTATCATGGTGCCATGCACAAGCCCTTGTTCCCCGTTGCCCCCGGCGAAACCGCCTGCCTCGAACTGGACGGCCCGGCCGGCCCGCTGGAAGTGGTCGTCGACCTGCCCAAGGCCGATGTGCCGGTGCAGCCGATCGTGGCCATCATCTGCCACCCTTTGTCCACCGAAGGCGGCACCCTGCACAACAAGGTGGTCACCATGACCGCCACCACCCTGCGCGAGCTGGGCATCGCCACGGTGCGCTTCAACTTCCGCAGCGTCGGTGGTTCGGCCGGTGAGTTCGACCACGGCGTGGGCGAGCAGGATGACCTGAAGGCCGTGGCTGCCTGGGTGCAGAGCCAGCGCCCCGACGACCGCCTGTGGCTGGCCGGTTTCAGTTTCGGTTCGTTCGTTTCGCTGAAGGCCGCTGCCGCGCTGCAGCCCGAAGCGCTGATCTCGATCGCGCCGCCGGCCGGCCGCTGGGATTTCGATGGCATCGCACCGCCGGCGCGCTGGCTGGTGATCCAGGGCGAGCAGGACGAGATCGTCGACCCGCAGGCGGTCTATCAGTGGCTGGACACGCTGGATTTCCCGCATGAGCTGGTGCGCATGCCCGAGACCAGCCACTTCTTCCACCGCAAGCTGATCGACCTGCGTGGCGCGCTGACCCACGGCGTGAAGCATTGGCTGGGCGCGGCGGCATGAGTGCAACCGAGTTGACCCCGTCGCAGCGGTACGCGGAAGGGGTCGCCCGTGGCGACTGGCAGAACGACCCGGCCCAGCATGCGGCGCTGGCCGAGCTGGACCGCATCCACCTGGGCCTGCTGGACAGTGCCGAGGACGGCTGGCTGGACCGCCTGTCCTCGTTCTGGAAGAAGCCCGAGCCGGTAAAGGGGCTGTACTTCTGGGGTGGCGTCGGCCGCGGCAAGACCTTCCTGGTCGACCTGTTCTACGACGGCCTGCCGATCAAGCAGAAGTACCGCACCCACTTCCACCGCTTCATGCGCAGCGTCCATGAGCGCCTGCGCGAGCACCAGGGGCAGAGCGACCCGCTGGCGAAGATCGCCCAGGAATGGCGCAGCAACCTGCGCGTGCTGGTGCTGGACGAGTTCTTCGTCACCGACATCGGCGATGCCATGCTGCTGGCGCGGTTGCTGGAACGCCTGTTCGCCGAGGGCGTGACCCTGGTCACCACTTCCAACACGGCGGTGGAGAACCTGTACCTCAATGGCCTGCAGCGCGAGAGCTTCCTGCCGGCGATCGGCCTGCTGCAGCGCTTCTGCGTGGAGCTGTACGCCGAAGGTACCGAGGATTACCGCATGCGCGCGCTGACCCGCTCGCCGGTGTACCGAGCACCGCTGGCCGCCGACAGCGATGAATGGCTGGCCACGCGCTGGAACGAACTGAGTGGCGGCCAACCGGCCAAGGCTGGCAACATCGAGATCGAGGGCCGCAAGATTCCGGTCCGCGGCCGTGGCAAGAGCATTGCCTGGTTCGACTTCGCCGCCCTGTGCGAGGGCCCGCGCGGGCCCTCGGACTACATCGAGATCGCGCACGAGTTCAACACCGTGCTGCTGGGCGGCATTCCGGCATTCGATCGCCTGAACGAAGACGCCGCGCGCCGCTTCGTCAACCTGATCGACGAGCTGTACGACCGCCACGTCAACCTGGTATGCACCGCCAGCACCTCGCCGATCGAGCTGTATACCGGCCAGCGCCTGCAGGGTGCATTCGAGCGCACCGCCTCGCGCCTGATCGAAATGCAGAGCGCTGAATACCTGGGTACCCCGCACCGGGCGTGAGGGTAGTGCTGTTTGTAGAGCCGAGCCCACGCTCGGCTGCTTTTGCATGATGTGCCGAAAAGCAGCCGAGCGTGGGCTCGGCTCTACAACAGCGCCGCGTGGTTATCGGGAGGGCGCCAAGGAGTCGTCACGCGGCCGCTCATCCGGTCCGGCCGACACATGCAGCCCCGAACCGCTGCCGTGCTCCACCCGCACGCTCTCACCGCGTTCCAGCAGCCGCAGTGGCTGTCCCTGGTAGCGCACTTCCAGCGCATCGTGGGCCTCTGCCAGTGACCGCACCAGCGGGCACAGGGCCATTGCCTTGGCTTCCAGCTGCTGGCTGCGCGCTTCCATGCGGCGGTCGACCTCGGCATCGAGCCGGTCGGCGCGGCGCTCCATGGCCCCGGCGCGGCCGGTGAACACCTGCCACAGCACGCTGCGGGTCATCGACGTGGCCATCGTCTCGGCCATCTGCTCGATGTGCGCGTCGAAGCCATCGCCGAACGCGTCCTGCTCCCAGTAGCCGCGGCCGAGGCTGGCGTCGATCCAGTCCTGCATCTCGCCGCGCATCGCGCGCATCTGGCGGTTGCGGGACTTGCCGGTGATGGCCTCGAAGGCAGCGTCCAGCGCATCGAAGGTGACCCCGGAGACTTCGTGGGCCAGTGCGGTGGCCGCCGGCATCAACTGGCGGGCACCGGCCTCCATCTGCCGCAGGCGGGCGGCGTCGGCGGCGCTGACCGGCACCATGGTGCCGTCCAGGCTCAGCTCGCCATCGTGGAACACCACTTCATGCGGCGCCTGCGGGCCATGCCGCAGCCAGATGCCGCCGCTGTCCACCAGCACGTCATAGTCGGTATGGATGCCGCACTGGTCCGAACGCAGGTCCGGCCCCTCGGCGGCCAGCGCCGGGGCAATGAACAGGGCAGGCAGCAGGGCCAGCGCGGGCAACCACAAGTGCATCGGAGCATCCTTTTCCGGGAGCGAGTGGCCAGCATCCGCTGCCCGCCCGAGCGCGTCACCGGCCGGAAGTCACCCGTCCACCGCATTCCCACCGGCTGCCCACCACCTATCCACAGGGTTGTCCCTAGCCAGTTTCATCACTGTCATGTGAAGCTGTCATTGTTCCGTTTTCGCGGTGCGTTGTACCACCGCAATGACGCCTTTCGGGCTTGACTGCGCAGCCCGTTCCGGCAGGTCTGAAGCGTCTGATCCGGGCGCCGATGGCACGATCCTTGCGGCGCAAGGGATTGCCGAATTTCACTACATTTGGCGTTGACGGACCCCACTACCCCCACTATCTTGTGGCCGTCGGTCGCAGCAACCCCAATTCCAGGGGTTGCCAGGGGTACCCATCCGCGATCGCCAACGGCAGTGGCAGGCGCAGGGTCTCATCCCCTGCGACGCCGTCCTGCCATCCTGGGCTGTCATGTCCCGGGCTGCGTCACCCGATGCATCGAGCACCCACCAATCACGCCAAGAGGACACACGCCGTGACCACCGAATCCAGCGCCACCATCGAGAAGGAAAGCGAATTCCTGTTGACGTCGCCGCCGACGGCCAACGCGATGAGTGTGACCAAGCGCAATGGCACGACCGAACTGGTGGACCTGAACAAGATCGTGCGCGCGGTGCAGCGTTCCTCCGAAGGCCTGCACGCCGTCGATCCGATGCGCGTGGCCACCCGCACCATTTCCGGCCTGTACAACGGCGCCACCACCCGCGAGCTGGACGAACTGTCCATCCGCACCGCCGCCCTGCTGATCGGTGAAGAGCCCGAATACGGCCGCCTTGCTGCGCGCCTGCTGGCCAACTACATCGCCAAGGAAGTCTCGGGCCAGGAAATCTACGCCTTCTCGCAGTCGGTCAGCCGTGGCCATGAAGTCGGCCTGATCAACGACCGCCTGCTGAACTTCGTGCAGACCAACGCACGCAAGCTCAACGATGCCATCGACATCTCGCTGGACCTGAACTTCGATTACTTCGGCCTGCGTACCCTGTACGACCGTTACCTGCTGCGCCACCCGCACACCCGCAAGGTGATCGAGACCCCGCAGCAGTTCTTCCTGCGCATCGCCAGCGCGCTGAGCGAGGACGTGTCCGAGACCCTGGCGCTGTACAAGCGCATGGGCAACCTGGACTACCTGCCGTCCAGCCCGACCCTGTTCAACTCCGGCACCACCCACGAGCAGCTGTCCTCGTGCTTCCTGCTGGACTCGCCGCAGGACTCGCTGGAGTCGATCTATTCCAAGTACGGCGACATCGCCCAGCTGTCGAAGTTCTCCGGCGGCATCGGCGTCAGCTACACCCGCGTGCGTTCGCGGGGTTCGCTCATCAAGTCGACCAACGGCCACTCCAACGGCATCGTGCCGTGGCTGAAGACCATGGATTCGTCCGTGGCCGCGGTGAACCAGGGCGGCAAGCGCAAGGGCGCGGCCTGCGTGTACCTGGAAACCTGGCACGCCGACATCGAGGACTTCCTCGAGCTGCGTGACAACACCGGTGACGAAGCCCGCCGTGCGCACAACCTGAACCTGGCCAACTGGGTGCCGGACCTGTTCATGAAGCGCGTCGAAGCCGACCAGGAATGGTCGCTGTTCGATCCGCGCGTCGTGCCGGAGTTCACCGACCTGTTCGGCGAAGCCTTCGAGCAGGCCTACCTGCAGGCCGAAGCCCAGGGCAAGGCCAATCGCACCATCTCCGCGCGCAAGCTGTACGCCCGCATGATGCGTACGCTGGCCGAGACCGGCAACGGCTGGATGACCTTCAAGGACAAGTGCAACCGCGCCAGCAACCAGACCCTGCGTCCGGGCAACGTGATCCACCTGTCCAACCTGTGCACCGAAATCCTGGAAGTCACTTCCAACGATGAAACCGCGGTGTGCAACCTGGGTTCGATCAACCTGGGCAACCACTTCGACGAGCACAACGAGTTCGACTTCGAGAAGCTGGCCGAGACCGTGCGCCTGGCCGTGCGCCAGCTCGACCGCGTCATCGACCTGAACTTCTACCCGATCGAAACCGCCCGCCGCGCCAATCTGCGCTGGCGTCCGGTCGGCCTGGGCTGCATGGGCCTGCAGGACGTGTTCTTCCGCAAGCGCCTGCCGTTCGACAGCGCCGAAGCCCGCGCCCTGTCGAAGAAGATTGCCGAAGCGATCTACTTCCACGCGCTGGAAACCTCCTGCGAGCTGGCCCAGGAACGCGGCAAGCACCCGTCGTTCAACGACACCCGTGCCGCCAGCGGCGAACTGCAGTTCGACGCCTGGAACGTGGTGCCGGAAGACACCGCACGCTGGGATGCCCTGCGTGAGCGCATCAAGGAACACGGCCTGCGCAACTCGCTGATGATCGCGATCGCCCCGACCGCAACTATTGCCTCGATCGCCGGTTGCTACGAGTGCGTCGAACCGCAGGTGTCCAACCTGTTCAAGCGCGAGACCCTGTCCGGTGACTTCCTGCAGGTCAACCGCTACCTGGTGAACGAACTGAAGAAGCTGGGCCTGTGGACCGCCGACATGCGCGATGCCATCAAGCTGGCCGAAGGTTCCATCGCCGGCGTGGCGCAGATTCCGGAAACGCTGCGCGAGGTCTACCGCACCGCGTGGGAACTGCCGATGCGTTCGCTGATCGACATGGCCGCCGAGCGTGGCGCCTTCATCGACCAGTCGGCCTCGCTCAACCTGTTCATGGAAAGCCCGAACATCGGCGCGATGTCCTCCATGTACATGTACGCCTGGAAGCAGGGCATCAAGACCACCTACTACCTGCGTTCGCGCCCGGCCACCAAGATCGCCAAGACCACGGTGAGCAGCGCGGCCCCGGCCAAGGTGTTCAGCCCGGACGAAGCCATCGCCTGCTCGCTGGAAAACCCGGAAGCCTGCGAGGCCTGCCAGTAAGACGCGGCGTGCCGGCCTTGCCGGCACCTCGCACCTGTAGAGCCGAGCCATGCTCGGCTGCCGCACGGAAACACCCAGGTAGCGCCGGGCCATGCCCGGCGTTTTGACCCGAGAAGACAAGGAAACACCCATGGCCGACAAGCCCAAGCAGATGCTGCTCGATCCCGGTTTTGAACTGACCCTGCGCCCGATGCGCTACCCGCAGTTCTATGACATGTACCGGAACGCGATCAAGAACACCTGGACGGTGGAAGAGATCAACTTCCAGATCGACATCACCGACCTGCACAGCAAGATGTCGCCGGGTGAGCGCCACCTGATCCACCGCCTGGTCGCGTTCTTCGCCACCGGCGACTCGATCGTGTCCAACAACCTGGTGCTGAACCTGTACCAGCACCTCAATGCGCCGGAAGCGCGCATGTACCTGTCGCGCCAGCTGTATGAAGAAGCGCTGCACGTGCAGTTCTACCTCACCCTGCTCGACAACTACCTGCCGGATCCGGAAGAGCGCGCCAAGGCGTTCTCGGCGGTGGAGAACATCGACTCGATCAAGAAGAAGGCCGATTTCTGCTTCAAGTGGATCGACTCGATCCAGAGCCTGACCCGCATCGAGACCCGCGAACAGCGCCGCCAGTTCCTGCTCAACCAGATCTGCTTCGCTGCCTGCATCGAAGGCCTGTTCTTCTTCGCTGCGTTCGCCTACGTGTACTACTTCCGTTCGCGCGGCCTGCTGCCGGGCCTGGCCTCGGGCACCAACTGGGTGTTCCGCGACGAGAGCGCGCACATGGAGTTCGCGTTCGAGTCGGTGCGCGTGGTGCGTGAGGAAGAGCCGGACCTGTTCGACGATGAAATGAAGCAGCAGGTCTACGACATGCTGGCCGAAGCCATCGAATGCGAAGTGCAGTTCGCCGAGGACGTGCTGTCCGGCGGCGTGGCCGGCATCTCGACCCGCGACATGCGCCAGTACCTGCAGCACTGCGCCGACCAGCACTTCGCCAAGCTGGGCATGGAAAAGAAGTACAACGTGCGCAACCCGCTGCCGTTCATGGAGCTGCAGGACGTGCAGGAACTGACCAACTTCTTCGAACGCCGCGTCTCGGCCTACCAGGTGGGCGTGCAGGGCGAAGTGGCCTTCGACATGAACTTCTGATCGAACCGGTCAGGCCTGCCGCAACGAAGAACCCCGGCCAATGCCGGGGTTCTTCGTTTCTGTAGAGTCGAGTCATGCTCGATTGATCTTCGCGAACAGCAGTGGAGCATGGCCCCACTCTACAAAGGGCGGCTACCGCCGCCCTTCCACCGCCATGCGCACCGCCAGCCCGGCCAGTACCGCGCCCATCAGCCAGCGCTGCACCGCCTGCCAGGTCGGGCGCGCAGCCAGGAAGCCGGCGATGCTGCCTGCAGTCAGCGCGATCATACCGTTCACGCTGACGCTGACCAGGATCTGGGTGGAGCCCAGCACGATCGACTGCATCAGCACGCTGCCTTCGCCGTCCGGGTGCAGGAACTGCGGCAGCAGCGACAGGTACATCACGGCCACCTTCGGGTTCAGCAGATTGGTCAGAAAGCCCATCGTGAACAGCTTGCGCGGGCTGTCCTGCGGCAGGTCGCGCACCGCGAACGGCGAACGGCCACCCGGCTTGAGCGCCTGCCAGGCCAGGTACAGCAGGTACAGCGCGCCGCCGATGCGCAGCGCGTCGTAGGCGAACGGTACCGTCATCAGCAGGGCGGTGATGCCCAGCGCCGCGCACAGCATGTAGAACACGAAGCCCAGCGCCACCCCGCCCAGCGAGATCAGTCCCGCCATCGGCCCCTGGCAGATCGAGCGCGAGATGACGTAGATCATGTTCGGCCCGGGCGTGATCACCATGGCCAGCGAGACCAGTGCAAAGGCCAGAAGGTCGGAAGTGGCGGGCATGGGTGGTCCTGGCGGTGGTCGTGGCGCAGTGTAGCGCCTGCCATGGACGCGGCCTGCGCAGGCACCACTGCCAGGTGGCCATTGCACATTCGTTCCGATGGCCGTCACGCCGGTCGCATAAAATCACGGGACCCCACACACCGAAGCCGCTCCCATGACCCCGATTCCCGAGACCGTGCCGCCCACCGAAGTGCGCATGGCCGAAATCGTCTTCCCCAACCACACCAACCACCTCGGCACCCTGTTCGGTGGCCAGGCGCTGGCGTGGATGGACAAGGCCGCCTTCCTGGCCGCCGCCCGCTACTCACGCCGCACCGTGGTGACCGCGCGCAGCGACCAGGTCGACTTCAAGCTGCCGATCCGCATCGGCCAGATGGTCGAGACCATCGGCCGCATCGTCGAAGTCGGCCGCAGCTCGATGAAGGTGGAGGTGGAGCTGGTCGCCGAGGACCTGCACAGCGGCGAGCGCAAGCTGTGTACCCGCGGCCACTTCGTGATGATCGCGCTGGACGAGGAAGGCCACCCGATCGCGGTGCCGCCCCTGCCGGCGGCCTGACCCGGCCAACTGACCAGCGCTTGCGGGGGCGCCCACGCGCCCCCATCTGGCTCCCATGACCCCGCCGCTGACCGACTTCATCGACCGCGCCCAGCGCCTGTTCGTGCTGACCGGCGCCGGCTGCAGCACTGCCTCGGGCATTCCCGACTATCGCGATGCCGACGGCCAGTGGAAACGCACGCCGCCGGTGACCTACCAGGCCTTCATGGGCGAGGCGGCCACCCGCCAGCGTTACTGGGCGCGCAGCCTGCTGGGTTGGCCGCGCTTCGGCCTGGCCCGGCCCAACGGCACCCACCAGGCCCTGGCCGCCCTGGAAGCGCGCGGCACGCTGCAGGTGCTGCTGACCCAGAACGTGGATGGCCTGCACCAGCGCGCCGGCAGCCACAACGTGATCGACCTGCATGGCCGCCTGGACCAGGTGCGCTGCATGGGCTGCGAACGCCGCAGCGGCCGCGAGGACTTCCAGCAGCGCCTGCTGGACGCCAACCCGGGCTGGGACGCGCTGGAGGCCGGCATCGCCCCGGATGGCGATGCCGATCTGGAGACCGATTTCTCCAGCTTCGTGGTGCCCGATTGCCCGTCCTGCGGCGGCCTGCTGAAACCGGACGTGGTGTTCTTCGGCGAAAACGTGCCCCGTGAACGCGTGGCGGCGGTGCATGACCACCTGCAACAGGCTGATGCCGTGCTGGTGGTGGGCTCGTCGCTGATGGTCTATTCCGGCTTCCGCTTCGTGCAGGCGGCCGCGAAGGCAGGGTTGCCGGTGGCGGCGCTGAATCGTGGCCGTACCCGTGCCGACGACCTGCTGCAGTTCAAGGACGAGCGGGACTGCGCCGAGGCGTTGGCCGGTTGGGTGGCGGGCTGAGCCGAGCGCGGGCTCGGCTCTGCAAGGGGGTGTTGGTTTCTGTAGAGCCGAGCCCACGCTCGGCTTCAGCAGGCCGCGCGAAACAGCGATCCATCCAGACGGTTGATTCGCAGGCCGTGCGGCGGTGCAATACGCACCCCTTCGTCGTCCATCACCGTCTTGAGCCAGTTGTTTTCGCCGATTTCGTTCGGCCCCCTGACCCTGTCCAACCGCATCGTCATCGCGCCGATGTGCCAGTACTCCGCCGAGGACGGCCGCGCCAGCGACTGGCACGCCATGCACCTGGGCAACCTGGCGCAGTCCGGTGCCGGCCTGCTGATCCTGGAAGCCACCGCCGTCGAACCGCGCGGCCGCATCAGCTGGGCCGACCTGGGCCTGTGGGACGATGGCACTGAAGCCGCGCTGGCACAGGTGCTGGCCAGCGTCCGCCGCTGGTCGCCGATGCCGTTGGGCATCCAGCTCGGCCACGCCGGCCGCAAGGCCTCGGTGAACCGGCCTTGGGACGGCGGCGGCCAGCTGCCGGCCGACGATACCCGTGGCTGGACTACGGTGGCGCCGTCGCCGCTGCCGTTCCATGCCGCCGATCCAGCGCCGCAGGAACTTGACGAGACCGGCATCGCCGACGTCATCGCCGCCTTCGCCGCCAGCGCGGTGCGTGCCGAGCGCCTGGGCTTCGAACTGATCGAGCTGCACGCCGCGCACGGTTACCTGCTGCATCAGTTCCTGTCGCCGTTGAGCAACCGCCGCACCGATGGTTACGGTGGCTCGCTGCCCAACCGCCTGCGCCTGCTGGTGGAAGTGTTCGACGCCGTGCGTGCGGCGGTATCGGACAAGGTCGCTGTGGGCGTGCGCATCTCCGCCAGCGACTGGGTCGATGGCGGCTGGGATCTGGTGCAGAGCGAGGCGCTGGCGCAGGTGATGGACGCGCGCGGCTGCGATTTCCTGCATGTCTCCAGCGGCGGCCTGGACGAGCGCCAGAAGATCACCGTCGGCCCGGGTTACCAGGTGCCGTTCGCGGCGGCGATCAAGGCCAAGGTGCGCATGCCGGTCATCGCGGTGGGCATGATCACCGAACCGGAACAGGCCGAATCGATCCTGCGCCATCGCCACGCCGATGCCGTGGCCCTGGCGCGCGGCATCCTCTACGACCCGCGTTGGCCGTGGCATGCCGCAGCTGCACTGCGCGAGAGCGTGGTACCGGCGCCGCAGTACCTGCGCTGCGAGCCGCGCGACGCGCGTGGCGTGTTCAAGGCACGCTGAGGCTCACACCCGCCAGGCGGGCGCCATGCCGGCCTGCAGGTGTTCGAACAGCGCGCGGATCTTGGCGGTGAAGTCGCGGCGGTCACTGACGCAGAAGTAGACCTCCATCGGTTCCGGGCGCCACGCGGTATCGGCGCCGAACACCGCCTGCAGGCGGCCATCGCGCAGGTAGGGCTCGGCCACGAACGCAGCCAATCGAGTGATGCCGGCATCGGCCGCCGCCAGCGTCGCCAGCGCATCGATGTCATCGCAGACCATGCTTGGTGGCAGCGCGGCGTCCACGCGCTGGCCGTCCTTCAGCAGGCCCCAGCGCAATGGCCGGCCATCGGTGGGGAAGCGGTGCAGCAGACCACGATGGCTGCCCAGGTCGGAGGGTTGCCGCGGGGTGCCGTGCGCCTTCAGATAGGCCGGCGAGGCGCAGAACACGAACGGTACGCGCGCCAGCTGCCGTGCGACCACGCCGTCCTCCAGCTGTGCGCCGATGCGGATGCTGGCATCCACGGCTTCAGGGCCATGCTGCACGGCACGGTCGGTCAGGCGCAGTTCCAGCTGCAGTTGCGGGTAGCGTTGCTGCAGTGACGGCAGCAACGGCGCCAGTACGTGGCGGCCGAACGCGCTGCTGCTGGCGATGCGCAGTGGCCCGGCCGGTTCGATGTCGCCGGCGGTGACCATGGCCTGCGCACGCGCCAGGTCGGCTTCGATGTGGCGCACCTGCGCCAGGTACAGCGCGCCGGCCTCGCTGAGAGCCAGCTGCCGCGTGCTTCGGTTCAGCAACCGCACGCCCAGATGGGCCTCCAGCCGGTTGATGTTCTGGCCGACAGCGGTGGCGCTGATGCCAAGGATGCGGGCCGCGGCGGCAATGCTGCCGGTCTCTGCGGTGCGGGTGAAGCTGCGGATCAGTTGCAACAGGTTCATGACCAACCAGCTTGCCACGGGTACACCCAAGTATCGCTTGGGACTGAACCAAGCTGTTCGGTTGCATCGGTGACCATCGATCCGGCGGACGCGGCGCTGCCCTACACTCGGGGGATGCGCCCCGATTCCATTCTTACCCTGTCCTGTCCCGACCGTACCGGCATCGTCTACCGCGTGTCCGGCCTGCTGTTCGACCACGGCTGCAACATCCTCGACGCCCAGCAGTTCGGTGACGAGGAAAGCGGCCGCTTCTTCCTGCGCGTGCACTTCGACCGCGACGCCAGCCTGCCGCTGGAGACCGTGCACACGAGCATGGCCGCGCTCGCCGAAGGCTTCGGCATGGACTGGCAGCTGCACGATGGCCGCCGCCGCGCACGCCTGCTGGTGCTGGTCAGCAAGCAGGGCCACTGCCTCAACGATCTGCTGTTCCGCGCCCACAGTGGCCAGCTGAAGGTGGACATCGCGGCAGTAGCGTCCAACCACGCCGACTTCGCGCCGCTGGCCGCGTCCTACCAGGTGCCGTTCCACCACCTGCCGGTGACCGCCGAAACGCGCGCGGTGCAGGAACAGCAGATCATCGATCTCGTCGAGCACGAGCGCATCGACCTGGTGGTGCTGGCGCGCTACATGCAGATCCTGTCGCCCACGCTGTGCCGCGCACTGGCCGGCCGTGCGATCAACATCCACCACAGCTTCCTGCCCAGCTTCAAGGGCGCGCAGCCGTATCACCAGGCGCACGCGCGCGGGGTCAAGATCATCGGTGCCACCGCGCACTACGTCACCGAGGATCTGGACGAAGGCCCGATCATCGAACAGGACGTGGCCCGCGTGGACCACGCGATGGCACCGCGCGAGCTGGTGCGGCTGGGCAGCGATACCGAATCGCTGGTACTGGCACGCGCGGTTCGCCGCCATGTGGAGCACCGCATCCTGCTCAACGGGCATCGCACCGTCGTATTCCGGTAGGGGCCTTTCTGTAGAGCCGAGCCATGCTCGGCTGCACTTCGGCCCAAGGCCGTGAATCTGACGGATGAGCCGAGCATGGCTCGGCTCTACAGGGCAACTCAGATGATCGCGATCCCTGCTTTGCCCAGCGCCTCGCGCACCATCGCATCGTTGGCGTCGGTCACCGGTCGGGTCAGCTCCCACAGGAACTTCACCCGGAAGCCAGACTTCACCGCGTCCTGCGCGCTCCACAGCACGCAGTAGTCGCGGGCCAGGCCGCACATGTGCACTTCGCGGATGCGGCGCTCGTGCAGCCAGCCGGCCAGGCCGGTCGCCGGGCGCTCGCCATCGGGACCGTGGTTCTCGCGGAAGGCGCTGTACGAGTCCACCTGTTGGCGCGTGCCCTTGCGCAGGATCAGATCAGCCACAGTCCAGTCCACGCCCGGATGCAGCGCGGCGCCGTCGCTGCCCTGCACGCAATGGTCGGGCCACAGGGTCTGTGGCTGTGCGTGCAGCAGGATGGTCTCAAACGGACGCTTGCCGGGGTGCTGGCTGGCAAATGAGGCGTGATCGGCGGGGTGCCAGTCCTGGGTGGCCACCACCGTGCGATAGCGGCGCTGCGCCAGCAGCCCTGCAATGGGTGCCACCAGGGCATCGCCCTGGTCGCAGGCCAGCGCGCCACCGGGCATGAAGTCCGGCTGCAGGTCGATCACCAGCAGGGCGACGTCGGCGGGCAGGGCGGTCATGGCAGATCCACTACAACGCAAAGGGGCGACCAGCGTGGCCGCCCCGGCGGCACAGGTCAATCGCCCTGCGGCGTCCCAGCGTCCTGCCCGTAGTACAGCAGGCCGATCTTGATCCGTTCGCGGCCGTTCTCGCGGCGATGGCGGTTGGCATCGCGCAGCGAATACACGCAGCCGCAGTACTCCTGCTGGTAGAACTGCTCGCGCTTGCTGATCTCGATCATGCGGCTGGCGCCGCCGCCCTTGCGCCAGTTGTAGTCCCAGTACTGCAGGCCTTCATAGCGCGACGCGGCACGGATGCCGCAGTCGTTGATCTGCGCCATGTTCTTCCAGCGCGAGATGCCCAGCGAAGAACTGATGGTGTCGTAACCGTGTTCGTGCGCGTACAGGGCGGTGCGCTCGAAACGCATGTCGAAGCACATCGTGCAGCGGATGCCGCGCTCGGGTTCGTTCTCCATGCCGCGCGCACGGCTGAACCAGTTGTCGGTGTCGTAGTCGCAGTCGATGAACGGAATGCCGTGCTTCTCGGCGAAGCGGATGTTCTCCTGCTTGCGCAGCTCGTATTCCTTCACCGGGTGGATGTTGGGGTTGTAGAAGAAGATCGCGTAGTCGATCCCGGAGGCGGTGATCGCCTCCATCACTTCGCC
Source organism: Stenotrophomonas sp. 116085_Sma (assembly GCF_056479585.1). Lineage (NCBI taxonomy): Bacteria > Pseudomonadati > Pseudomonadota > Gammaproteobacteria > Lysobacterales > Lysobacteraceae > Stenotrophomonas > Stenotrophomonas sp. 116085_Sma. The sequence goes on from NZ_CM151057.1 coordinate 344,661, forward strand.
GGAGCAGGGTGCGCAGCACGAATGCAGCAGCAGGCGCTTGCCGTCGGCGGGCAGGGTCAGGGCGGGGCGTTGGAACTCGGTCATCGTCGGGTGCGTCAGGGCGTGGAAGTGGGCTGGCCGGATACCGTGAACAGGACGCGCGCGGCCACACCGCCTGCGCGCGCAGGACGACGACGGCCCCGGCACCCTCCCCGCGGAGAGTCCAGGTCGAATCAGGGGACGGTCGTGTCCCCCGGCCGGGGCCGGTATTCGGGCTGATGGACACGGGCCGCAGCCCACCTACTCCCTGCCGCTTCCCAGGCGTGAGCCCAGTGCTGTTGGCAGGATTCGTTTCCATTCACCGCTGCGGGGCAGCTCCGGAATGGGCGCGTGAGGCGCCTTCACCGGATTCCCGTTTAAATCCCTCCCCGCGCGTGAACGCCTGGAGGGATACCTTCGGCGCGCCCACGGTGGACGGGTTGCTGGCCAGGGTCAAGGGGGCAGAGCCCGTTGCGCTGCAACGGGATCCGACCCCGGGCGGGACGTACCTTCAACGTCCCACCGCAGCCCGCGCGCGGATGTCGTCCAGCCGCTGGTCGTGCAGCAGGTGCCCGTTCTCCCACACGGTCACCATCGCGTCCTCGAAGCCGACCGGCAGGGTGTCGTCGCCGTTGGCCGGCAGTGGCACCGTATGCAGGCTGCCGTCACCCAGGCGGCGCAGCAGGCGCATGCGGCCACGCTTGCTGGTCTTGCCGGCATCGGTGACCGGATCCTTGTATACATCGACCCACTCACCGTCGACCCGTGCCGCCGAGCATTTCAGCGCGAACTTCTGCGTGTCGCGGTCCAGTCGCTGCAGCAGGGCGCCGCCCATGCCGAAGGCTATGTTGTCGGCGGCGTAGCCATCGTAGGTGATGCGTTGCAGGATGGCGCGGATCATATCCGGGTTGATGCCATCGCCCTGGATCACCCGCACGTGGTTGAGCACGCGATAGCCCTTGCCGTTGATCACGTGGCCGAACGCTTCATCCAGCCGGCGCAGACTTTCGGCCACCACCTCCACCGGGTCGCCCGAGTCGGGACGGATGACCAGGGTGGCGCCCGAGGCGATCACTGCATCGCGCAGGGTGGTACCCCAGTGCTCGCTGATCGCGCGGTAGATGTCATAGCTGTCCGACACGACCGCCACGATCGCACCGGGCTTGCCGAACTGGCGCAGCATGTTGCGGTAGGCGTCCACTTCACGCTCGCGGCCCCAGCTGGTGATGGTGCTGTGCTCGGCGGCGGGAATCGAATAGCCGGCCATCGGCGCGTGATAGTGCGCGCGGGCCAGGCACAGGGCCGATACGGTATCGGTGCCGAGGAAGTTGACCAGGTGCGCGGCACCGCCCAGCGCGGCCGATTCCAGGCTCGATACACCGCGCGCGCCGAAGTCGTGCAGCTTGAACGGCAGCTGCCCCTGCGGATCGTCGCTGGTCTGCTGCAGGAACGCGGCAATCGTCTGCCGTGCGTGCCAGCTGATGGTGGCCACGGTGACCGGATACCACACCCGCAGCAGCAGCGTTTCCAGGTACGACGGCACCCAGAACGCGGCCGGATCGGTCGACTCGATCGTCATCAGTGCCTGGTGGGTGGGCACCACGCTGCCCTCGGGCACGGCACGGATGCGTACCGGCAGGTGGCCGCCAAGCCGGTCGACGATATCGCGCCAGCCGGTCTCGTTGAACGGTTCGCCATGCGCGGCGAACACCGCAGCAGCGTCGTCGATGTCGGCGTGGGTGACCGGCCGTGCCAGTGCGTCCTTGAGGATCGCCTGCAGGCCGAAGAACACCGTGCGATCGTGCAGGCCGCCACGCGATTCGACGTAGAAGAACGTGGCATCGGTACCCGGGGGGTACTGCAGCCAGTGGCTGGCCTTGTAGCTGTCGGTGTTGAGGAGAAGATTATCGAGGTAGTGCATGACGGAAGCTCCTTCGCGTCGGGTGGCACCGGCGGTCTATCCGCCAGTGGGGAGGCCGGGCCTGTCAGCCGCGGCCGAGGAAATACTCCAGGATGTGCAGGTGGTCTTCGAACAGCTGCGGGCCCATGTCCAGGGCTTCACTTACCGGTACCCAGCGCGCCTTGTCGGCGTCATCGCCGCCGCGCACCGGCGGCAGCTCGCCGGCGGGGAATTCGAAGTGGAAACCGTGGGTGATGGTGCGGCCGCGCTGGCTGCGGTCGGGGTGGTCGAAGACCTGCTGGCCCTTCAGTGACCCCTTCAGCACCGGCAGCGGGATCTTCAGCCGGGTTTCCTCGCGCAGTTCGCGCAGGCAGCTGTCGAGCAGGCTCTGTTCCTGGCCGACGAAACCGCCGGGCAATGCCCACAGCCCCTTGCCGGGTTCCGAGCGGCGGCGCACCAGCAGCACGTGGCCCGAATGCACCACCACCGCATCGGTGGTGACGAAGGTCGGCGCGTAGGGCGCATCCTTCCAGGCGGCCTTGTACTGCTCGATGAAGCGGTACTCGGCCACCAGCTGGGCATAGGCCGGCGCGCTCTTGCGGAACGCTTCGAGCATGTCGAAGACCGGCGCCGGCACATTGCCACGCAGCATCAGCAATGCACCGTGGAAGTCCACGTCGCCGGCCTCGAACAGGTAACGCCGCAGTTCGGTGGCCGACAGCGTGGCGGTGTGCTGCACGTCCACCAGCGGCCACTGCGGGAACTCGCGCAGGTAGTAGCTGGACGCATCCTTGTCCATGCCGATCAGGCCGACTCTGGCATCGGCCGCGGCGCCGTCGTTGCGCAGGGCCTCGGCCACCTGGCGCTGCACGTTGGCGATCCACTGGGCTTCGTTGTACAGGTGGTCACGCAGCGGGCGGATCAGCAGGCGGTCGCCATGGCCGTCGAGGGCGGCTTGGATCATCACGGCACGTTCGGCCACGGTCCAGGGATTGCGGAGGCTGCGGGGGGTATCGGCAGAGCCGACCAGGAAGATCAGCTTGCGGGCCCGGCTCAGGGCCAGGCGCGCAACGGCGGCGTGGCCGTTGTGAAAGGGCTCGAAACGCCCGATGAAGACGAGATAGTCGAATTCCATGAGAATCCCTCATGTCGTTGTGGCAGCCGCAGGTCTGTCCCTTGGCTTGCTGCAGATGCTACGCCGATGGCGGGGCGGGTCAAGCCTGCAGGCATGCCATCGGCTGAACGCCGCAGATTCCTGCTCGGACTGCGGTGGTGTTCTCAGGCCCTGAGAAGCCTCTGCGCCATACTGGCACCCACGCGGCGGACGGCATGCTCGGGGGCAAGACAGTGGCAGACAAGTACTGCGATCTGGTCATGAAAGGCGGCATCACCAGCGGCATCGTGTACCCCAATGCGGTACTGGCGCTGGCGCGCGAGTATCGATTCAAGAGCATCGGCGGCACTTCGGCCGGCGCCATCGCTGCGGCGGTGGCGGCTGCGGCGGCCTGCGGTGATCGCCGCCAGCAGGCCGGTGAGCACTTGCCCGGCGATGCCGGCTATGGTGGGTTGTCGGCGGTATCGGCGCAGCTGTCGCGGCGCGGCTTTATCTACAGCCTGTTCCAGCCGGCGCGCGGCGCACGCGCGGCCTATCGGCTGCTGGTGGTGCTGACCGGCAATGCCAGCCTGCCGCACAAATTGCTGTGCCTGGCCGTTGCCGTGTTCGAGATCGCACCGCTGGAAGTGCTGGTGTCGCTGGCGCTGTTGCTCGGCCTGGGCTGGTGGGGCGGTGGTTGGAGCGGCGTGGCGGCCACGCTGCTGCCGTCGCTGCTGTGTGCGTATGGTGCGGGTGTGGCCGGTGCCGCGCTGCGTGTGGCACGCGTGGCGCGACGCAATCTGCTGGGCCTATGCAGTGGACTCGGCCGCGATGCACGCACGCCGGCACTGACCGAGTGGCTGCACGAATGCCTGCAGCAGTTGTCCGGCAAGCCGCTGGATGCACCGCTCACCTTCGCCGACCTGCACGACGCGCCGCGCTATGCCGGCGAGCCGGACAGCCCGCATGCGATCAGCCTGCAGATGATCACCACCTGCGTGTCGCACAACGAGCCGCGTACGCTGCCGCTGGGCGGCGCGCAGTTCTGGTTCCTGCGCGAGGAATTCGAGCAGCTGTTCCCGGCCAGCGTGGTGCAGTGGCTGGTGAAGCAGGCTGGCCCGCCGCTGGAGGTGGAGGGGCGCCAGTATTATCACCTGCCGCCGGGCCCGCAGCTGCCGGTGCTGGTGGCCACGCGCATGAGCCTGAGCTTCCCGCTGCTGATCAGCGCCGTGCCGCTGCACGAACCTTCGCGCCGCGAGCGTCGCTGCGATCCGACTGCGCCAGCGGCCGACCCCGAGCACAACGTGGCCGACAGCATGGAAGGGCTGACCAGTGCCGGGCAGGCCTGCGGCCCGGTGATCACCGCGTTCCGCATCTGCTGGTTCTCCGATGGCGGCATCAGCAGCAACTTCCCGATTCATCTGTTCGATGCCGCGTTGCCGCGCTGGCCGACCTTCGCCATCAATCTGGTCTACCCGCAGCACGCCGAAGAGGTGAACCAGGGCAGCAGTGGCCGCCAGGCGCTGGAACACGCCGTGTTCCTGCCCACCGAAAACCGGCATGGCTGGCAGCGCACCTACCAGTCGATCGCCACGCCGTTGGCGGCTGCGGAACTGGGGCGTTTTCTGTTCGCGGTGGTGGCAACCATGCAGAACTGGCGTGATCTGCTGCAGGCGCGCGCGCCGGGCTACCGCGACCGCATCGTGCACGTCAGCCTGCAGGGCGACGAAGGCGGCATGAACCTGGACATGCCACAGGAGGTGCTCACCCGCATCGCCGACAAGGGCAGCCTGGCCGGTGCGCGCTTCTGTTCGTTCTCGTTCGAGAACCACTACTGGATCCGCTGGCGCAACCTGGCCTCGGCCTACCAGCGCTACACGCTGGAAGTGGCGCGTACCGACGACCCGGCGCAGCAGGTGCTGGCCTACCGCGCGGCCTATTCGATGGTCGCCCGGGGTGAACCGGCACCGCCGTCGTACAAGCTGGGCTCGGACGACAAGCGTCGCGGCTCGCAGCAGCTGTGGGCGCAGATGGTCGAGCAGGGCCGCACCTGGGAAGACCTTGGCCCGGACCTGACCGACGGCGCACCACGCCCGCTGCCGCAGATGAAGGTGACGCCGATCTACTGACCGGGTAGCAGATCCACGCCATGCGTGGATGGAACCCCGTTGAAGTCGAGCATTTCGAACATTCATCGAAGAGCATCCACGCGTGGCGTGGATCAAGCGTGTCGACCAAGGTCGACACCTACCCACAGCAGCAAAGGATGCCGTTTTGACAGCTCGCGGAGATCTGTCGAAGGCGGGGTGGGTCCGGTGGCGGGGGTGTCCGCGGCATGGATGCCGCGGCCAAGCCCCCAAGGACGGGTCTACGGCGTCCCCCGCCACCGGACCCACCCCGCCATCCCACGGAAAGCCCGCTGTTGCTTTTGCTGTTGCCTTGGATTGAAGCAGGTGCAGGGCGCAGTCCTGCCGAACCAACCCTACCGCCCCGGCAACTGCGCGAACGCACGCTGCATGCAGTCCTCGCGCGGGCACACCCGGCAACCCGGCCCGATCGACACCGAATTGCCCGGGCTCTGCACATCCAACCCCAGCGAATACACCAGCCGCTCGGCGTGCTGCAGGTCGCAACCCAGCGCCACGGCGAAGGTCTTGCGCGGCTGGCCGTGGCCGACCGGTCCGCTGCTGACCTGCCGCGCCAGCCAGAAATGGCGGCGGCCATCGGGCATGCGCGCGGTCTGGGTGAGGATGCGCCCGGGCTGGTTGAATGCCTCGTAGACGATCCACAGCGGGCACGAACCACCTACCTGCGAGAAATGGAAATCGGTGGCCGAGTGGCGCTTGGACACATTGCCGGCGCGGTCCACGCGGATGAAGAAGAACGGCAGGCCGGGCGCACTGCGCCGTGCCAGCGTGCTCAGCCGGTGGCAGACCGCTTCGAAGCCGACGCCGAACTGGTGCGCCAGCAGTTCGATGTCGTAGTTGCAGGCCTCGGCGGCGCGCAGGAAGCGCATGTACGGCATCACCAGCGCACCAGCGAAGTAGTTGGACAGACCGATACGCGCCTGCGCGATGCGGGCGTCATCGGTGAATCCAGCACGTGCCACCACTGCATCGATCTGCGGCAGGTAGCCGTGCAGGGCCAGCTCGGCGGCCATCTGGAACGCCTGCTGGCCTGGCTCCAGGTAGTCCGGCAGCCACAAACGGCGCGTGCCGGCGTCGTACTGGCGCTTCTCGCGCCCCGCCTGCAGCGCGGCCACTTCCACCAGCACGCCATGGCGGTCGGCCAGCAGCTGGCGCAGGCGTGGCGCCACGTGCCCGGGCGACAACCCCCACTCGGCGAACAGGCGCTCGGCCAGTTCGTCCAGCTCGGGGATGTGGTTGTGCATGCGGTTGAAGAACTCGCGCACCTGGTCACCGGCAGGCAGGGTGCTGCCGGCACCCGGCTCGCCCAGCTGGAATTCCAGGGCGGCGGCATGTTCGCGCAGGGCCAGGTGGCGGCGGTGCAGGTCCAGCAGGGCGCGGCTGACCTGCGGCAGGTTGCCGGCCAGTGCGCGCAGTTCGGTCGCGCTCACCTCCGCCAGGCCCAGGTCGCGCAAAGTCTCGCCCAGCGCCTCCTGCAGTGCGGCGGGCTCATCTTCGTCGAACAACGAGGAAACGTCGCCCAGCACCTCACCCAGCTTTTTCTGCACCGCCGGCGTCAGCGGGCGCTTGTTGCGCTCGATCTGGTTCAGGTAACTGGCCGACAGCCCCAGCGCCCGCGCCAGATCAGCCTGGCTGTAGCCACGCTGCTCGCGCAGCCGCAGCAGGCGCAGGCCAAGTTGTCGTTGGGTGGCTGAATAATTCACAGAATTAACATGAATCGTCTGGCGTGTTGGCCAGATTAAGCGGATTCAGCCCGGAAATCGAGGTGGGTGCTGTGAATAATGCCAAGCATCTTTCGAGCCCGTGGGATTGTCGTCATGACTGTTGCAGCGCCCCGTATCCGCATGCTGATCGATGGCCAGTTCATCGAATCGGCCACCTCCCACTGGCAGGACGTGATCAATCCGGCCACCCAGGACGTGCTGGCCAAGGTGCCGTTCGCCACCACCGGCGAAGTGGACGCCGCCGTCGCCGCCGCCAAGGAAGCCTTCAAGACCTGGCGCAAGACCCCGATCGGCACCCGCGCGCGCATCTTCCTGAAGTACCAGCAGCTGATCCGCGAGAACATGAGCGAGCTGGCCCACATCCTCACCGCCGAGCAGGGCAAGACCCTGCCGGACGCCGAAGGCGATGTGTTCCGCGGCCTGGAAGTGGTCGAGCATGCCGCTGCCATCGGCAACCTGCAGCTGGGCGAGCTGGCCAACAACGTGGCCAATGGCGTGGATACCTACACGATCATGCAGCCGCTGGGCGTGTGCGCCGGCATCACCCCGTTCAACTTCCCGGCGATGATCCCGCTGTGGATGTTCCCGATGGCGATCGCCACCGGCAACACCTTCATCCTCAAGCCGTCCGAACAGGATCCGATGGTCACCATGCGCCTGGTCGAACTGGCGCTGGAAGCCGGCATTCCGAAGGGCGTGCTGAACGTCGTCCACGGTGGCGAGGAAGTGGTCAACGCGATCTGCGATCACCCGGACATCAAGGCCGTGTCGTTCGTCGGTTCCACCCGCGTCGGCACCCACGTCTACAACCGCGCCTCGCTGGCCGGCAAGCGCGTGCAGTGCATGATGGGCGCCAAGAACCACGCCGTGGTGCTGCCGGACGCCAACAAGGAACAGACCCTCAACGCGATGGTCGGTGCTGCTTTCGGTGCCGCTGGCCAGCGTTGCATGGCCGCCTCCACCCTGGTGCTGGTCGGTGAAGCACGCAACTGGGTGCAGGACCTGGTGGCCAAGGCCAAGACCCTGAAGGTCAGCGGCGGCACCGTCGCCGGTACCGATGTCGGCCCGGTCATTTCCTGCAGCGCCCGCGAGCGCGTGGAAGGCCTGATCGCCTCGGGCGTGGAGCAGGGCGCCCAGCTGGTGCTCGACGGCCGCAAGCCGCAGGTCGATGGCTTCGAGAAGGGTAACTTCGTCGGCCCGACCATCTTTGCCGGTGTCACCACCGACATGCGCATCTACCAGGAAGAAATCTTCGGGCCGGTGCTGGTCATCCTCGAAGCAGAGACGCTGGAAGACGCCATCGCGATGGTCAACAGCAACCCGAACGGCAACGGCACCGCGCTGTTCACCCAGTCCGGCGCGGCCGCCCGCAAGTTCCAGGAAGACATCGACGTCGGCCAGGTCGGCATCAACGTGCCCATCCCGGTGCCGGTGCCGCTGTTCTCGTTCACCGGTTCGCGCGCCTCCAAGCTGGGCGACCTGGGCCCGTACGGCAAGCAGGTGGTGCTGTTCTACACCCAGACCAAGACGGTCACCGCGCGCTGGTTCGATGACGAGACGCTCAGCCACGGCGTCAACACCACGATCAGCCTGAAGTAACGGCAGGAGCAGCCATGAGCCACTCGATGACGACGGAACTGGAAGAAGCGCAGCAGGCGTACCGCGAGGCCGCGCGCGACTTCGCACAGGCCGAACTGGCACCGCACGCCGCGCGATGGGATGCGGAGGGCATCTTTCCGCGCGAGGCGATCGCCAAGGCCGGTGAACTGGGCTTCTGCGGTCTGTACATGGACCCGGAAGTGGGCGGCAGCGGCCTGAGCCGACTGGACGCCGCCGTCGTCATCGAGGAGCTCGCCAACGTCGATCCGTCGACCGCGGCCTACATCAGCATCCACAACATGGCCTCGTGGATGGTGTCCAAGTGGGGCCAGCCGGCACTGCGCGATGCGTGGGGCACCGACCTGTCCTCGGGCATCAAGCTGGCCTCGTACTGCCTGACCGAGCCGGGTGCCGGTTCCGATGCGGCCTCGCTGAAGACCACGGCGGTGCGCGATGGTGATCACTTCGTGCTGAACGGCTCCAAGGCCTTCATTTCCGGCGCTGGTGCCACCGAGCTGCTGGTGGTGATGGCGCGTACCGGCGGTGTCGGTGCAGGTGGCGTCAGCGCCATTGCAGTGCCGTCGGACCTGCCGGGCATCAGCTTCGGCCGCAAGGAAGAGAAGATGGGCTGGAACAGCCAGCCCACCCGTGGCATCACCTTCGAAAACGTCCGCGTGCCGGTTAGCCACCTTCTGGGAGAGGAAGGTGGCGGCTTCAAGCTGGCGATGAAGGGGCTGGACGGCGGCCGCATCAACATCGCCGCCTGCTCGCTGGGTGCCGCGCAGGGCGCGCTGGATGCCGCACGTCGCTACATGGGCGAGCGCCGCCAGTTCGGCAAGGCGCTGGCCGAGTTCCAGGCACTGCAGTTCAAGCTGGCCGACATGGTCACGCAGCTGGTGGCCGCGCGGCAGATGGTGCATACCGCTGCACGCAAGCTCGATGCCGGTGCCACCGATGCCAACGTGTGGTGCGCGATGGCCAAGCGTTTCGCCACCGATGCCGGCTTCAACATCTGCAACGAAGCCCTGCAGATCCACGGTGGCTACGGCTACATCCGCGAATATCCGATCGAGCGCCTGCTGCGCGACAGCCGCGTGCACCAGATCCTGGAAGGCACCAACGAGATCATGCGGGTGATCGTTGCCCGTCACCTGCTCAACACCGAAGAGGAACTGCGATGAAGGATTGGCGTACCCAGGAGCACGTGGGCCTGAAGGTCGAGGCCGACGGCCACACCGCCGTGGTCACCCTGCACAACCCGCCGGCGCACACCTGGACCGTGCACAGCCTGTCAGCGCTGCGCGACCTGGTCGGCGCGCTCAACGCAGACCGCGACATCTACGCGCTGGTGATCACCGGCGACGGTGAGAAGTTCTTCTCTGCCGGTGCCGACCTCAACCAGTTCGCCTCCGGTGACAAGGCCGCTGCACGTGAAGCCGCGCGCCGTTTCGGTGAAGCCTTCGAAGCGCTGTCCGGTTTCCGTGGTGTGTCGATCGCCGCGATCAACGGCTACGCCATGGGCGGTGGCCTGGAATGCGCGCTGGCCTGCGACCTGCGCATCATCGAAGACCACGCCCAGGTCGCGCTGCCGGAGGCCACCGTCGGCCTGTTGCCGTGCGCCGGTGGCACCCAGAACCTGCCGCGCCTGGTGGGCGAGGGATGGGCCAAGCGCATGATCCTGCTGGGCGAGCGCATCAACGCCGAGACCGCACTGCGCATTGGCTTGGCCGAAGAAAAGGTTGGCAAGGGCGAATCCAAGGCACTGGCGCTGGAATGGGCGAAGAAGGCCGGCAAGCAGAGCCCGACCAGCATCGCCGCCTGCAAGACCCTGGTGCAGTCCACCCGCACCGGCACCCACGCCTCGGCGCTGGTGGCCGAGCGCGAAGCCTTCGTCGACCTGTTCGACACCGCCGACCAGGTCGAGGGCGTGACTGCCTTCCTGGAAAAGCGCACCGCGCAGTGGAAGAACGCATGAGCACCGACACCGCTGCCGACGACGCACCGGTGCTGTTCGAAGAGCGCGTGGCCGGCAACGGCACCCGCATCGGCATCGCCACGCTCAACGCGCCGCGTACGCTCAATGGTTTCTCGCTGCCGATGGCGCACCTGCTGCTGAAGCAGTTGAACGCCTGGGCCGACGACGGCGGCATCGCCATGGTGGTGCTGCAGGGTGCTGGCGAAAAGGCGTTCTGCGCCGGCGGCGACCTGCACAGCCTGTACCAGAGCATGGTCGCCTTCCGCGAGGCCGGCCGCAGCGACATCCGCGAGAACGACTACGCGGCCGAGTTCTTCGACGTCGAATACCGCGTCGATTACCTCATCCACACCTACGCCAAGCCGATCCTGTGCTGGGGCCACGGCATCGTGATGGGCGGCGGCATCGGCCTGATGTCCGGCGCCAGCCATCGCGTGGTCAGCGAGCGCTCCAAGCTGGCCTTCCCGGAAATCACCGTCGGCCTGTTCCCCGATGTCGGTGGCAGCTGGCTGCTGCCGCGCGTGCCCGGCAAGGGCGGCCTGTTCCTGGCCCTGACCGGCGCCCTGCTCAACCCGGGTGATGCCATCTATGCCGGCCTGGCCGATGTGCACGTGGCTGAAGAACGCCGCAGCGCAGTGTTCGATGCGCTGCTGCAGGTGGCCTGGTCGGGCGATGCCGCACACAACCACGAACGCCTCAGCCATCTGCTGCAGTCTCACGCCAGCGATGCCGCCACCGGTCCGCTGCTGGCCAATGCCGCGCAGGTCGACGGGCTGTGCGAGGGCGATGACCTTGCCGCCATCATCGATCGCATCAGTGGCCTGCAGACCGACGATGCCTGGCTGCAGGCGGCACAGAAGACCCTCGCTGCTGGTGCGCCGGGCTCGGCGCGGCTGGCCTTTGAACTGCAGCGCCGCAGCGCCGGCCAGGATCTGGCCAGTGTCTATCGTCTGGAGTACATCACCGCGCTGCATTGCGCCGCCCACGGCGATTTCGCCGAAGGCATCCGCGCGCTGCTGATCGACAAGGACCGCAACCCGCAGTGGAACCCGGCCAGCCTGGCCGAGGCCGACACCGCGTGGGCCGATACGTTCTTCGCTTCGCCCTGGGCCGATGCCGCGCATCCGCTGGCCGACCTGGGCACCCCCGTCGCTGAAAGGAGCCTGGCATGAGCCGCATTGCATTCATTGGGTTGGGCAACATGGGTGGCCCGATGGCCGCCAATCTGGTCAAGAACGGCCACACCGTGCGCGTGTTCGATCTGGTCCCGGCCGCAGTGCAGGCCGCCGTCGACGCCGGTGCCAGCGCGGCCGCGTCGGCACGCGAAACCCTGGCCGATGCCGAAGTGGTGATCTCGATGCTGCCGGCCAGCCGCCACGTCGAAGGCGTGTACCTGGGCGACGACGGCATTCTCGCCGCGATTCCCGCCGGTGCACTGGTCATCGACTGCAGCACCATCGCCCCGGCCAGCGCACGCAAGGTTTCTGAAGCCGCCGCCGCGCGCGGCCTGCAGATGATCGACGCGCCGGTGTCCGGCGGTACCGCCGGTGCCCAGGCCGGCACATTGACCTTCATCGTCGGTGGTGAAGAGGACGCGCTGGAACGCGCGCGCCCGGTGCTGCAGGCGATGGGCAAGAACATCTTCCACGTGGGCGCCAGCGGCGCCGGTCAGGTCGCCAAGCTGTGCAACAACATGGCACTGGGCGTGATCATGGCGGTGACCGGTGAAGCCATTGCGCTCGGCGTGGCGCACGGGCTGGACCCGAAGGTGCTGTCGCAGATGATGGCGGTCAGCACGGGCCGCAGCTGGGCCACCGAAGTGTGCAACCCGTGGCCGGGCGTGCTGGAGAATGCGCCGGCCTCGCGCGGCTACAGCGGCGGTTTCGGCAGTGACCTGATGCTGAAGGACATGGGTCTGGCGGTGGAAGCGGCGATGAGTGTCGGCGCCTCGATTCCGCTGGGCGAAGTGGCCCGCAACCTGTACTCGATGAACCACCAGGCCGGCCGCGGCAAGCTGGATTTCTCCAGCGTCGTGCAGCTCATCACGAGCGAGAAGTAACCGGTCTGCGGCGCGCCTTTCCTCCGTATGGATGGCGCCCCCCGGATTCTGTAGAGCCGAGCCCATGCTCGGCTGCTTTTCCGCCGGATGTCTCAGCGTCGGACGGATCAGCAGAGCATGGGCTCGGCGCTACGCAAGCGAATGCGTCCCCGGTCGCGTGCCGGGGCCCACCCGAGGTGGGATGGGCGGATGCCCGGTTTCGACCGGCATCCGCCCATTTTTTTTTTGGGTCGGATCCCTTTCGCAACGCGAAAAGGCTCTGACCCCTGAGATCCTGTGCTGGGGTCAGAGCCCTTTGCCGTTGGCAAAGGGATCCGACCCCGGCCGACCCCGCGTTGCATCAGGCAACGATCAACGTCACGTCGATGTTGCCGCGGGTGGCATTGGAGTACGGGCAGACGATGTGCGCCTTCTGCACCAGTTCTTCCACCTGCTCGCGCGGCACGCCCGGCACGTTGATGGTCAGCTCGGCTTCGATGCCGAAGCCGGTCGGGATCTGGCCGATGCCGACCTTGCCGGTGACGGTGGTGTCGGCCGGCAGCGCGACCTTGGCCTGGCCGGCCACGAACTTCAGCGCGCCCAGGAAGCAGGCCGAGTAGCCCGCGGCGAACAGCTGCTCCGGGTTGGTGCCCGGGCCGCCGGCGCCGCCCAGCTCGCGCGGGGTCGACAGCTGGATGTCCAGCACGTTGTCGGAGGACACGGAACGGCCTTCACGGCCGCCGGTGGAGGTGGCCTGGGCGGTGTACAGAACCTTTTCGATGGACATCGGGATGCTCCTGGTCGGTGGGTGGGTGTTGCGTTGGAGCCTACTTTGCCCGGTTTCCGCGTACGTTGGGTTGCAATGCGTACGAAAAACTTGATTGATCGTCCTGCGGGCCTAGATCGTCCATTCGCGGTCGGTGGTGAACATGATGGTCAGCCAGCGGTCCGGCGAAGCCTCGCCCAGTGCATCGCCGATCTCATCACGCAGCTGGTCCCATTCCACCAGCGGCCGCGGCGGGTCGTCCTCGCGCACCACGAAGAACAACTCGATCTGCTCGCCACGCCCCACCTGCGCCACGTAGCTGCGGTGCTCGACGAAGCCATGCCTGGCGACGATGCCGCGCGCCACCGCATCCACGTGGGCCTGCAGTTCCGGCGGCGTCACCAGCAGGATGCCGGCCAGCGCCCGGCGTACGGTGCCGAGCGGGGCGATCATCACCAGCACGCAGACGAAGGCGAGGATGGCCGGGTCGATGTACGGCCCGACCCAGGCCCACGAGGTGCCCTGCACCAGCACGCCGCCGAGGAAGGCCAGCAGGTAGCAGGCCGACATGCTGGCCGCGATCACCCAGTTCTTTGCATCCAGCGCGATGAACTCCGAGCCGATGCGGCGGTTGGCGCGCAGGATGAACCACGCCAGTGCGCCTTCGCCCACGATCGACAGCCCGGCAAAGGCGATGGCCGGGCCCAGCGCAATGTGGCGGCCCCCGGACATCAGTGCATCCACCGCATTGACCAGGGCATACAGTGCCGCACCGATCATCAGCGTGCCGCTGACCCCCAGCACGATCGGTTCCAGGTGCCAGAAGCCCATGGTGAAGCGCTGGTTGAGCCGCGATTGCAGGGCGTCGGTCTGTGTGGACAGCGCGATCAGCCGTGCCACCAGCAGCGACAGCCAGGTCATCACCACGTCGATCAGGCCGTAGATGCCGTCGAAGATGATCAATGACGAATTGGCGAGCAGGCCGAACACCACCGCCGCCGCGGCCAGCAGCAGCGAAGCGGCGATCGACAGGCGCAGCACGCCCTGTTCGGTGGCGGGGTCGAAGAACTGCGGGCGATCGGTAGGCATGACCCGATTGTAGAGCGGCGCCATGCTCCGCTGCCTTCTGCTGCCCGGCATCGTCGTCGTCCTGCCGCTGATTCCCGAGGCTATCGCCCTCTCGCTCATCGCCGGCGTCAACCCGCGTTCTCCATTGCCTTCATCGCCGGCATCCTGGGAAACGCTGCGCATCCTGTTGCCGGTGTCGGCCACGCTGGCCGTGGTCGGCCCGCTCGAATCGATGATGACCACCTGTGGGACCTGACTGCCGTGGCCGCCTTGGAACGCGCGCAGGAAAAGCTGGCCGCGCATGGTGCGGAGGTGACGGTGGTGGGCCTCAATGCGGCCTGCCAGACATTGATCGAGCAGGTGGAAGCGCGCGGCGGCGGGCACTGAAGCGGTCACCTGGCCCGGGTAGCGCCGGGCCACGCCCGGCGAATGAAGCGGTCGCGGTCAGGCCTTGCCGGCCTGCACGATCAGGTGCACCCCAAGCGCTGACAGCACACGTTGCACGGTATCGAAGCGTGGGTGTGCTCCGGGGCGCAGCGCCTTGTACAGGCTCTCGCGTCCAAGACCGGACACCTCGGCAACGCCGCCCATGCCGCGGGCGCGCGCCACTGTTCCGAGCGCCTCCTGGAAGTGGCCCGCATCACCTGCTGCCAACGCCTCGCTCAGATAGGTGGCGATTGCGACGTCATCAGCCAGATAGTCGGCGGGGTCGAAGGGAATCGTCTTCAGCTTGCTCATGGGGAGAGTCCTGGGAACGGCATGGAATCAAATGGTGGCTACAGCAGCTCCGCGAGCCTGACCGCTTTTTCGATATCGCGACGCTGGCTCGACTTGTCGCCACCGTGCAGGAGCACGACGATGGATCTCCCGCGACGCGTGAAATACACGCGATATCCCGGCCCATGGTTGATTCGCAGTTCGCTCACGCCATGACCCACTGATCGAACATCTTCCTCGAGACCGCGGGCGACGCGCTGCAGGCGCTCCACGATCACGCCGCGGGCCCTGCTGTCGTTGAGTCCGCGCAGCCATCGCGTGAATGTTTCTGTTGCCTGGAGAATCGCCATTCATCCACAGTATCCATAAGGATACATGGTTCAATTGGCATCCGCGACGATCATCGACGCACCGTGCTCGACCCCACTGGTCTGCCTCAGGCGGACCAGTGGGAGCGCGCGAATGACGACAGCAGGCCCGTGGGCCTGCATCCCTCACGCCATCATGGCCCGCGGCCCGTGCTGCTGGGTCTGCTGGTCGATCTTCTGCTGCTCGCGCTGCTGATCGCTCACCTGCAACGCCCGCTCGCTGTTCTCCTGCACGCTCTGGCGCATCGCGTCAGCGGTTGATACCGGCGCGGTATTGCGGTTCAACGCGCTTTCGTCGTGCAGTGCATTGGCCTGCACCGCGCGCGCCATCGAGCCATCCTGGTTCAGCTCAACGCGATCAACCCGGTACAGGCCGGCGCGCGCAGCTTCCACGGTAAGCGCAGCGGCCAGCTTCTCGCTGTGCTCGCCGGAGGGCAGGCCACGCGCTTCCTCGGCGAACTTCACCTGCACCAGGGTTTCGGTGTACAGCCAGTTCTGTGGGCTGCGCGGGTCGGACATCGGGTACACCGTCTCGCGCGCTGGCTCGGCCGCTGCCTGCTGTTCCGGGGTGTTGCCCTGTCCCTGCGCACGCTGCCGCACTTCATTGGCCAGCGCCTGGCGGGTTTCCGCATCGGCGATGCCAGTCGCAGGCAGGCCATGCTGCTGCTGGAAGGTGTTGATCGCGTGGCGGCTGCCGCCGCCCAGATAGCCGTCGCTGCCGATGGCCTGGCCCTTGGCATCGGTCAGCCCCAGCGCGGCCAGGTTGCCCTGCAGTTCGCGCGCGTCGCGGTCGATCGCGGCCAGCGTGGCCGGGCCGGCCTTGCCGTCCACCGGGTCCAGATTGTGTGCGCGCTGGAAGTCTTCCACCGCCTTGCGGGTAGTGGCATCGAAGCGCCGGTCCGGATTCAGCGTCTGCTGGCCGTCAGCACTGGCATGGCCCAGCGTGACCAGGTTGCTTTCCAGCTTCAGCACGTCACGGCCGCTGGACCCTTCCTTCAACGTCTGCGAACCGGCCTGCTGGCGCGGTGCGCCGATCTGGCCCAGCGCCACCTGGATATCGGCGTCGTTGTGCTCACCGGCAGGCGAGTAGTCGCGGCTGCTGACCTTGGCATGGGCGCGGTCCATTGCGTCCTTGTTGTTGGCATACGCGTCCTCATAGCGCACGGCGATGTCGCCGGCCTTGGGCGCATCGAAGTACTGGTAGGTTTCGCGGATCTGCCCGGCCTTGGCGCGCAGCGCCTCGTAGTCACCGCCTTCTTCCAGCACCTTCTGCAGCTTGGGCAGCTGGCTGGGCAACTGGTTGGCGGTCTTGGCGATCAGGCTGATCGCTTCGAAGCGGTTTTCCTCGGCGATGCCGCTGCCGTGCGCGTCCACCATCGTCATGCCGATCCGGGTGGCGTTGCGCACCTGCGGGTAGTCGATGTTGGCGTGGATCCACTGCTTGCCCTCGGCCGAACCGGCCCAGGCGTTGATGCTGTCGCGTGTGCTGGTATCGATGAACTGGATCGAGCTGCGCCCGCTCAGGCCATTGCCGTGGCTGAGCAGGTCGCGGCGCAGGTCGGCGTGGTCCTGGGTGAAGGGCAGGTTGTGCGCCTTGGCATAGCTGCTGGCCTGATCGATCACGGCGTCGACATAGGTCGTCTCACCCGCCTTCAGTGCGCGGCCGTCGATGGCGCCCAGTGCCCATTCGCCACGCTGGCCGAAGTCGACCTGGATCGCGCCCAGGCTGTAACCGCTGTTCTGCGCGACTTTGTTCACCGTGCCCCAGTGCGGTTCGGTCACGCCCTGGGTGATGCCGGCGATGGCCAGATGGTAGGAGGCGGGGCCACCTTCGGTGCCACGGCCGACGGCGAAATACACGGCGCCGGAGGTGGCATCGAGATCGTGGGTATCGATGTTGGTTGGCATGTCTTACATCCTTGTGCAGTCAGAGGGTCTGCCCCTCATGGGTCAGTCCAGCAGCTGGAGATACTTCTGCAGCTGGTCGGCGCGCGCGCTCAGGCGCATCACATCGTTCAGCTCGCCCTGCAGGTTGCCGGGCTGCGAATCGTCGTAGAGCGCGGTATCCAGTTCACCATCGCGGCTGCGCGACTGCAGCCACGCACGCTGGGCATTCACCAGCTTGGTCTTCTTCGCGCCACTCAGCTTTGCCTGCAACTGGCGGTAGGCCTGGTTCAGGCGCTGGTCCTGGCGCGCGCTTTCCGAGGTCAGGCAGGCGGCCTGCTCGACCGCACCCTGCGCCTTGTCACGGCAGGTGGTGAAGGTCGGGCTCAGCCCGGTGGCCGCCGGTGCTGCGGTTGCCGTGCCGATGGCCAGGGTGGCGACGGCCAGCGCGGTGGCCAGGGTCCTGCTCAAACGCTTGTGCTGCATCATCTGCTCCACACGTCCAATCCATTGCGAGCGCTGGACTATAACGGCGTCAATATTTCGTCGTCGTCAACGAATCGCGACAACTGTGACCGGTTGCCCGTCATTGCGGGTGGGCGCCGCCCGGCGTGCGGACGGCCCTCGGGCCGGGGCGCCGAAGCGGTATCCCGGCGCCACCCGCCGCCATTCAGCCACCCGGTGTAAACTATTGATCTCACTGGCAATGCCAGTTTCCACGATCAACACCCCGATGACGTCCGCCACCGCCCGTTACGCCGATTCCCTGCGCCTGTCCGTTGCCCCGATGATGGACTGGACCGATCGCCATTGCCGCGTGTTCCATCGCGTGCTGGCGCCGGGCGCACGCCTGTACACGGAAATGGTGCACGCCAACGCGGTCATCCACGGCGATCGCGAGCGCCTGCTCGGCTTCGACCGCAGCGAACAACCGCTGGCGCTGCAGCTGGGCGGCAGCGATCCGGCCTTGCTGGCGCAGGCTGCGCGCATCGTCGCCGAGTGGGGTTACGACGAGGTCAACCTCAACTGCGGCTGCCCGTCCGACCGCGTGCAGGCCGGGCGTTTCGGCGCCTGCCTGATGCGTGAGCCGGTGCTGGTGGCCGAGTGCGTGGCGGCCATGGTCGATGCGGTCGACATCCCGGTGACGGTGAAATGCCGCCTGGGCGTGGACGAAGACAACGACTACGACGTGTTCGCCGCCTTCGTCGACCACCAGGTCGCCGCCGGTGCCAGCATGGTGGTGGTGCATGCGCGCAATGCCTGGCTCAAGGGCCTGTCGCCGAAGGAGAACCGCGAGGTTCCGCCGCTGAAGTACGACTGGGCCTACCGCCTCAAGCAGGAGCGCCCGGCACTGCCGGTGGTGATCAACGGCGGCCTGGCCAGCATCGAGGCGGTGCAGGCGCAGGCCGCGCACGTCGACGGCGTGATGCTGGGCCGCGCGGCTTACCACGACCCTTACCTGCTGCATCAGCTGGAGGCGCTGCACACCGGCGCCCCGCTGCAGGCCCGTGGCGATCTGCTGCGCGCGCTGCGCCCCTATGTGGAAGCACGGTTGGGCGAAGGCCTGGCGCTGAAGCACATCACCCGCCACCTGCTCGGCCTGTTCCACGGCCAACCCGGTGGCCGCGCGTTCCGCCAGGTGCTGAGCGAGGGCGCACACCGCCCTGGCGCCGATTGGACCCTGGTCGAGCAGGCGCTGGCCGTCACCGAACGCGACGCGGATCGTGCCGCGGCGTGAGCGCGGTCACACTCCTGGCTTGACAAGGGGCGCCGATTCGTCCCGAATGTTCACTTAGCTGAACAACGCAGGGGCGGGGCCGGAAAAGTTCAGACCGGATTCACTGCCCCAAACCAAGAATTTGCAAAGGAATTGTAAAGCGCCGGGTCCCGAACCCGGCTCCCGGATTTACGGCTTTTGAACGAATCGCCGAGCTCGGCTAGGATCGCATCGATGTCTTCCGCTCCCTTCCATCGCCGCATTGCCTTCGCCACCTGCGTGGTGCTGTCGGCTGTGCCGCTGTCTTCGGCGCTGGCGCAGCAGCCGCCGCGCGGCGACCAGGGGCGGGCGGAGATGATGGAGCGGGGCGAGCGTGGCAACCGTGGCGACGAGCGTTCGCTGTCCGATGCCGTGCGCCGCGTGCAGCGCACCACCGGCGGCCACATCCTCGGCGCCGAGCGCGTGCCGTTCGATGGTCGTGACATCAACCGGGTGAAGTACATGGACGACCGGGGCCGTGTCCGCTACATGGACGACCCCGCCCCGTCGCGTTCACAGCCGCGCACGCCGCGGTCGGATATGTCATCACTACGCGGCGATAACCCCTGAACAGGGATAGTTGTCGCTATCAACCCGTACCCCACAGGCCTCCGGGCCACACCCAGGACACTAGGGAGAGTTCATGCGTATCCTTCTGGTCGAAGACGAAGCCCCGCTGCGTGAGACCCTGGCAGCCCGGCTCAAGCGCGAAGGCTTTGCCGTCGATGCTGCGCAGGACGGCGAGGAAGGCCTCTACATGGGGCGCGAAGTTCCGTTCGATGTCGGCATCATCGACCTCGGCCTGCCCAAGATGTCGGGCATGGAGCTGATCAAGGCCCTGCGTGACGAAGGCAAGAAGTTTCCGGTGCTGATCCTGACCGCGCGTTCGAGCTGGCAGGACAAGGTCGAGGGCCTGAAGCAGGGCGCCGACGATTACCTGGTCAAGCCGTTCCACGTCGAAGAGCTGCTGGCCCGCGTCAACGCGCTGCTGCGCCGCGCAGCCGGCTGGAGCAAGCCAACCCTGGAATGCGGCCCGGTCGCCCTGGACCTGGCAGCGCAGACGGTCAGCGTGGCCGGCAGCAATGTCGACCTCACCAGCTACGAGTACAAGGTGCTGGAGTACCTGATGATGCATGCCGGTGAACTGGTCTCCAAGGCCGACCTCACCGAACACATCTACCAGCAGGACTTCGACCGCGACTCGAACGTGCTGGAAGTGTTCATCGGCCGCCTGCGCAAGAAGCTGGACCCGGATGGCGAACTGAAGCCGATCGAGACCGTGCGCGGTCGCGGCTACCGTTTCGCGATCCCGCGCAACGAGGGCTGAGCCGGCTCCGCCTGGCGAGACCATGATGTCCGGCCGTCTGTGGTTCTTCCGACGCTGGCGGCCGCGCTCCCTGCAGGCGCGCCAGATGCTTGCCGCGTCCGTGGGCCTGGTCGCGTTCCTGGCGCTGGCCGGTTACGCGCTTGACGCCGCCTTTGCCGATACGGCCAAGGCGAACCTGCGCGAGCGCCTGAAGAACTACGCCACCGCCTACGCGGCCGGCATCGACTTCACCCGCGACCGCTCGCTGTACATCCGCGAGCAGCCGCCGGACTCGCGCTTCGACGTGCCCGGCAGCGGCCTGTACCTGCAGGTGGTGATGCCGCACGGCAAGGGCAATTCGATGTCCGCCGAAGGCCCGATGCTGCCCACCGTCGGCGGCGGCCTGCTGGCGCCGCGCCAGGAAGTGTTCGAAGGCCCGCTGCCGATGATCCAGATCGACGGCAGCCAAGGCTCGGTGTACCGCTATGGCCTGGGCCTGGTGTGGGACGCCGACGCCGACCCGGCCACCGAATTCCCGTACACCATCTACGTGATGGAAGACTCGCGCGCACTGGGCGCGCAGCTGCGGGTGTTCCGTGGCCGTGTCTGGTTCTACCTGGGCGGCATCGGCCTGATCCTGCTGCTGCTGCAGACCGTCATCCTGCAGTGGAGCCTGCGCCCGCTGCGGCGGGTGATCACCGAGCTGACCAAGGTGCAGCGCGGCGAGACCGAGCGCATGAGCGAGCGCCACCCGCGCGAGCTGGAGCCGCTGACCGACAGCATCAACGCCTTCATTGAAAGCGAGCGCGAGAACCTCGAGCGCCAGCGCAACACCCTGGCCGACCTCGCGCATAGCCTGAAGACCCCCATTGCGGTGCTGCGCACGCAGATGGACAGCGGTGCCGGCGATGGCGCGCTGCGCGAGGAACTGGACGTGCAGCTGCAGCGCATGAACAACCTGGTTTCGTACCAGCTGGCACGTGCTGCGTCATCGGGCCACAAGCTGTTCTCCGCACCGCTGCCGATCGAGTCCAACGCCGAGGAAATCGTGCGTGGCCTGGAAAAGGTCTACGCCTCCAAGGGCGTGCTGTGCGAGTTCGACATCGACCCTGCCGCGCGCTTCCACGGTGAACCGGGTGACCTGCAGGAACTGCTTGGCAACCTGCTGGAGAACGCCTTCAAGTGGGCCAACCGCCGCGTGTTGCTGACCGCGCAACCGCTGCCCGCCCCGAACGCGCGCCGCGCCGGCCTGCTGCTGGCCGTGGACGACGATGGCCCGGGCATTGCCCCGGACGACATCGGCAAGGTGCTGCAGCGTGGCGTGCGTGGCGACGAGCGCGTGCAGGGCCACGGCATCGGCCTGTCGATCGTGCAGGACCTGATCAAGGATTACCGCGGCGAACTGGCCGTAGGCCGTTCCAGCGAACTGGGTGGGGCCCGTTTCGAAGTGCGTCTGCCGCCGGGGCCGTGATCCACGTCGCCGGGCCATGCCCGGCGGACCCGTGAATCACCCCACCATCTTCGGCGGCTCGCCATACAACCGCCGCAGCTGCTCCGCCACCTCCGGCAACGCCTGCTGCAGCACATCCGGCGCCGAGAAGTGGTACTCGCTGGCCACCGCGAAGAACTCCTCCGGTGCCTCGGCCGCGTACGGGTCGATCAGCGTTTCCTCACCCGCGTCCACCTGCGCACAGAACGCATCGTAGGCGCGCTGGAAAATGCCCGCCCATTCGCGCTGCCATTCGCGCGGCAGCGGTGGCGTGCCGTCCATCGCGCCATCCAGCGCATCCAGCTTGTGCACCATCTCGTGCACCGCCACGCAGTAGCCCTCGTGCGGCGCGGCCAGCTCGGCCTGCACGTCGGCCCAGGACAGGATCAACGGGCCGCTGTCCCACGACTCGCCGATCAGCTCGTCATCCCATTCGTGCAGCACGCCGGCCGCATCCATGTGGCTGCGGTGCACGCGGAACGCATCGGGGTAGACCACCAGCTGCGACCAGCCTTCCAGCCCCACTTCGCCGAATTCCAGCAGCGGCAGGCAGCACAGTGCGGCCAGCAGCACGCCATCGCCGGCGTGCAGCTGCAGATCGCCGATCGGGGTAATGGTCTTCTCGTGCAGGAAGCGGGTGGCCAGCACGCGCAGGCGTGCGCGGCGTTCGTCGTCCAGGCCGTGCAGCCAGGCCGCGCGGCGGCAGGCCTCATCCCACAGTGCATCGTCGATCGGCCGCGGTGCAGGCCGCAGCCACTGCAGCAACGACTTGATCAGCGGAACATTCCCGGCAGGTAGCTGTGCCACTTCGGGGCACGGATGCGCTGCAGCACGTCGTCGTCGCTGCCACCGCCGCCCGTGCTGGTGTTGGCCGCCGGGCGGACCGGCGCCGGCTTGGTGGTGGCGGCCGAAGCGGTCGCGGTCGGTGCGCGCTGCGAGGCGGCATCGCCGTTGGAGGACACGCAGGCCCCGCGGCTGTCGTCCAGCGCTGCCGTCGCAGACGCCGCGAAGGGCATCGTCAGCAGGATCAGGCAATGGGCATAACGGCGCATTGACGACATCCACGTTAAGGGAAGGTGAGTTCCCGATTCTAGCCCGAACCCGGCGCCCCGTTGGAAGCCCTCGCGGAACCCAGCGTGGCGGGCGTCGTTGGCGGCTTTCCCGCATAATTCCTTCCTGACTTCGTGGAAGCTGCCGTGGACGACCGCCAATTGCTGGCCAAACTCGCTGCCGGTCGCCTCTCCGGCGACGCCCTGGCCCGTGAGCTGGGCCAGACCCGGGCGGCCATTTGGAAGCGTATTCAAGGACTTAGAGCCGCCGGTGTAGACATCGAGGGCCGTGCTGGCGAGGGCTATGGCCTGACCCGGCCGGTCGATCTGCTGGACCCGGCCACGATCCGCGCCGGCCTCCCCGCCGACGCGCAGGCCCTGCTGCATGACCTGCAGGTGGCCTGGACAGTGGACTCGACCAACGCCGAATTGCTGCGTTGCAGCGCGCCCCAGCGCGGGGTGAGCGTTCTGCTGGCTGAACGCCAGACCGGTGGCCGGGGTCGCCGCGGCCGCACCTGGGCCTCGCCACTGGCAGCGCACGTCTATCTGTCGGTGCTGCGCCTGTACTCCGGTGGCCTGGGTCGCCTGGCCGGGCTGAGCCTGGTGGCCGGCATCGCCGTGGCCGAGGCGATGCACGACCTGGGCTACACCCAGGCACAGCTGAAGTGGCCGAATGACCTGATCGTTGATGGCCGTCGCAAGCTGGTCGGCCTGCTGGCCGAGGGCGGTGGCGAATACGCCGGCCCGGCGCGGGCGGTGGTCGGCATCGGCATCAACACGCACATGCCGCCGTCGTTTGCCGAGCAGATCACCCAGCCATGGGTGGATCTGGACACGTTGGCCGGCAAGCCGGTGGATCGCAACGTCGTGGTCGCCGCCGTACTCGCGCGCCTGCTGCCGGCACTGGAAGAATTCGACCGCGAAGGGCTGGCGCCCTTCCTGCCACGCTACGCCGCCTTCGACATGCTGGCCGGCCGCGAAGTACGCGTGGAGCTGGAAGGACAGTGGCAGCACGGTACCGCGCTCGGCCTGGCCGATGACGGCGCACTGCGCGTGCGCATCGATGGCCAGGAGCGCCTGCTGCACGCCGGCGAAGTCAGCGTGAGGGCGGCATGAGCGATTGGTTGTTCGACCTCGGCAACTCGCGCTTCAAGTTCGCGCCGTTGCAGGGTGACCGTGCAGGCGACGTGCAGGCCTGGGCGCATGGCGCCGAAGGCATGGCCGGGCAGCCGCCGCACAGCCTGCCCAGCGGCCGCACCGCGTTCGTGGCCAGCGTGGCCGCGCCGTCGCTGACCAGCGCCATGCTGGACCAGCTGCAGCGCCGCTTTGAACACGTGCACGTGGTGCGCACCAGCGCCGAATGCGCCGGCGTGCGCATTGCCTATGCCAAGCCGGAAAAGTTCGGTGTCGATCGCTTCCTGGCCCTGCTGGCCGCGGCCAAGGCGCAGCGCCCGGTGCTGGTGGTGGGCGTGGGCACCGCACTGACGATTGATCTGCTCGACGCCGACGGCCAGCACCACGGTGGCCGCATTTCCGCATCGCCCACCACCATGCGCGAAGCACTGCATGCCCGCGCGGTGCAGCTGCCGGCCACGGGCGGTGATTACAGCGAATTCGCCAACGACACCGCCGACGCGCTGGCCTCCGGCTGCGATGGTGCGGCCGTGGCGCTGATCGAACGCAGCGCACAGCAGGCGGACGCGCTGCTGGGCGTGGCACCGTCGCTGCTGGTGCACGGCGGCGGCGCACCGGCGCTGATGCCGCTGCTGCCCGGCGCCGACTACCACCCGTCGCTGGTGCTGGATGGCCTCGCCCGCTGGGCGGTGCACCAGCCCGCAGGCTAGTATCCGCGCATGCTGACCCGTGCCCTGATCGTCGTACTGGCCATCCTCAATCTTGGCGTCGCCTGCTGGTGGCTGCTGCGCGATGCGCCGCAGAAGCCTGCGCCGCCGCCGCAAGCGCCCGGCGTGGCCGAGCTGCGCTGGGTGCCCGGTGGCGTGGATGCCACCGCCGCTGCCGAAGCCACGGCCGCCGCGCCGACCGCGCCGCTGATAGAACGGGAACCGGCCGAGAAGACCGCTGTGGCAGCGACGCCTGCGCCGGCCGTGCCGGCCAAGCCTGAGGCCACGTCGGTTGCCGCAGCTGCCAAGCCGGTGACGCCGCCCGCGCCGACCCCGACCCCGACCCCGACCCTGGCGCCGGAAAAGCCCGCGCCCCCGCCTGCCGCCGCCGAGCCGCCGCGCTGTGTCGCACTGGGGCCGTTTGCTGACCGCGCCGCCGCCACCAGCGCGCAGGGCAAGGCCGGCAACGTCATCAGTCAGGTACGCCTGCGCGAACAGCCTGCCGCCAGCGGCAGCGCCCGCTACCGGGTGATGCTGCCGGCCGGCGCCAACCGCGAAGAGGCCCAGGCCACGGTCAAGCGCATCGTCGCCGCCGGCCTGAGCGACTACTACATCATCAGCCAGGGCGAGGACATCAACGCCGTGGCGCTGGGCCAGTACCGCAACCGCGAAGGCGCCGAGCGGCGCATGGCTGCCGTGCAGGCTGCCGGCTTCCAGCCGCGCCTGGTGGCCAGCGGCGACGCCGGCCAGTGGTGGCTGGAGGGGCAGCTGGCGGCGGGCACGCAGCCGGCCCAGGCCCAGCAGCGCAGCGGCGCGGCACAGAGCCGGTCGCTGGAATGCGCAAGGTTGCGCTAGAATCCCCGGACCGCGGCGCTGCCGCCGGTGATGCACCCATGCCGCTTTAGCTCAGTTGGTAGAGCAACTGTCTTGTAAACAGTAGGTCATCCGTTCGATTCGGATAAGCGGCACCATCCCCTATGAGTCGGCGTCTCTTTGCGCTGCTCCAGGCACTCGCCCGGCGGTTCGAAGGACGGAAGATCCGCTGTCTCGACAGCCCTACCTTGAGAATGATGTTCCATCCTGCGCATGAACCTGCTGCGCTGGTGGCTGTTCAAGATTTGCGGCCAACGCTTCAGCGCGATGAAGGGACTCTGCTTCGGGCGAGCGAAGCGCGTCCATCGTATTCATGGCTCCGCGGCGTTGGGCAGGATCGTCCATCGCTCCCTCGACGATGAATACTTTCTCGCCACGTGCAAGGGACTCTGTCGGGTTGTTCAGTACAACGTGGTCAACTCTTGAAAACCCTTGCTCCTTCGCGAGCACCAACAGACTCGCGGACATGCGCTGGCTCGACTCATCCCACTGCTTCCCGCTCTCGGCGTCCAGGCGTTCCACACCCGCTCTTATCTGCATGTAGAGAGAGCGGTCAGCGTTGCCGAGTTCAGCTACAGAGGAAGCTGTTCGCTGCACTGAGAGTGAGTCGTCGGCGACCACGGCGACTCTCTCCCCAGCCGAAGTGCGCTCGGCGTCAAATTCTGGCTCGGGCCTACGTCGACGCTGCGTGGGTGCTATGTGCTGATCATAGTGCGCGCCATAGTAAAGCTCGTATGTCGCATGAGGACCCACAGAAGGAGCCTCCGTTTTGAACACCTCAGCGATCTGTCCAAGCGCCTGGTTTCGATTGATCCGCCCGGCCTGGAGTTCAACGGCAATGGCTCCATACTGTTGCGGTCGATTACCCGTACCCGACACGCCAATGTCCGGTCCACCGGCCGCAATGAGTTCACGCTGGACCTGGACATTACTGAGCGTCGCAGCGGCTTCTCCGCGTAGCAGGGTGTTTACATAGGATTGCTTGGACGTCCGATCTGGTTGCTCGGTGAAGAGATGATGCCCAACTTCATGAGAAAGAGAACGTGCGATTCTGGGGCCCTGCCCGATGGCGTTCTCGTCAATGACGATCTTCACACCGGGAATAAGATAGGTGCCGCCACCGGCTGGCCCCCATTCGACACCCAGGTTGTCGTGATCAGCCTGTGCAAGACCCGCTCGAAGTGTTGGGGATTTGGTCAGAAGCGGTGCCAGCGAGGGATCAACCAAAGGCGAAGCCGGACGACGTGTTGCCCCTGGTCGGCCACTCTCCTGCGGCTGTGACAGTGCAGATTCTTCAGTAGGCTCCATGGTGCGGCTCTTTCGCAATGACAGGGATCAGCGCTGACTGATCGATACGTAGGTCAGCGTCTTGTGGTCAAGGGAGAGCCCGAGTACAACCTTGGCACTGTTCACCTGAGCAGACCAGTAAGGGCGGGAATCAGGCGCATCCGGGTGGGGTGGATACATGGCGGATTCCTCCCAGATGATTTCCTCGAGCGCGATGCTCGGTGGTGCGACCTCAAAGATCAAGGTCGCGTGCGTAGGATCGTCGGCAGGACTTCTCAGCGTGATGTTCTGGATACCAAGTCCGCCCAGCATGCCGCGTTCTGCGGTCCGCTCGTCCCTCAAGCCTTGTCGAGTTGGCTCTCCCAGGTGCGTGTGGAGCTGTTCATTCAATGCGTCGACATCATCAAAACGCAACTTGGTCAAACGCTCGATATCGTTCTTGAACCGCTCCATACCAGTTTCACTCCCTGATTCGACGGGCCGTTTTTGATTCAGATGATCTGATGGGGTCGGCGGCGCGGCGCTCGTACATGCTGCCAGCACAAGCGCCGGAACAGCGATCGCGAGGCGACGACGCACTGCTATCCAGAGGTGGCGCCGAAGTCCACGTTCTGATGAAGAAGCGCATTTCTCGACCCATGCATTCATGAAAGCATCTCGCGCGCCAATGTCACACTCTTGAATCTAGCACAGCATTTTGTGAGCGCGGATCGGGTACGAGTGAACAATGAGCTGCTGAAAGCGCACCCGATTCCACTTTCCAATCTGAAAAGACGGGGCGTCGGCTGCGAGGGAGGGAGTGCCAGACGGGAGGCCGAGCACAGCTCCATGCGTGCATTCCCGATAGTTGAAAGAATGTAGCCAGTAGGCTACAGTCCTCCATGAAGATCCAGCGTACCCGTCAGTTCGCGACATGGATTGACGCTCTCAAGGACGTAACCGCACGCGCTCGCATCCTGGCCCGTATCGGTCGGCTCGCTGAAGGCCATCCCGGTGATCACCGCTATCTGGCGGATGGCGTTTCTGAATTGCGTATCGATGCAGGACCGGGTTGCCGCGTTTACTACACCCAGCGCGGCAGGCAGTTGGTGATTCTCTTGGTTGGAGGCGACAAGGGTTCGCAGCGGCGCGATATCGAGAAGGCCAGGGAGATTGCGCGTGCCCTGTGAGCGTGGAACTGGCTGTCGACGAAACGACTCAATACCGAAGTACCGGAGCTGTCCCATCATGGCCATCAAGAGAAAAGTCGAACTCAAATCATTTGATGTGGCCGAGCATCTTCGGACGCCGGAGGAAATGGCGGCTTATCTCGACGCCTGCATCGAAGAAAGCGACGGCGATTCTGCCTTCATCGCCAAGGCGCTCGGCGATATCGCCCGCGCTCAGGGGATGAGCAAGGTTGCGCGTGCGGCGGGTTTGTCGCGCGAGAGTCTGTACCGCGCACTGTCGGGCGAGCGCAGCCCCGATTTCGCCACCATCCTGAAGGTAACCCGGGCCCTGGGTGTGCGATTGCATGCCAGCGCTGTGTAAAGCATCAGGGCATTTCGCTCAAGCTCGGCGATCTCAGAAAGTCTGGCGCGGACAGGTTCAATCAAACCGGATGATGCGGATCAACCCTCTTGTCGACGATCCGTCTCCGAAGGCGGCCACCGTGCCACAGCGGAATACCTCTTTCGCACCGTCATGGTTGACGAATGAGATCGTGCAGTGTGCCCGCGTGCCCGCGTGCCCGCGTGCCCGCGTGCACGCGTGCCCGGCGCGATGCGGGTGATGGCGCGATCATTCAGCACGAAGCTGTACCACATGAGTTCAGGGCTTATCGAAAGCGCGATGGGGCGCGCGGTGGCGGCGATCATCTCGGCAGCAGCGCCGCCGCGCGAATCCACTTCGTCCAGCCGCAGCTCAACGAGAACAGGTTTCAGGTTTGGATAGGGTGTGCTCATGCCAGCAGCGGTTCCGCCTGATTCGATAGCCGGGGTGGCGATGCGTTGAACCTGTGCGTTGGGAATCCCACTGTTCTTCATTATTGAGCCCCCTGCACCTGCAACGCCACATACTCCGCCAGTCCCCGGCAGGCCAGCATCAGCCCTTCGCGCACGCCGTCGCCGATATCGTCCTTCTCTTCCCCATCCACGCGCACGCGCTCATTGGCGTGGTACAGCTCCAGCAGCGACACCAGGCCCACGGCGGCGCGATCCCTGCGTGCGGCGGCCACGGCGTGGCCGGGCGTGCTGGATGGCCCCTGCCACGGCTGTCCGTCGGCGGCATCTCCGGCCTGGATGCGGCGCAGGCAGAAGGGCAGGTTGATCGGCGCGGGCGCATCGTTGGCGGCGGCAAAGGCGGCTTCCAACGGCTGCGCCAGTTCGAGCGGCAGATGCAGGGCGGCGTCGCCCAGCGTGGCGGTCAGATAGGGGTAGAGCGTCTTGGACATGCGGGCATCCTCGTCAGGCACAGAGGCGCCGCCACGATAGGGTGGCGGGCGATGCGTGGCTTCCAAGACCGGAGATCGATGAGCCGGCGGGCACAGGGCCCCCACGCACCGCCCGCCGTAGACCGGCGAACGGATTGCCAGCCGGCGCCGCTCCTGGGAGGACGACGCCGGCTGGCAAGCGTATACAGCTTCAATCAAACGGGCTTGGAAGACCCGGCCACCTCTGCAGGTGGCGATTCATCATGCGCACGCCAAACCCCCGTCTGCCAGTCGATTGTTTCGATGGCATCGGGTGATCTGAAAGGAAAAATGAATTATCGCGATTGGCCTGTTCCCGCCGCTGCGATGCCGAAACCGACATATCGCGCAGTGCCATCATCCGCTGGAGATCGGTAGGTCTCAGCGCGGTTGCGAGGCCTGGCAAGGCCTACCAAGTGAAGCTGGCTTAACAGCCCAGGTAGAGCGCCACGGCCACCATAGCAAACACAACCCCCAGAACGCGCACCCGGATATTGATTCTCCTCACACACCGCTCCCGACTTCTCACCGCATACTTCGGGCACATACCTTTCAGGACCCGCCCATGCGTCGCCACGCCCTGCCGCTCACCGTCGCACTGTTGTCCACCGCGTTCGCAGTCCCGGCCATGGCCGCCGTGCCGTTCTTCAACGCCAGCTGCCCGGGCGGCATCGATGTGCACGCCGATGAGGGCGGGCCGGTCTACGTGCAGGGCCGCGAGACGGCGTTGAAGCGCTTCAACGACCGCTATTTCGAAGCACGCGATGCCAACAGCGGCATCACCCTGTCGATCAGCCGCAACGATGACGGCTCGCCGCAGGTCAGCTACACCGGCCGGGGCGGCGCCAATGGCATCTGCCAGGTCAGTAGCAGTGGTGCGCCCGCGCCCGCCGCAAACAGCGCGCGCCCTCGCGATGGCGCTGCCGGGGACGCCGCGCTACCGCGCGAAGTCACCTGCGAATCCACCGGCCAGCAGCAGGTATCGTGCGATCTGAATACCCGTGGCAACGTGGAAATCGTGCGCCAGCTCAGCCACACCCGCTGCGAACAAGGCCAGAACTGGGGCCTGTCGCGGCATTCGGTGTGGGTGAATGGTGGCTGCCGTGCGGTCTTCCGCAATGTGTCCAAGGCGGCCAACAGCGCGGCGCCGGGCGATACCGCGCTGGGTTCCTGCAATATGAGCAAGGGCGCGCAGGGCACGCTGGTCACCCAGATGCCGGTGGGCAGCGATTACCAGGAACTGATCATCGATTATCCGGATGGCCGCTTCCTGTGCATGATGCGCAACAACGGCCAGGTGCAGAGCGTGACGCCACTGCGCCGACGCTGACGGCAGTACGAGCAGCGCTGCTGAAGGGGAGCATCACGGAGGGCAGTGCGGTCGCCTGCCCTGCTGCACCGCCGCGAGTGGTGTCACACAGCTCTGGCTAGACTGTGCTTCTTTTTCCCCCGCAGGAGGCACCCATGGCCCATCCCATTTCCGTATCGTTGATTGGCGTACCCACCGACGTGGGTGCCGGCCATCGCGGTGCTCGGCTGGGGCCGGAAGCGCTGCGCGTGGCGGGCCTGCCGGAGGCGCTGGAAGCGCGTGGCGTGGACGTGCGCGACCTGGGCAACCTGGATGGCCCGCGCAACCCGTGGACCGCGCCGGTGGAAGGCTATCGCCACCTGGATGAAGTGGTGGCGTGGAACCACGCGCTGATGGAAGCCAGCTACGCCGAACTGCAGGCCGGCCGCATGCCCATCATGCTCGGTGGCGACCACTGCCTGGGCATCGGTTCGATCACTGCCGTGGCGCGCTGGTGCCGCGAGCAGGGCAAGACCCTGCGCGTGCTGTGGCTGGATGCGCATTCGGACTTCAACACCAGCGACGTGACCCCGTCGGGCAACATCCACGGCATGCCGGTGGCCTGCCTGTGTGGTCTCGGCCCGGATGCGCTGACCCGCCTGGGTGGCAGCGCGCCGGCGATCACCCCGGCGCAGATGCACCAGATCGGCATCCGCTCGGTGGACCCGGAAGAAAAGCGCCTGATCAAGACCCACAAGGTGGATGTCTATGACATGCGCTACATCGACGAGAACGGCATGAAGCGCGCGGTGGAAGCGGCGCTGGCCGGCATCGACGAAAACACCCACCTGCATGTCAGCTTCGATGTGGACTTCCTCGACCCGAGCATCGCCCCGGGCGTGGGCACCACGGTGCCGGGTGGGGTGAACTACCGCGAGGCGCAGCTGGTGATGGAGATGATCGCCGATACCGGGCGCATGGGTTCGCTGGACATCGTCGAGCTCAACCCCTTGCTGGACAAGCAGAACGCCACCGCCGAACTGGCCGTGGACCTGGTCGAAAGCCTGTTCGGCAAGTCCACCCTGATGCGTGACTGAGCTCTCCGCCTGAACGGATCTGTGATCCGTTCACACCCGCTCCACGCCCCTGCCGCCAGATTGCACTTCACGCGGCGGCAGTGGCATTGGCTCCTTCCGCCGAGCGACCGAACCCCATCCGCGAATGAAGCGGTATAGCGGCGAACCCAAGGAGAAGCCCATGAAGCGCGTAGTTGCCCTGATGCTGTTGTCGATGTTCTCGGTGGCCCTGCTGGCCGGTTGCAACACCGTTGCCGGTGCCGGCAAGGACGTGCAGAAGGCTGGCGAAAAGGTTGAGGATGCCGCCAAGGGCCGTTGAGCCTGAAGTGGAACGGAAAGAAAAAAGGCCGGGGATCTCCCCGGCCTTTTCTGTTGCGCGTTTTCTCCAGCGCACGTGTCGAAGCGTAGTGAACCATTCAAGCAGGTGAGCATCCATTTCATTGCCGGTTGACCAGCACTCAACAGCCGCTGCGCGATGCTGGAGCCACGGTAAGAACGCCGTTGCAGCCAAGGATTCCCAGCAATGAACAAAGACATCATTTCCGGCAAGTGGTCGCAGCTGAAGGGCAAGGCCCAGGCCAAGTGGGGCGATCTGACCAACGACGATTTCGATGTGGCCGAGGGCAATGCCGAGTACCTGGCCGGTCGCCTGCAGGAACGTTATGGCTGGGCCAAGGACCGCGCCGAGAAGGAAGTGCGTGAGTTCCAGGACAGCGTGAGCAAGGACTACCCGGACTACAAGTAAGCGCGACGGTTTCCCCCACAACACAACGCCCGCACCGAGAGGTTGCGGGCGTTGTGTTGTCTGGGCGCGAGGATCAGCGTGCCGGCGGGTCGGGCACGTAGCGGTTCGGGAAGGCCTGCGGTTCGCGCGGCAGGCGCGAGGGTGCATCGACCAGGATGCCGCGCGCACGCAGGTTGCGGGCGCTGTCGTAGCGCAGCTGCAGCACCTGGGCCGGACTGCGGCTGGCGCGCTCGAAGTCGGTATCGCGTACCGAGGACTGTTCGCGTGCGCCGTGGCCGGTCCCCAACGCAGGGGCCTGCGACTTGCTGGCATAGCCCTCGATGCGGCTGGCACTGGCATCGGCGGCAGCCTCAGCCTGCGCGGCCGGCGCCGGCAGCGGCACGCCACGGCGCAGGATCGGCTCCGGACGCCAGCGGCGCGCCTCCTCGAACACCGCAACGCCGACCACGCCGATGTTGTCCGGGCGGCCGGTGCGGCTGGCATAACTGCCGCTGGGGCTGCTGAACACGAACTGCGCCACTTCGTCCTGGCTCTTGCGCCAGCCGGTGATGTCGGCGCGCTGGCCGGGGTTGAGCACGTAGCCGGTCTGCGAAGGATCGGCATCCTCGCCGGAGATGGCGTTGATGCCGTCTACCGACAGCACCACCAGCACCCGGCGCGGGCTGTCGTTGTACAGGCGCACGGCGTAGCGGTGGCCGCGCTCGCCGGCCACCCAGCGCTGGCCTTCGGCGGGGTAGCTGCGCAATTCGGTGCCACGGTCGCGGTCGACCAGGGCCATGCGCACCGGGCCACCTTCATACATTGGCGGCGGGGGCGGGGCCGGACGGAAACCGGCCAGGGGCAGGATCAGCAGCAGGGGCAGCAGGCGTTTCATCGGGCTTCTCCAGCGGGGTTGGGTGAATGAACGCGCCGCAGGCCCTGACGGGGTTGACCGTTGGCACGGTAAACTGGCCCCGTTCATCGAAGGTTTCCCCACGCAGTCATGACGACCCGAGTCCTTACCGGCATCACCCCCTCCGGCACGCCCCACCTGGGCAACTACGTTGGCGCCATCCGTCCGGCCATCGCGGCCAGCCGCGCCCCGGGGATCGAGAGCTTCTTCTTCCTGGCCGACCTGCACAGCCTGATCAAGTCGCAGGACCCGCAGCGCACCCAGCGCGCGACCCTGGAGATCGCAGCCAGCTGGCTGGCCTGCGGCTTGGACCCGGAACACGTGTGGTTCTACCGCCAGAGCGACATCCGCGAGACCACCGAGCTGATGTGGTTCCTCACCGCCATTGCCAGCAAGGGCATCCTCAACCGCGCGCACGCCTACAAGGCGGCGGTGGACAAGAACCGCGAGGAAGGCGTGGATGAAGATGCGGGCGTCAGCGCCGGCCTGTTCATGTACCCGGTGCTGATGGCCGCTGACATCCTGATCTTCAAGGCCAACCAGGTACCGGTGGGCCGTGACCAGATCCAGCACATCGAGATGGCGCGCGACTTCGCCCAGCGCTTCAACCACGTGTACGGCAAGGAGTACTTCCCGCTGCCGGACGTGGTGATCGACGAGCAGGTGGCGACGCTGGCGGGCCTGGATGGCCGCAAGATGAGCAAGAGCTACCACAACACCATTCCGCTGTTCGTGCCGCGCGAGGAGCTGAAGAAGCTGGTGTTCTCGATCCTGACCGACTCGCGCGCACCGGGCGAGCCGAAGGACACCGAGGGCTCGGCGCTGTTCCAGATGTACCAAGCCTTCGCCACCCCGGAACAGACCGCCGAATTCGCCAAGGCCTTCGCCGCCGGCATCAGCTGGGGCGATGCCAAGCAGCAGCTCTTCGAGCGCATCGACAGCGAGCTGTCCCCGCTGCGGGAGCGCTACAACGCGCTGATGGCCGAGCCGGAGAAGATCGAGGCGTTGCTGAAACGCCGTGGCCAGCAGCTGCGCGAGCAGCTGGCGGCACCGCTGCTGGATGAACTGCGCCATGCCGTGGGCCTGCGCGACCTGTCCACCGCCGGCGATATCGCCAGCGAGGACGCAGGCGTGGCCCGCGTGGCACCGCCGCTGTTCAAGCAGTACCGCGAAAAGGATGGCCGTTTCTACTTCAAGCTGACCGCCGGTGACGGCACGCTGCTGATCCAGAGCGAAGGCTTCGACTCGCCGCGCGATGCGGGCCAGTTGATCGCGGTGATCAAGCAGGCCGAGCAGGGCGACCAGCTGCAGAGCGAGCTGTTCAAGCTGGAATCCGAAGTGGATGCGGTGCTGGCCGCGCTGGCGGCGCTGCGCGAAGCGGCCTGACCTGCTCGCCCTTGTAGAGCCGAGCCCACGCTCGGCTTGGCGGAAAAGCAGCCGAGCATCGGCTCGGCTCTACAGGGCATTGCACCCATGGCATGATGCCCACGCGCCTCCGGCGCGATGACATGGAGTCTGCGATGGCCTGGTTGTCGCTGCTGCTGTTCCTGCCCTGGTTCCTGCTGCTGGGCAGCCTGTACTGGCTGTTCCCGCGCCAGCCGCGTACTGCGCGCCGGCGCCTGTTCGATGGCACCACCCTGCTGCTGGCATTCGCGCTGAGCATCGTCTCGATGCTGTGGGGGCACCGCATCGGCGTGGTGCAGACCGGCGCTGGCGCTATCTGGCCACAGGTGCTGGCGGTGCTGTACGCCTATGGCGCGTTTCTGGCGGTGCTGGTGCTGGCGTTGCTGCTGCGGCCGCGCTGGCTGGCCCGGTAACCCTGCCTCTGTGGAGTCGAGCCATGCTCGACTTCGCGTGCCCTCTGTAGAGCCGAGCCTAGGCTCGGCTGATGCCTGACAGAATGGCAGCCGAGCGTGGGCTCGGCTCTACAGAAGGCCCTCTCCGACCAAAGCCGCATCGAACCCGGGCCGCCCGCGCGCCTACCATGGGCGTCTGTTCCCGATCCTGCCAGGTGCGTGCCGATGACCGCCGACCCCAGCATCCACACCATCGATACCGGCTTCCAGCGCGCGGACTTCGATGCGGCCTACCTGATTGTTGAAAACGGCCGCGCGGCCTTCGTCGATTGCGGCACCGGCCTGTCGGTACCTGCGATGTTGCAGGCGCTGGCCGACGCCGGCCTGGGCGTGGAAGCGGTGGACTGGCTGCTGCTGACCCACGTGCACCTGGACCATGCTGGCGGCGCCGGTCTGCTGATGCAGCAGCTGCCCAACGCGAAGGCGGTGCTGCACCCGCGTGGTGCACCGCACATGATCGACCCGACCCGGCTGATTGCCGGCGCCACGGCGGTGTACGGCGCCGAAGAGATCGCGCGCAGCTATGGTCGTATCGAGGCCATTCCCGAACACCGTGTGGTGGTGGCCGAAGACGGGCACCGCATCGATCTGGCCGGCCGCGAGCTGGTGCTCCTGCATACACCCGGTCACGCACTGCATCACTACTGCGTATGGGATGCGCGCAGCCGCAGCTGGTTCACCGGCGATACGTTCGGTATTTCCTATCGCGAGCTGGACAGCGCGCAGGGTGCTTTCATCTTCCCCACCTCGTCGCCGGTGCAGTTCGACCCGGAGGCGATGAAGACCTCGATCCAGCGCATGCTCGATTACGCACCGCAGGCGATGTACCTGACCCACTACGGCCGCGTGGAGCAGGTGCAGAAGCTGGCCGACGACCTGTTCGAGCAGATCGATGCAATGGCCACCATCGGCCGCCAGTGCGATGGCCGCCCGGACCGCCACCGCTGCCTGCTGGCCGCGCTGCAGGCGCTGTATCTGGAACGTGCACAGCTGCATGGCTGTGCGCTGGACGATGCGGCGGTGACCGCCGTTCTGGCGATGGACATCGAGCTCAACGCACAGGGCCTGGCCTGCTGGCTGGACCGCATCAGCAGGTAGATCCACGCATGCGTGGATGACGCAGGCCCAAGCCGCACCGCGATGTCGCGACCACGTTACACTCTGGTGACTTCCAAGCCTGCCGTGGTATTGCCGTGAATCCGATGCGCGTGTTGCTGCTGTCGTCCTGCCTGTTCGTCGGTGGCCTGGCCCATGCGGCCAACGACCTGCCGGGTGGCGGCATCGATCCGCAGGCACTGTCGCGGCATGTGCGTGTGCTGGCGTCGGATGAATTCGAGGGCCGCGCGCCGGCCACCGAAGGTGAAGAGCGTACGGTGAAGTACCTGATCGAGCAGTTCCGCAGCTATGGCCTGCAGCCGGGTGGCGTGGACGGCAGCTGGGTGCAGCCGGTGCCGCTGGTGCGTGCGCAGCTGGAAGGCGCGGCCACGGCCAGCCTGTCGCTGAAGCAGGGCAAGCGCGCGCTGGCCAACGGTGTGGACGTGACCCTGCAGAGCCTGCAGCCGCGCAAGCGCGTGCAGATCAAGGATGCGCCGCTGGTGTTCGTCGGCTATGGCATCGACGCACCGGAACGCCAGTGGAATGACTACAAGGACGTGGACCTGCACGGCAAGATCGCCGTGGTGCTGATCAACGACGCTGATTTCGAAGCCGATGCGCCGGGCGCGTTCGACGGCAAGGCGGTGACCTACTACGGGCGCTGGACCTACAAGTTCGAGGAAGCCGCACGCCGTGGCGCCGAGGGCGTGCGGATCGTGCACGAAACCGCACCGGCCGCCTATGGCTGGGCCACGGTGAAGAGCTCGGGCACCTCGCCACTGTTCGACATCGAGCGCGGCCAGACTGAAGCGATGGCGCAGCACACGCCGCTGCGCGGCTGGATGCAGCGCGAGCTGGCCGAAGCGATCTTCGCCGACGCCGGCCTCGACTTCGATGCCGAGAAGCGCAAGGCCATGCGTGCCGACTTCCGCCCGGTGGCCCTGGACAACGCGAAGCTGAGCGTGGATTTCGCGCTCAAGCGCGAGCAGGTGGTGACCCGCAACGTGGTGGCCAAGCTGCCCGGTGGTGAACATGCTGACGAGGCCGTGATCTTCTCCGCGCACTGGGATGCGTTCGGCATCGGCCAGCCGGATGCCAAGGGTGACCGCATCCGCCGTGGTGCGATCGACAACGCCACCGGCGTGGCCACGGTGCTGGAGCTGGGCCGCGTGTTCGCCGCCGGCCCGCAGCCGCAGCGCACGCTGTACTTCGTGGCCCTCACCGCTGAAGAGAAGGGCCTGCTGGGTGCCAGCTACTACGCCGCGCACCCGCTGGCGCCGCTGGACAAGACCGCCGCGGTGCTGAACATCGAAATGTTCAGCCCCGATGGCGCGACCCGCGACATCGCATCGTGGGGCAAGGGCCGGGTCTCGCTGGAAGGGGATCTGGAACGTGTGGCCAAGGCTCGTGGCCGCAGCTACAGCCCGGACCCGAACCTGGAAGCCGGCTTCTTCTATCGCGCCGACCACTTCGCCTTCGCCCGCCTGGGCGTGCCGGCGATCACCATCGGCCCGGGCCTGGACAAGCTGGACGGCGGCGTTGAAGCCGGCCGTGCGCTGCGCGAGAAGTACTTCGCCGACTGCTACCACCAGGCCTGCGATGCCTGGACGCAAAGCTGGGACCCGGCCGGCCATGCCGCCGACACCCTGCTGGTCTACGACCTGGGCGCCGAGCTGGCCAACAGCCGCCGCTGGCCGACGTGGGAAAAGGAATCAGAGTTCCGCGGCGCGCGTGACAAGAGCGAATCCGCCCGCCGTTGATGGGCCGGCGGACGACGGTGTGCGTGTGTAGAGTCGACTGTCAGTCGACTATCGCGCGCAGCGCGGGGTTTTTCGCCATCTGATCGAAGAGCAGTCGACTGACAGTCGACTCTACCGTGCAGGCTCCATCCGAGCGGTGTTCCACAGCGGCCACCGGCATTGCACCGGTGGCCGCGATCACCACAGCGCCCTTACTTGCGGGTGCCGTCGAGCCAGTTCGGGCCCTTGTTGGTCAGGAAGAAGATGTAGACCACCAGCGAGACCGCGATCGTCGCGGTGACGTAGATGGCGAACCAGTCCACATGGCCGGTCTTCAGTGCGCCCTGGTACAGCAGCGGGGCGGTGCCGCCGAACAGCGAGTTGGCCAGCGCATAGCCCAGGCCCACGCCCAGTGCACGCACGTGGGTGGGGAACAGCTCGGCCTTCACCACTGCGTTGATCGAGGTGTAGCCGGTGAGGATGACGAAGGCCAGTGCCAGGGTCAGGAACGCCAGCGTGGCGTCATGCTGGTGCGGCAGCTGGGTGATCAGGTACCAGCTGTACAGCACGCCACCGACACCGAAGAACACCAGCAGGGTCTTGCGGCCGATGATGTCCGACAGCCAGCCGCCGACCGGCTGCAGCACCATCAGGAACGCCAGCACGCCCAGGTTGATCAGGGTGCCGGTCATCGGGTCGTTGCCCGCGAAGGCGCTCTGGATCATCTTCGGGCCGTTCACCGAGTAGGTGTAGAAGGCCACGGTGCCACCGGCGGTGATCAGGAAGCACAGCAGCAGCGGCCGCCACTGGTGCACGAACAGCTCGTACATCGAGCCGGACTTCTGGGCCTTGCCCTCGCGTGCGGCCTCGATCGACGACTCCGACAGCGATTCGTCCATGCCGCGGCGCAGCCAGAACACCACCACCGCGGCGATGCCACCGATGCCGAAGGCGATGCGCCAGCCCCATTCGGAGATTTCCGGCTTGCCCCAGAAGGTCAGCATCAGCAGCAGGGTCAGCTGGGCCAGCACATGGCCACCGACCAGGGTGACGTAGTGGAACGAGGACAGGAAGCCGCGACGGCCCGGAATGGCGGCCTCGGACATGTAGGTGGCGCTGGCGCCGTATTCGCCGCCGGTGGCGAAGCCCTGCAGCAGGCGCGCGAACAGCAGGATGACCGCTGCCCAGATGCCGATGCTGGCCGCCGTGGGCGTAATGGCGATCAGGAACGAGCACAGCGCCATCAACGTGACCGAGACGGTCAGGGCCAGGCGGCGGCCGTGGCGGTCGGCGAAGCGGCCGAAGAACCAGGCACCGATGGGGCGCATCAGGAACGTGGCGGCGAAGATCGCCCACACGTACATCGTGGAATTCTTGTCGTCCGGCGAGAAGAACTGTGATTCGAAGTACACGGCGAATACCGAGTACACGTAGACGTCATACCACTCCACCAGGTTGCCGGCGGAGCCTTTGAGGGTATTGGAGATCGACCGCCGCAGGGCGGCGCGGTCGTTCGCGGGTACGGCGGGTTGGGACGTGGTGCTCATCTGGGTGGGAATCCTCGATGCGGCGCGTCCGTGCGCAGGGAAAACGGCGCCCGGCCTTGGGGCGGCGCGGCCGGGCAGCCCTCTTGGTACTGCATCAGCCGTCAACACGGGGTAGCAGACCAGAGCAGGGTGCATGGATGGATGACAGCGTGCCACCGTACGGGGTGCCGGACCATACTCAAAACGTCCTAGAATCCGCCTTCCCCCGGCTCCCTGGTGTGTCATGTCGGCTCCCCCCTCTTCGTCTGCGGCTGCCCCCCGGGGTGGCCTTGTCGCGCTGGCATTGCTGCTGGTCTACGTGGTCTGGGGCTCGACCTACCTGGGCATCGCCAAGGCCCTGCACGGCGGCGCACTGCCGCTGACGATGGTCTCCGGCAGCCGGTTCATCATTGCTGGCGGCCTGATGTTCCTTGCCCTGCGCCTGTTCTGGAAGCTGCCGAACCCGACGCTGCGGCAATGGCGCAATCTGGTGGTGATGGGCGTGACCATGCTGGTGCTGGGCAACGGCATGGTGGTGCTGGCCGAGCGTGAGGTGTCCTCGGGCCTGGCCGCGACCGCGGTGGCCTCGGTGCCGCTGTGGATGGCGCTGTTCTCGGCGCTGCGCGGGCAACATGCCAGCCGCGGTGAGTGGCTGGGCATCGCCATCGGCTTCCTCGGCGTGGTCTGGCTCAATGCCGGCAGCAGCCTGACGGCCTCGCCGACCGGGCTGGTGCTGCTGCTGATCGCGCCGGTCGGCTGGGCCTTCGGTTCGGTGTGGGCACGCGGCCTGGACCTGCCGGGCCCGTTCATGACCGCCGCCGGGCAGATGATCTGCGGCGGCGTGCTGCTGGTGCTGATCGGCCTGGCGGTCGGCGAGCGCCCGACCACGCTGCCCGATACCGGCGGCCTGCTGGCGATGGCGTACCTGTGCGTGTTCGGTTCCATCGTCGCCTTCACCGCCTACGTGTGGCTGCTGCAGAACGTGCGCCCGGCGCTGGCCGGCAGCTATGCCTACGTCAATCCGGTGATCGCGGTGCTGCTGGGCGCGCTGCTCAATGGCGAGCGATTCGGCTGGCGCGACCTGCTGGCGATGGTGGTGATTCTTCTGGGTGTGGTGGTGCTGACGATGGCAAGGACGAGAAAGAAATGAGCATGGATGAGAAAGAACAACGCCGGGGTCTGCTGGTCACTGCGTCCACCTTCGTGATCTGGGGCCTGGTGCCGGTGTACTGGCACCTGCTCAACGAGGTGCCTTCGTTCCAGATCATCGCCCACCGCATCATCTGGAGCACCGTGCTGGTGCTGGGCTGGCTGTTGATCAGCGCGCGCCTGGGCTGGTGGCAGAAGATTGCCGCACAGCCGCGCGCGCTGCCGATCCTGCTGGTGTCCAGCCTGACCATCGCCTTCAACTGGGGCCTGTACATCTGGGCGGTCAACGCCGGCCATGTGATCGAGACCAGCCTGGGCTACTTCATCAACCCGCTGGTGAACGTGCTGCTGGGCGTGATGGTACTGAAGGAGCGCCTGCGCCGCCTGCAGTGGGTGGCCGTGGCGATGGCAGCGGTGGGCGTGGCCTGGCTGACCATCGATGCGGGCACGCCACCGTGGATCGCGCTGGGCCTGGCCTGTTCGTTCGGCCTGTATGGCCTGCTGCGCAAGCTGGTCTCGGTCGATCCGGTGGCCGGCCTGGGCGTGGAGAGCATGTACCTGTTCCTGCCGGCGCTGGCGTTTGCGATCTGGGCCGAGAACGGCCATGGCGGCGCGTTCTTCCACGGCTGGGGCTGGCGCAACGACCTGCTGCTGATCTTCGGTGGCGCGGTCACCGCAGTACCGCTGATCGGCTTCGCCTACGGCGTGAAGCGCATTCCGCTGTCACTGGTCGGCATCCTGCAGTACATCGCGCCGAGCCTGCAGCTGCTGCTGGGCGTGTTTTTCTTCCATGAGGCGTTCGATACCGCCAAGGCGATCGGCTTCGCAGCGATCTGGGCCGGCCTGGTGCTGTTCGTCGGCGACAACATCCGCACGATGCGCAAGCGGTAACGGCGCCGGGGTCGGATCCCTCCGCAACGCGGAGGGCGCTGACCCCCTGTTCCTCGCCGCCTGGGGTCATAGCCCTTCGCCGGGCGAAGGGATCCGACCCCGCTTCGGCGCGAAAAAGAACGGCGCCCCGAAGGGCGCCGTTCTGCTTCCATCCACCGCCAGGAGAGAGAGGTGGCGGTGGCGGGAACGCGGTTGCAGGCTTAGAAGCGCTGCTGGTACTTCATGTACATGAAACGACCGATGTCGAAGCCACCGTAGTAGGTGAAGCTGCTGTTCGGCTGGCTGTACATGATCGGACCCTGGTGGTCGAAGACGTTGTTCACGCCCAGCGACACGGTGCCGTCCCACGGCAGGGCATAACGCACCTGCAGGTCGTGGAAGGTGTTGGAACCCACCTGGTTGGTCGGCGAGGCATCGGTGTAGGCCGAGCTGAAGCCCGGCATGTTGCACTCGTCCATGTAGGAGCACTTCTCCTTCATGCTGGAGTAGTAGCGCGCGGTCCAGCCGATGCCCAGGTTGCCGTACTGCCAGTCCAGGTTGAAGGTCGAACGCACGCGGAAGTTGCCGCCCCAGCTGGTCAGCTGCTCCACCGGCGTGGTGGCGGCGTTGTCATTGCGCTGCTCCAGGTAGTCGGTGTAGGTGGTGTTCCAGGTAACGGCGAACTTGCCGAACGCGGTTTCCGGCAGGCGGTAGCGCGCGCTGATGTCATAGCCGGCGGTTTCGCGGTAGCCGGCGTTGACCAGCGAACGGTCCAGCGCGTTGACCTGACCGTTGCTGCCACGGGTGAAGCGGCCGCAGGCGGCGTCCGAGCCCTGCACGTAGCACTGTTCCAGGATGTTGGTGGCCGACTCGCCAACGATGGCGTTGTCGATGCGGATCTTCCACCAGTCCAGGCTGACGTCCAGGCCCTGCACGAAGTCGGGGCTGTAGACCAGGCCCACAGTCCAGGTCTTGGCGGTTTCCGGCTTCAGGTTCGGGTTGGAACCGGAGTTGAAATCGGTGGTGGCCTGCTGGCCCGGCTTGCTGGCCACGGTGCCGTCGCTGTTGAGCTGGCGGAAGTTGGCCGGCACCTTCAGGGCCTTGCAACGGGCAGCCACGGCGGCGCTGCTTGCAGCGGTGCCGAACGAGGTATCGCACGGATCGGTGAACGAATCACGGGTGCTGACAGTGCCGCCGTACAGGTCGTCCACGGTCGGTGCACGGAAGCCAGTGCCATAGGTGGCGCGCACCAGCAGGCTGTCGATCGGCTTCCACTTCACGCCGAACTTGCTGTTGGTGGTCGAACCGAAGTTGTTGTAGTCCGAATAGCGACCCGCGACATCCAGCGACAGTTCGCGGGCGAACGCCATGTCGGCCAGCAGCGGCACCTGCATTTCCAGGTAGACCTCGTTGAGCGAGTAGTCGCCCTGGGTCGGCTTGCCGGTGGTGCCGGCGATCTGGCCGTTCTGCACCATCAGGTCCGGGGTGTAGCGTGCTTCTTCGGTGCGGTGCTCGAAGCCCATCGCAGCCATGATGTCGCCGGCCGGCAGCGAGAACAGTGAACCGGAGATGTTGGCGCTGGCCACCTTGGTGGTGGTCTGGCTCTTGTCCACGTAGCGGGCGAACAGGTAGTCCTGCACGTCCTGGTTGCTCAGCGAGCCCGGGCCGGTGTAGCCCATCGGCGCGGCCGGGTTCCACGGCACGCAGCCGGCGATCACCGCGTCGCGGGTACCGCAGTAGGCCACGCCGTTCTCGATGAAGGACGGGCCGACGGCCAGGTTGACGTTCGGCTGGTACATGCTGCCGGTACCAACGCGCTCGCCTTCATTGCGGTTGTAGGTGTAGCTGACGTTCCAGTCCCAGTAGCGCGAGCCGGTTTCGAAGCTGCCTTCCAGGCCCAGACTGCCGCGCTTGGTTTCCAGGGTGTTCTCGGTGCCACGCAGCATTTCTTCGGTGCGGTGCGAGAACAGCACGTCCTGCTGCCACAGGTTGAACGCGCTGTCCTTGGACAGAGCGGCGCGGCTGCCGTTGCGCGCCTGTGTGGCGGTGACCGAGTACGGGTAGCCGGCCAGGTGCTTGGTGGATTCGCGCTTGCTGTACATGGCATCGGCAACGATGCGCAGGTCATCGGTGATCGAGAAGCCGCCGTTGGCGAACACCGAAGTGCGCTCCAGGCCGGTCAGCAGGCTCATGTTGGTCTTGGTGTTGGCACCATCGGCCGGGTTCGGCGCATGGAAGTTGCTGGCGCTGGTCGGGTCGCCGCCCGGGCCGACGGTCAGCGACTTGCCGCCGACGGTGACGCTGCCCCACGGCGTGGTGCCGTTCAGGCCATCGTTCGGGTGGCGCGGGCCGTTGACGTAGCGGCTGAACTCGCGCGCGCCGCCCATCACTTCGTCTTCCTTGGTGCGCTCGGCACCGACGCTGAACCAGCCGCGGTCGAAGGTCTTGCCGAAGGTGGCACTGTAGGAGCGCTTCTGACCGTCGCCTTCGCCGTACTGGCCGACGTAGACGCTGGCTTCGGCACCATCGAAGTTCTTGCGGGTGATGATGTTGACCACACCGGCGATGGCGTCCGAGCCGTACAGTGCCGAAGCACCGTCAGTCAGCAC
This sequence comes from Stenotrophomonas sp. 116085_Sma, assembly GCF_056479585.1. NCBI lineage: Bacteria > Pseudomonadati > Pseudomonadota > Gammaproteobacteria > Lysobacterales > Lysobacteraceae > Stenotrophomonas > Stenotrophomonas sp. 116085_Sma. The sequence continues at coordinate 388,853 of NZ_CM151057.1, forward strand.
TTCCACGCGCTCGACGATGGCCGACGGGATCGAGGCCAGGTCGGAGTAGCCACCTGCGCTGACGCCCATGCGGCGGCCGTCGATCAGCACCAGGCTGCGTTCCGGGCCGAGGTTGCGCAGGCTGACGTACGTGCCGCCGAAGTCGCGCGAAGAACTCAGCGACGACGAGCGGCTCAGGCTCGGAGCACCGGCGGCGGTGACGTCCTGCAGGATGTCGGCGACGTTGATGTAGCCCTTCTTCTCGATCTCGGCGCGGCTGAGCGCGACGACCGGCTGTGCGGTCTCGACACTGGCCTGGCGGATGCGCGAGCCGGTGATTTCGATGCGATCGAGGTTGGTCGGGGTATCGCCGGCGCTCTGTGCGAAGGCGGGGGTGGTGCAGCTGGCGGCCAGCGCGATGACGATCGCGTTGCGCAGCGGATTGGTTTTCAGGGACATCCGTGACATCTCGTGTTTCAGGAAAAACAAGCGCCCGTTCTATGGGCGCGTGGGGTGCTGCAAACCAACGTGGGGGCCGGGATTCTAGAGTGTTTCCATTCGTAACTGTTTGTCGCCATGCCGCTGAATGTGCGCGAAGATGAATCGCAACCAACAATCCACAGATGCCATGTGCGCGGCGTCACGCACGTTGCGTGCGCGATGGGCAGAGGCATCGATAGCGGCAGATTTGTGGATATCTGTAGCCGCGCGTGTGCGCACGCTTCCATCCACGCATGGCGTGGATCTACTGGATCCAGATTGGGGTCAGATCCCTTCGCGCAGTGAAGGGATCTGACCCCACCAATGAAAAAGGGACGAAGCTCCCGCTTCGTCCCCCTGCAACGTGCGCGTTGTATCGCTGCGAAATGCTCAGGTTTCGCGCAACGCCGTGGTGATCGGCAAACGTGCCGCGCGCAGCGCCGGGAACAGGCCACCGACCAGGCCGATGCCCAGTGCCCATTTCAGGCCGGTCCACAGCAGTTCCGGCGAAACATGGAACTTGAACACCACCGCGCTGAAGTTGCTGCCGATGGTGGACACGCTGTAGCCATTGAACAGCAGCCACGCCACCGCGCACCCCAGCAGGCCGCCCAGCAGCGCCAGCAGCATCGTCTCCAGCATCACCGCAGTGACAACCGGCAGGCCACGGAAGCCGATCGCGCGCATGGTGGCGATCTCGCGCGCACGCGTGGCAACAGCCGCATACATGGTGTTGAGTGCGCCGAACACCGCACCCACCGCCATGATCGTGCCGATCACCTTGCCGAGGATGTCGATCAGCTTGGTCAGCCCGCCGCCCTGCTTGCTGTAGTAGACACGGGTGGTTTCCACGTCCAGCTTCAGGCGCGGGTCGGCGGCGACCGCCGCCTTGAACTGCTCGAAGCCGGCCTTTTCATCGGTACGCACGCTGATCGACTGCCACGCGCTGCGCTGGTAGGTGGTGGCCAGCGTATCGGCGTCGGTCCACAGTTCCGAATCATGCGCATCGCCGGTGGCGAACACGCCGACCACGGTCCAGGTCTGGTTGCCCAGCGTCAGCGTCCTGCCCACGTCCATGTCGCGGAACTGGCCCTTGGCACCCTGGCCGACCACGATCTCGCGCAGGCCGGTGGCGAACTTGCGGCCTTCGATGATCTTGACCTTGTCATGTACTGCCCAGGCCTGCGGACCAACGCCGCGGAACTGCGCGTTGACGTCGGTGCCGTCGGACTTCGATACCAGGTTGACCACCTGCGACAGCTCCGGCGACAGCAGCGGCCGGCCTTCGCCATCGCGGCTGATGCCGGGCAGGGTGGACAGCGTGGGAACCTGTTCGCGGGTGATCACCGAATTGGTCTCGGCCTGCGAGCCACCGCGCAGCACGATGGCGGTGGTGTCATCGCCGGTGTTGTTGAGCGTGGCCTGGAAGCCTTCGCCCATCGCCAGCATCGCCACCAGCACGCCGACCACGCCGGCAATGCCGACCACGATCACCGAGGAGGCACCCCAGCGCTGCGGCAGGCTGGCTACGCCGATGCGGGTGGCGGCCAGTGCCAGCCGGCCGCCGCGGGTCAGCAGCAGCCACAGGGCCACCAGCACGGCGACGGCCAGTACACCAACCCACGGCAGGCTGATCCACAGCACCAGGCCGATCACCAGCAGCAGCACGGTCAACGCGTTGCCGGCCCACTTCTTGAACTTGTTCATCTGCAGGTCTCCTCAGCGGCCGGCCAGTGCGTCGACGATCTTCAGGCGCTTGGCACGCAGCGCCGGCAACAGGCCGACGATGATGCCGATCACCACGATCAGGCCCAGCCCCATCAGCCAGGTCGGCGTCGGTACGTGCGGCGGCAACATGCCCATGCTCTTCGGCCCGATCGCTGGGAGGATCAGCGCGGCCAGGCCCATGCCGATCAGGCCACCCAGGCCGATCAGCAGCACCGACTCCACCATCACCAGGGTCAGCACGGTGCTGTCCTTGAAGCCCAGCGTCTTCAGCGTGGCCAGCTCCGGCACGCGCTCGCGCACCGCCTGCGCCATGGTGTTGCCGGTCAGCAGCAGCAAGGTGAAGAACACCGCGCCCATGATCGAAGTGACGATCATGCCGATGTCGGCGAACTGCTTGACGAAGGCCTGCTGGAACGCTGATTCGGTCTGGGTCTTGGTCTCGTGGTCGGAGTTGGCCGAGATCGCATCGATCGCCTGCGCCACCCGCGAGGAATGGTCCGGATTGTCCAGCGTCACCGTGTACCAGCTCACCTGGTTCTTGATGTAGTCGTTGGATTCATCGAAGTACTTCCAGTTCATCATCAACTGGCGTTCTTCGTTGGCGGCCAGCGCGCGGTCCTTGGAACGGTAGATGCCCTTCAGTTCCAGCGGCCAGTCGTTGCTGCCACCACGCGGGAAGATCGTGGCCTGCAGCGGGATGGTGTCGCCGATCTTCCAGCCGAACTGCTTGGCCAGCGATTCGCCGACGATGGCGCCGGTGCGGGTCTGTTTCCAGTCTTCCAGCTGCGCCGGATCGATCTGCAGCTCGCGGTAGACATCGAAGTAGTTGGGCGACACCGAGAAGTTCGGGAAGAAATTCTTCGGGTCCTGGTAGATGCCACCAAACCACATGCCATAGGCCACGTCACGCACCCCGGCTACCTGGCGGATCTGGGTTTCCAGCCGGATCGGCAACGACTGGGTGATCGATAGCCGCGAGGCCACCACCAGGCGGTTGGCGCCTTCCACGCTGCCGCCGGACGAGAACGCCACGCGCACCGAGTCGAGCATGCCGAACAACAGGAACGCGGCCACCACCGACAGCAGGGTCAACAAGGTGCGCGTGCGGCTGCGGAACAGCTGCGCCCACACCAACGAGAAGTATTTCATCGCGGTGGCCTCCGTCAGTGGGCCAGCGGCGCGTCGGCCAGCTCGCCCTTGTCCAGGTGCACCGTGTGCGTGGCGTACTCGGCGGCCTTCGGGTCATGGGTGACCATGATGATGGTCTTGCCGTGCTCACGGTTGAGCTGCTGCAGCAGGCCGAGAACCTCCTCGGCCGATTGGCGGTCGAGGTCGCCGGTCGGTTCGTCGCAGATCAGGAAGGTCGGGTCGGAGACGATCGCGCGGGCGATCGCCACGCGCTGCTGCTGGCCGCCGGACAGTTCATTCGGGCGGTGGCTGCGGCGGTCGGCCAGGCCGACCAGGGTCAGGGCGATCTCCGCATTGCGGCGGCGCTGCGCCGCATTGAGGTGGGTCAGCAGCAGCGGCAGCTCCACGTTCTTCTGCGCGGTCAGCATCGGCATCAGGTTGTAGAACTGGAACACGAAGCCGACGTGGTGGCTGCGCCAGGTCGACAGCTGGCCGCCGCTCATCTGGTCGATGCGCTCGCCTTCGATGCTGATTTCGCCGCCACTGGGGTTGTCCAGGCCGCCGATCAGGTTGAGCAGGGTGGTCTTGCCGGAACCAGACGGACCCATCAGCGCCACGAAGTCGCCGCTGGCGATGTCCAGGTCGATGCCGTGCAGCACCTGCACTTTCTCGGGGCCACGCTGGTAGGTCTTGGTGATGTTGCGCAGTGAAACCAGGGTCGACATGGGGGGTTCTCCACGGAAGGCGGGAAACGGGGACGCGCGCCGGCGGTGGCCGGGGGCGTGCGTCGAGCGGTGCTGCCGGCGGCGCCCACGGGCGCCAGGCCGTTACTGCGCTTGTTTCTGTTGCACCTTGGCGCCATCGCGCAGGGTGTCTGGCGGGTTCACCACCACCGATTCACCTGCGCTCACGCCCTTGAGGATCTGGCGGTCCTTGCCCATCGCCTGGCCTGCTTCGACCGTGCGCTGCTGCACGCGGCTCTCGTCACCCAGCACGAAGGCCACCGACGTGCCGTCGCGCTGGACCACCGCGCCGCCCGGCACGCGCACGCCCTGCGGCTTGGTCGCCGCCTGCGGCTGCGCCTGTTCGAGGAAGCTGACCCGCACGCCCATCTCCGGCACGATGCGCGGGTCTTTCACCTTCAGCGCCACGCGCACCTTCACCGTGGCCTTGCCGCGGTCGGCGGTGGGGATGATGGCGATCACCTCGCCCGGGATCTTCCACTCCGGGTAGGCATTGAGCGTGGCTTCCACCGGCATCTTCGGCTGCACGCGGCCGATGAAGGCCTCGCCGACCTCGACTTCGATCTCCAGCGAATCCATGTCGACGATGGTGCCGATGCCGGTACGGGTGAAGCCACCGCCGGCCGACAGCGGCGAGACGATCTCGCCCGGCTGCGCCGCCTTGGCGGTGACCACGCCGGAGAACGGCGCGCGCACTACGTTGTTGTCCACGCCCAGGTCGGCGATGGCCAGCTGGTCGTGTGCCACCTTGACGTTGCGCTGCGCAGTGTCCAGCTGTGCGCGCAGGCTGTCGCGCTGGGCCACGGCCTGGTCGTACTGCGAGCGCGACACCAGCTGCTGGCCGACCAGCGCCTGCAGGCGGCTGGCTTCGGCGGCGGCCTGCTTCTGCTGTGCTTCCAGCCCGGCCACCTGGCTGCGTGCGGCCTGCAGCTGCGAGGCATACAGGCTGCGCTGCGCATCGGCATCGATCGGGTCCAGGGTGGCCATCACCTGGCCGGCTTCGACCCGCATGCCTTCCTCGATCATCACCTCGCGCACCTTGCCGGTGATCTTGGCCGATACCGTGGCCATGCGCCGGGCGACCACGTAGCCACTGGCGTCAAGCACCGAACTGCTGGCGCTGCCCTGCTGGATGGCTACCGCGGGTGCGGTTTCCACCTCAACGGCCGGGGTGCGGCCGAACAGCGCGAAGGCGCCGGCGGCCAGCAGCACGGCAATCACGACAATCGTGATCCACAGCCAGCGCCGACCGCCGCCATTGCCACCGGAGGGCGGCTGTGGCGACTTGCGGTCGATACGGAGTTCCTTCAACAGCTCGGCAGAAGCGTTCATTCGTTCCATCACAGACGTTCGGGCGGGTGTGGCCGGAAGAGCGGACGGCGGCGGTTCCGGCGGTGGAGCGTGCGGCACAGCATGAAGGCAGGCACAGCGATGACGGCAGTGACAGCTGTCATCCGATGACACTGACGGCGGCAACTGCGAAATGTGACCACGGCGGCACAGGATGGCAACGTCCCCGCTACCGGTACCGCCCATGGATCCGATCGCCCCGTCGCTGGCCCGCCTGCAGCAGGTGCAGGTGCGCTATCGCGACCATACCGCCCTGCATGGCATCGACCTGCAGGTCCGCGCTGGCCAGGTGCTGGCATTGCTGGGCCGCAACGGTGCCGGCAAGAGTACCGCGATCAGCGTGCTGTTGGGCCTGCGCCGCGCCGACGCCGGCCAGGTCGAGCTGCTCGGTGGCGACCCGCAGCAGCGTGCCAGCCGCCTCGGCCTGGGCGTGATGCTGCAGAGCACGAACCTGCCGCCGATGCTGCAGGTGGACGAGCTGGTGGCCCAGGCCAGTGCCTGCTACCCCGACCCGATGCCGTTGCAGGAGGTACTGCAGCGCGCCGGACTGCAGGCGCTGGCGGGCCGCCGCTACGGCCAGCTGTCCGGTGGCCAGCAGCGCGCCGTGCAGTTCGCCAACGCACTGTGTGGGCGCCCGCGCGTACTGTTCCTGGACGAGCCCACCACCGGGCTGGACATCCAGGCGCGGCAGACCATGTGGCAGGCCATCCGGCAGCTGGTGGCCGAAGGCTGCGGCGTGCTGCTGACCACCCACTACCTGGAGGAGGCCGAGGCATTGGCGCAGCAGGTGGTGGTGCTGGAACAGGGCCGGGTGTTGGCCGACGCGCCGCTGGCCGAACTGCGCCTGGCCGAGCGGCCGCGTCGCATCCGCTGCCGCAGCGTGCTGTCCGCTGAAGAGGTGCAGTACTGGCCGGGCGTGCAGCAGGTGCAGCGCGACGGCGAGCATCTGCAGCTGCTGGCGAGCCCGGCCGAGCCGGTGGTGGCTCGCCTGCTGGCCGCCGATGCGCAGCTGCGTGAACTGGAAGTACAGGGCGCGGCGCTGGCCGATGCCTTCCTCGACCTGACCCGGGAGGCCGCATGAATACCCTGAATCCGACTGCCGCCGCTGCGCGTCCGGTATCGACCTGGCGGCGCGCGCTGCGCCCGTACCGTGCCGAACTGCAGGCCGAGCTGCGCCGCGCCTGGCGTACACCCGCCTTCGCCGTACCCTCGCTGCTGTTCCCGGTGCTGTTCTACCTGTTGTTCGGCGTGTTGTTGGGCCGCGGCCATGCATCGCTGTACCTGCTGGCCACCTACTGCGTGTTCGGTGCGATGGCGCCGGCCCTGTTCGGCTTCGGCGTGCAGCTGGCGCTGGACCGTGAAGGCGGCCTGCTGACCCTCAAGCGCGCGCTGCCGATGCCGGCGGCGGCACCGTTGCTGGCGCGACTTGCGATGGCCGTGATGTTCGCGCTGCTGGTGGCCGCTCTGTTGATCGGCGTGGCGCGCGCGATGGGTGGCGTGCAGCTTCAGGCGGTGCAGATGCTGCAGCTGATGGCGGTGGCGGGGCTGGCCGCGCTGCCGCTGGGGGCGATCGGCCTGCTGATCGGAAGCCATGTCAGCGCCAGTGCGGCGCCGGCGATGGTCAACCTGGTCTACCTGCCGCTGGCGCTGCTGTCCGGCCTGTGGCTGCCGCTGTCGGCGCTGCCGAAGGTGTTTTCGACGATGGCCCCGCTGTGGCCGACCTGGCACCTGGCCCAGCTGGCGTTGCCGGTGGTGGGGCTGCCGTCGGTGGGCAGCGTCTCCGGCCATCTGCTGGTGCTGCTGGCGGTCACCCTTGTGGCGTTGCTGCTGGCGCGTCGCCGCCTGCGCCGGATCGGCTGAACTGGCATGATCGGCAGCGATCGTCCCCGCCTGGATCACCCCGTGTCGTCGAGCTGGCTTGCTTCCCTGCTGCGCCCCGCACCGGACTCGGCAGTGGCCGACAACCTGCGCCGCGGCAAACCGGCCTGGGCCGATGCCATCCACCTGCTGTGGACGGTGTGGGTGTTCATGACGCCGCTGTTCTCCGGGGGCTACACGCTGCGCTGGCTGGGCTTCACCCTGGCCAGCTATCCGCTGTTCCTGCTGCTGTACGCGCGCCTGCTGTTGTCTCCCCGCCACCATGCGCCACGTTACGCATTGGCGATGACCGCACTGGCGATCGTGCTGGTGCCCTGGTACCCGTCGGGCATCAGCTACTTCATCTTCGGCTGCGTGATGCTGCGGGTCTGCGGGCGTGGCAGCTGGTGGCGCTATCTGCTGCAGCTGGCCGTGCTCAATGCGGCCTTCTACCTGGTGGCCCATCTGGCGCACTATCCATGGCAGAGCCTGGTCTGGGTGCCGGCGGTGTCGTTCATCATCGGCATGGTGGTGAACGTGGAGGCCGTGAACAAGGAAAAGGATGCCGCGCTGCAGCTGTCGCAGGAGGAGGTGCGGCGGCTGGCGACCACCGCCGAGCGTGAGCGCATCGGCCGTGACCTGCACGACCTGTTGGGCCACACCCTGTCGCTGATCACCTTGAAGCTGGAGCTGGCGCGCAAGCTGCACGACCGTGGCGATGCACGTGCGCGGCAGGAGATCGGCGAGGCCGAGGACATCGCGCGTGAGGCACTGGCGCAGGTGCGCAGTGCGGTCACCGGCATCCGTGCCAGCGACCTGGCGGGCGAACTGGCCTCGGCACGCCTGCTGCTGGAATGCCAGCAGGTGCACCTGCACTATGCGTCGCCACCGGCAATGCCGGTGGACGTCGAACGTGGCCTGGCGCTGGTACTGCGCGAAGCGGCCACCAACATCGCCCGGCATGCGCAGGCAACGCAGGCGCGGGTGGATTTCATGCTGGAAGGAAGGATGTTGGCGATGCAGATCCGCGACGATGGCCGCGGCGGTGTGCAGGCCGAAGGCAATGGCCTGTGCGGGATGCGTGAGCGGGTGGCGGCGCTGGGCGGGCAGTTGCAGGTGCAGTCTGCGAAGGGCGAGGGCACGGTGCTGACCGTGCGCGTGCCTGTGGGCGCGGCCACCACACCGCTGCCGCCGGGCGCGCCGCCGACGCTGGCAGCGGGCGGTGCCGCATGATCCGCATCCTGCTGGCTGAAGACCAGGCGATGGTGCGGGGTGCGTTGTCCGCGCTGCTGGGCCTGGAGCCGGACATCGAGGTGCTGGGCAGTGCTGCCGACGGCGAGGCCGCCTGGCGCATGCTGCAGCAGCTGCAGCCGGACATCCTGGTGACCGACATCGAGATGCCGGGCCTGTCGGGGCTGGAGCTGGCGCAGCGCATCGCCCGCCATGAGTTGCCGATCAAGGTGGTGATCGTGACCACCTTCGCCCGCGCCGGTTTCCTGCGCCGCGCGCTGGAAGCGGGCGTGCTGGGCTACCTGTTGAAGGATGCGCCGGCGGAGAACCTGGCTGAGGCCCTGCGCAAGGTAAAGCAGGGCATCCGCGCGATCGATCCGCAGCTGGCGCTGGATGCGTGGTCGCAGGCCGATCCGCTGACCGACCGCGAGCGCCGCGTCCTGCGGCTGGCAGGTGAGGGCCGTACCGCCAGTGAGATTGCCGAACAGCTGGGGCTGTCGCACGGCACGGTACGCAATTACCTGTCCGAGTGCATCGGCAAGCTTGGCGTGGCCAACCGGATCGAGGCGTACCGGCTGGCGCGGCAGAAGGGGTGGTTGTAGGGGAGTACTGCTTTTCCTGGTGATGTCGTTTCCGTGACCGCGGAGGGGTGTCACTTTCTTTGCTCGTGCAAAGAAAGTAACCAAAGAAACACGCCGCCAGATCGCGAGCCGGCGCTGCGCGCCGGTGCCCTGCGCTTCTCGGTGAATCAGGGGACGGCGCCGAACTCGCTGCGCTCAGACACCCGCGCCTCTTCGCCCCTGATTCCCCTGCGATGCTCGGCTCGCTAAAAGGCGGACCCAACGTCAAAAGCCGATGTTGCACCCCGTAGGTCCACGCCATGCGTGGATGCTGTTGCCATTGATCTTGACCTTCAAGTCCGCCTTGAGCGAGCCGAGCACCGCAGGTCCGGCGAGGGCGAAGAGGCGCGGGTGTCTGAGCGCAGCGAGTTCCCGCGCCGTCCCTCGACGGATCGAGGAGCGCAGGGCACCGGCGTGCGAAGCACGTCGGCTCGCGGCCGGCGGAGCGTTTCTTTGGTTACTTTCTTTGCGCGCAAAGAAAGTGACACCCCTCCGCAGTCGCGGAAACGATCCGCCGGGAACTCCCGGCGAGCCCCTTCAATCCTTCCCGCGCGCCATCGCCTGGAACACCCCATCGCGCCGCACCCACAGGTGGAACAGCGCTGCACCCACGTGCATCAGCACCGTGGCGAACAACACATATGCCAGCAGGCTGTGCGCATTGCGCAACGCGGCGTACAGCGCCGGGGTGTGCGGCACGATCGGCGGCAGCTGCAGGCCTCCCCACAGCACGATCGGGTAACCGCCCGCCGACAGCATCGCCCAGCCGATCAAGGGCATCGCCAGCATCAGCGAATACAGCATCCAGTGCGAGGCCTTGGCCGCCATCACCTGCCACACCGGCAGGTCGGCCGGCAGTGGCGGCGGGCGATGGCGCAGCCGGTTGTACAGGCGAAGCAGCACCAGCAACAGGATCGCGATGCCCAGCGGGCGGTGCAGGTCGATCAGCACGGGACGCAGATGCAGCGAGGCGACCATGGTCACGCCGATGAACAGCATGGCGATGATCATCAGCGCCATGGTCCAGTGCAGCACCCGCGCCAGCAGGTTGAAGTGGCCGTTGTGGGTGTTCATCGCGCGGCCTCCTTCGGTTGCTCGACATTGCCGCTGGCGCGCTCGCGTTCGCGACGGTTGAAGGATTGCGAATAAACGGCCGAACGCGCAGCCAGGATCGGATCGTCACTGCCGCGCACGCCGCTGGGCAGGATCAGCGGATCGAAGTTGATCTGGCCGCAGGCGCCTTCCTCCTGCGACTGCATGCGGTCCAGGCTGAGTACGCCGGCCACCACCTCATCGCGCGACGCGGGCCACGGCACCGATGGATCATCGATGGCATCGCCGGGCGCGGCGATGGTCACGACCAGGTTCCAGCGCACCGGGCCGCTGGCCAGGCGCTGTTGCAGTTCCTGGCTGAGGAAATCGACGCTGGCCTGCTTGCGCGTTTCCGCATCCATCTCCACCACTGCCGCCTGCGGCTGCCAGCGCCAGCGCACCGCACGCTTCTGGCCCTGTGCATTGGTGAACCAGAAGCTGTTGACGCTGTTGAAGGTGGTGTCGGCCCAGCTGCTGGTCCACGGTGCGGTCTTGGCCCACTGCTGGAACGCCTGCGCACTGGGGTATTTCGCCAGCACTGCCGCCATCTTCTGTGGGTCCGGCTTGCCGGTGGCCGGGTCGGGAATGGAGGCACGCGTCTGCGCGTAGAACGCCTCGGCGTTGGGCACGGCGAAGAACGGGAAGCTGTTCATCGCCATGCGCCATTCCTGGCCATCATCACTGACCATCTGCACCGCGATGCTGCGGACGCGTGCGGTGTTGTCGGCGCCGTAGGGATCGCCGCCGCCGATCGACAGCCGCCCCATCACCGGCACGCGGCGCTGCGAGAACACCCGTGCACTGGACAGGGTGGGAGCCTGCGCGCTTGGTTCGAACCAGCCGCTCACGCACACGCCTTTGCTGTGCGCACGGCGGAACCCGGGATGAGCCGGGCCGGTGGCTTCGATGGTGTCGGTGAAGCGCTGCGCGGTCAGGCGGCCGCCAATCCATCCGGCCAGCCAGGCGAAGGCCAACGCGACCGCACCCAGGATGAGCGCGATCAGTGCGATCCAGAGCAGGGGTGAATGCTTGCGTGGTGCGCCCGGCGTCTGGCCGGCGCGGGTGTAGCGGAAGAGCGACATGGTCGGAGTCCTGCCTTCACGGAGCGTGTGGGTGGTCGACCCACACATCCTCGCAGAACCCGGCCGCGGCCGAAATTCAATTTTTCGTCAAACTTCCAGCCCTGCCAACGCCCCGGTAGAGTCGACTGTCAGTCGACTCGCGCGCGCAGCGCGGGGTTTTCACGGCCGGTTCCAATTGAAGAGCAGTCGGATCCAAGAGCAGTCGGATCCAAGAGCAGTCGGATCCAAGAGCAGTCGACTAACAGTCGACTCTACCGTGCCCATGCCTGCTCCGGCGGTCGGGTCGGGTACGGCGTGCCGACCAAGGTCGGCACCCACCCGATCAGCTGTAACGCGCCTTCAGCATCGCCCATGCCGAGCGCAGCGCCAGCGCTTCGCCACCGGCGGGACGGCCCGGGCGTTCGCCGTCGTTCCAGGCATACACGTCCAGGTGCGCCCAGCGCTGGCCGTCTTCCAGGAAGCGTTCCAGGTACAGCGCGGCGGTGACCGAGCCGGCCATGCGCGAACCGGCGTTGGCCAGATCGGCGATGCCGCTGCTCAGGTAGCGCAGGTAGGGGCGCCACAGTGGCATGCGCCAGACCGGGTCGCGGGTTGCATCACCGGCCTGCAGCCACTGCTGGGCCACCGTGTCGTCGTTGCTGAACAGTGCCGGCAGGTCCGGGCCCAGTGCGATGCGCGCGGCACCGGTGAGGGTGGCGAAGTCCAGCACCAGGTCCGGCTTCTGCTCGCCGGCGAAGGTCAGCGCGTCGCACAGGATCACGCGGCCCTCGGCGTCGGTGTTGTCAATCTCCACGCTCAGGCCCTTGCGGGTAGCGATCACTTCGCCTGGACGGAACGCATCCGGACCGATCGCGTTTTCCACCGCCGGCACCAGCAGGGTAAGGCGCACCGGCAGCCCGCGCGCCATCACCAGGCCGGCCAGGGCCAGCGCGTGTGCGGCGCCGCCCATGTCCTTCTTCATGTTGCGCATGCCGTCGGCGGGCTTGATGTCCAGGCCGCCGGTATCGAAGCACACGCCCTTGCCGACCAGCACCAGCGCCGGATCGGTGTCCTTGCCCCAGCGCAGCACGACCAGGCGTGGCGCACGGTGCGAAGCGCGACCCACGGCGTGGATGGCCGGGAAGTTCTGCTTCAGCAGCTCATCGCCGGTGATCGCCTCGACCTGCGCGCCATGTGCATCGGCCAGGGCGCGTGCGGCGTCTTCCAGCTGCTGCGGGCCCATGTCTTCGGTCGGGGTGTTGACCCAGTCGCGCACGCGCAGGCTGGCGGCGATCAGGTCGGCCACTTCGCCGGACGGTGCAGCCACCAGCTGCGCCGGTGCGCGGTTGCGCTTGCGGTAGCGGTCGAAGCGGTAGCTGCCCAGGCCCCAGCCCAGCTGCAGCAGCGCCAGTTCGGCGGCCGGCAGTTCATTGGCCAGCTGCCAGACGCTGCCTTCGGGCAGCGCGTGCGGCGCATGCGCATAGCTGTAGGCATCGCCACGATCACCCACGCCCATCACGGCACCGGCCAGGCCATCGGTCCCCGGCAGCAGCGCCACGCTGTGGGCGCCGGCGTTGAAGCCCTGCGATGCCAGCCATGCCTGGGTGGCAGCCGGCTGGCCGTCCTTCCACGCGGCGAACTGCTCGCGGTCCAGCACGTACAACGGCAGCGCCGCGGCGGTGTCGGCGGTGAAACCAGTGATCTCGCTCATGCGTCAGATACTCCGGGGTGCGGCGGCGTCGAGGTTGGCGTCCAACCAGTCGGCCAGGCCGGTAAGGGTGTCGAACTGCAGGTCCGGCTGCAGTTGCGGATGGGTCCAGGTGGCAGCCTCGCGGTTGATCCAGCAGCCGCGCAGGCCGGCGGCAATCGCTCCGGCCACGTCCATCTCGGCGTGGTCGCCGACGTGCAGTACCTGGGCCGGCGCCACACCCAGACGGGTGCAGGCGGCGTGGAAGATGCTGGCCTCGGGCTTGGCCGCGCCGTGTTCGCGCGAACCCAGCTGGAAGACGAAATGATGGGCCAGGCCGATCCGTTCCAGGTCGGCATTGCCGTTGCTCAACGCCGCTACCGGCACCCGCGCGGCGATACGCGCCAGCGCGTCGATCGCATCCGGGTAGCACTCGACCTGGTTGCGCGCGGCGTAGAACACCTCATACGCCGGTTCCAGCAGATCGAGGCTGGCGCCACTGGTGTGCAGCGCTTCGTGCAGGGTCAGCCGGCGCAGTGCGCTCAGGTCGTGGTGGAGGTGCGGATGGGCGTGGTACAGCCGCTCGCGCAGTTTGCGCATCGCCGCCACCGGATACATCGCAGCGGTGGCCGGGCTGTGTTCGCGCATCCACGCGTGCAGGACCTGTTCGATGCGGGCGCCGATCGGAGCGAACGGCCACAGCGTGTCGTCAAGGTCGAGGGTGATGGCTTGGACGGGGAAATTCACCCCGCCATTCTACCCCTGCCCGCGCGGCCTTTCATGCGGCGCGGCGGGCGGGGCAGCCGGGTTCGGGGCGGCGCAGGTTGCCTGCCAGTTATGCCCTTGCTCCTGTTCCTGTGGCCTGCGTTACCTGTCTTCAGGCCGGCTCATTCCAGCAGCCTTGCCCAGCCCTGCATGCCGTCCAGCCGCGCCAGCACCAGCTTGATGCAGACCAGCAGCGGCACCGCCAGCAGCAGCCCGATCATGCCCCAGGCCCAGCCGAACACCATCAGTGCCAGGATCAGCACCAGCGGCGACAGCTTCATGCGACGGCCCAGCACGATCGGGGTCACCATCTGCCCTTCCAGGGTGTGCAGGGCCAGGTAGGCGGCGGCCGGCAGCAGTGCCTGCAGCGGGTCGCGGAACTCGACGAAGCCCATCAGCAGCATCAGCGCCACGCCGATCAGCGGGCCCACGTAGGGGGCGAAATTCAGCAGTGCGGCCACCGTGCCCCACAGCAACGCCTCCTGCAGGCCGATGCCGAACAGCATCAGCACGCCAGCGAACACCAACCCGACCAGCGTATTGATAACGCTGATGGTCAGCACATAGCGCGAGACCTCGCGCTCGATCGAACGCAGGATGTCACTGGTGAATCGCTGCTGCTGGCGGTTCGGGAACAGGGCGATGGCCGCGCGCTGCAGGCTCTGCCCATAGATCATGAAGAACAGCGTGAGCAGCACCACCGCCAGCACCGAGGCGGCCAGACGTGGCGCGCGGGTCAGCATGCGGTAGGGGTCGTCCATCTGGGTGCGGATCACCTGCACCTTGTGGTTGCTGTCACCGCCGGCCACGCGGGCGAAGTTCTCCGCCGCCTGGTTGGCCTGCTGCACCGGCTTGGTCAGGTCCTGCACCTGGCGCGCCACCTTGCGCAGCTGCTGCGGCGCTTCCTGTGCCCAGTCCATGGCCGGACCGATCAGCTGCACCGCCAGCGAACCGGTCACGCCCAGGCCGGCGCCGAGGATCAGCAGTGCGCCCAGCGCACGCGGAATCCACAGTTTCTGCAGCAGGCGCAGGATCGGATTGCCGACCAGCGCGAAGAACACCGCCAGCAGCACCGGCAGGATGATGTCCTGCGCGGCCCACAGCGTGTAGCCCACCGCCAGGGTCGCCAGCACCACCAGCGACATCGGCCCGCGCGGGCGCGAGGGGGACGGCAGCGGTGCCTCCGGATCCTGCGGATCGGCCGGTGACGGGGACAGGAGGGACTCGCTCATCGACGCACCAACCGGGAAGGGGAGCGCATTATCTGCCGGCCGCGATCGGCGCGGCGGATTACATGCATCAACGTTCGGACAGCTCGGTGGCCGCTTCGGCCGGCCGCGGTTCGCGCAGTTCCGGTTCGGGCACGGGCCGCGCTGCCGGCGCAGGTCGCTCGGCGGTCGCCGACGTTGCCGCCTGTGCCTGTTCGCTGGCCTCGTCGGCTTCCTCGGCCGCGTCGTCGGCAGTGGCCGCGGCCTGCGCTGCCATCGCCGTGGCAAATGCCGCCTGTGCGCTGGCGAACAGGTTCGAGACCGAACCGACCATCTGCAGCCAGCGGGCACCATTGACCTTGCCCGGCACTTCCAGCTTGCCGGCGATGAAGCCACCTGCCAGGCCGACCACCACGATGCGCAGCGGCGACCACCCCTGTCGCCAGACCTGGCTGAGCGTGGACCAGTGGTCCTGGGTCTCGCCCAGGCGCACGGTCACCACCTGTTCGCAGCGTTTCACCCGCCGCTGCAGCGCACCGAACTTCATGGCTTGCCCTCGGGCAGCTGCACGCCGGCATCGGGGTCGTCTTCGCTGGGCTCGTCGAACAGGCCCAGGCGTGACAGCTGGCGCCGGGTGGCATGCATGCCGGTGTGGTGGAAGAAGTAGGACACCCGCCAGATCGCATAGCCGGTGACGGCCAGGCTCAGCAGCGAGGTAATCAGCAGGGCCTGCAGCCAACTCAGGCCCCAGCTCTCCAGCAGTGCGATGAGGGTGGCGGCCATCAGCAGCCACGCCGAGGCACCAAATACGATCGCCACGCCGGCCCAGGCCAGCGCACGACCAAACGCACTGCGGGCCAGCGCGAAGTCGGCCGAAGCCAACCGGCGCAGCGAGCGCACGGTGTGCTTGGCCGAATCGGCAGCGGCACGACCGGCCGCGCCGACCTGGCGGATGCTCTCATCCAGCGGCGGGGTGGCCGCCGGATCAGGCGCTTGCGTGTTGTTTTCGCTCACGCTGCGGCTTACTTGTCGCTGCTGCCGCGGGCCAGCTTGGCGATGATCCAGCCGGCTGCGAAGGCGACGCCGAACGAGGCCAGCGGACGTTCGCGGATCAGTTCGGCGGCGCTGTCGATCAGGTCCTTGCCCTTGTCCATCAGCGCATCGACCTGTTCCTTGGCGGCGGCACCGCCGAACTCGGCGGCGGCCAGGCCGGACAGTGCGCTGTCGGACAATTCAGCCTTGACGTTGGCCTTGCCGATGCGAAGCTCGTCGGTCGCTGCACCGGTTGCACCCTTGATCGCACCGCCGGCGGCCGTAGCGGCCTGCTTCAGGTGGGAACCGGCTTCACCCAGGTGTTCCTTCAGGTTCTCGGTATTGGTGGGGCTCATCGAATCACTCCTGTTGCGATGGGGGAACGGGGTCGGCGGTGCCGACCTGGACTGACAGCAATAGCATTGCCGGGGTATAGGGGGTGTTACGGCAGGGCGATCAGCGCATCACGAGCTGGCCCTGCTGCTGGCCATTGTTGCGCAGCACGCGCAGCACCAGCGTCGGCGGGCGCTGCTGGAAGTTGGCACGCCAGCTGGCCAGGTCGGCGAATTCGCCCACGGTGGCATCGGTGATGATGTCGCCCTGCTGCAGGCCGTTGCTGGCGGCGCGGCTGCCCCGCTTGACCTCGCTGACCAGCACGCCGCTGGCGCCTGACTGGCGCAGCGACTCGGGCAGGTCGACAAAGGTGGCCCCACCCAGGCGCGGGTCCAGGCTGTCGCCGGTGACCGCGCGTGCCTGTTCCTTCAGTGTCGCCTTGATCTGCAGCGGCTTGCCTTCGCGGCGTACGTCCAGCGTCAACGGGCTGCCGACCGCCGCCAGGCCTTCCACGTTGTGCAGGGCTTCGGCGCTGTCCACGCGCTGGCCATTGGCCGACACCACCACGTCGCCCGGCTTCAGGCCGGCCGCGGCGGCGGCCGAACCGGCCAGCACGCGGGTGATCAGCGCACCGCGGGTTTCGCCCAGGCCCAGGCCCTGCGCGATCTGTGCGGTCAGGTTCTGGCTTTCCACGCCCAGCGTGCCGCGTACCACCACGCCGTGCTTGACCAGCTGGTCGACCACGCTGCGCGCCAGGTTCGAGGGAATCGCCAGGCCCAGGCCGATGTTGCCGGCCATGCTGCCCTGCGGGTTGAAGCTGGCCGTGTTGATGCCGACCAGCTGGCCCTGCAGGTCGACCAGCGCGCCACCCGAGTTGCCCGGGTTGATCGACGCGTCGGTCTGGATGAAGTTCTGGTAGCCCAGCCCGCGGATGCCGCTGCGGCCCACCGCCGAGACGATGCCGGAGGTGACCGTCTGGCTGAAGCCGAACGGATTGCCGATGGCCACCACGAAGTCGCCCACCCGCAGCTGGTCGCTGTTGCCGAGCTTGATGTCGGTCAGGTTCTGCGCCGGGATGCGGATCAGCGCGATGTCGGTGTCGCGGTCGGAGCCGAGGAACTCCGCCTTGACCGTACGCCCATCGGCCAACGTCACCTGAACGTCATCGGCGTTGTCGATGACATGGTGGTTGGTCAGCACCAGGCCCTCCTTGGCGTCGATGATGACGCCCGAGCCCAGCGATTCGTTGATGCGTTCCTGCGGGATGTCCGGGAACAGGCGCCGGAAGAACGGGTCGTTGAAGAAGGGGTTGCGCACGCGAACCACCTGCTTGGTGTTGACGCTGACCACCGCCGGCATCGCCTTCTCCAGCATGGGTGCCAGTGACGGCACCTGCTGCCCGGCCACTGCAGCCGGCAGAGCCGCCATGGTCGGTACCACCGCCGGAAGCGGTGCGGCATCGGCACGGTTGTCCAGGTGGGCGTTGATGCCGGTGGCAACGAAGCCACCGAAGGCGGCGGCGATTGCGAGCGTGAGCAGGGTAGGTAGCGGTCGCATGGGAGTCGGTTCGCTGGCGGGAAGGGGGGGCGGTTCGTCTCTACGGTAAAACAAGCTGAATGAGTGTGTCGCGATCTGGATAAATGCGCCATGAAAAACAGGTATGCGAACGGTGCGTCGAGAGCCGGGCACCTGACCCGCGGCGACACCCATCGAGATGATCAGGACACCTCCGAGAGCCACCCTTCGCCGCGCGGACGCAGTCGGATACTTGCGCAGTTCCGCGCAGGGAGGTGCCGCACTGCGCCACAACGCATGCCTGCCGTTGCACGTGCGCAGGTGCGCGCAGCGGCGACGATCAACCCGGTGGGCGGCGGCGCACAGTCCTTAAAAAAAGGGGTTTCCTGAAAACCTGCCGCAACGCGAGGGGTGGTCGACTACACCATTGTCGTCGCAGCAGATGCGATTGCTGGCGCATGACCCGTTCCACGATCGTCAATGTCGGTATAGCATCGCCCCGTTTTGATACTTAAGGCCCCCAGGAGGGCAACATGAGCAACGGTAATGGTGTGTCGGTCGTGACCGACGCCGTCGAGAACGTCAAAGAAACCGCCACCAACGTTGGCGAGACCATCGCCCACGCTGCCGAAGACGCAGTGAAGTCGGTCAAGAAGACCGTCAAGCGCGCCACCAAGGCTGCCGGTACCCGCGTTGCCAAGGCCAAGAAGGCCGTGGCCAAGGTCGAGAAGACCGTTGCCAAGAAGGCCGAGAAGGCTGCCAAGTCGGTCGGCAAGACCGTTGCCAAGGCCAAGCAGAAGCTGGAAGCGGCCAAGAAGAACGCCAAGGCCGAAGCCGCTGCCCTGAAGAAGGAAGTGGCCAAGAAGAAGGCGGCTGCCGGCAAGACCGTGACCAAGAAGGCTGCTGCTGCCAAGAAGACCACCAAGGCTGCCGGCAAGAAGGTCGCCACCGTGAAGAAGGCCGCCACCAAGAAGGCTGCCGTCGCCAAGAAGACCGTTGCCAAGAAGACCGCGGCCGCCAAGAAGGTGGTCGGCAAGAAGGTCGCCACCGCCAAGAAGGCTGTGGCCAAGAAGACCGTCGCCGCCAAGAAGGTCGCCGGCAAGAAGGCCGTGGCTGCGAAGAAGGTTGTCGGCAAGAAGGTTGCCGCCACCAAGAAGGTCGCCACCAAGAAGACCGCCGCTGCCAAGAAGGTTGTTGGCAAGAAGGTTGCTGCCACCAAGAAGGTTGCCACCAGGAAGACCGCTGCTGCCAAGAAGGTTGTCGGCAAGAAGGCCGCCGTTGCCAAGAAGGCAGTTGGCAAGAAGGTTGCCGCCACCCGCAAGACTGTCGCCAAGAAGGCTGCGCCGCTGAAGAAGGTCGCCGCCAAGAAGGCTCCGGCCAAGAAGGCCGTGCGCAAGGTCGCCAAGCGCAAGTAATCGCGCCGTGACCGAAGGCCCTGCCACCCCCCGGGTGGTGGGGCCTTTCGCGTTTCTGGGACGCGGTCTGGGGCAAGATGCAGGTTCTTCCGCCGGAGCCCCGGGCATGCGTGGTATCGACTTCAGTTCCTGGCAGGGCGTGCTGTCCACGTTGGCCGGCCTGGTCCTGATCACCCTGCTGGGCGTGGGCATCCGCCTGCTGGTGATGCAGACCCTGCAGCAGCGCCGCGAGCGCGAGAACCGGCAGATCAACGAACGGCTGCGCACGCTGATGGCGGCCTACAAGACCCTGGGCGGTTCGTTCACCGGCGAACTGGGTGTGGATCCCAGCCATCGCCGTGACCTGCGCCAGCGCGAAGATGCCGAGGGCATCGCCGAGCCCCGCTCGGATCGCGCGCGCCGCATCCGTGATGCCGTCGAGGCCGCGTTGTCGGACATCCTGTTGCTGGGCACCGACGAACAGGTGCGGTTGGCCGCGCGCGCTGCCAACGAACTGGCACAGGGGCGGCCGGTGCACACCCACGAACTGGTGGTCTCGCTGCGCGACTTCGTGCGCGAGGCGCTGGATCTGGCGCCGATTCCGGCCGACCTGCAGATTCCACCGCAGGGGCCGACCCGGCCCGGTGCCAGTGGTGGCGGCAAGGGCCGCAACGACGGCGATGCCAAGGGCGGTCGTGCGGGTGGTGGTGGAAGTGGCGGTGGCGGAGTGGGAGCCGGCATGGGCGGCGTGGGCCTCGGCGCCGGCGCCGCCCTGGGCGCCGGCCATGCCTCCGCCAGCGAAGAAACGGACGCGCGCTGAGCACGTCCGCCCGGTTCAGCGGGTCAGTTCGTAGATCGGCACGAAGCCGCCGTAGATCATCCGCGCGCCGTCGAACGGCATCGGATTCCTCGCAGGATCAAACCGCGGGTCTTCCATCATCTTCTTCATGCCGGCGTCGCGGGTCGGCTTGTCCGGCCATTCGATCCACGAAAACACCACCGTCTCGTCTGGCGTGGCTTTCACTGCGCCGAAGAAGTCGGTGGTCTTGCCGTGCGGCACGTCGTCTCCCCAGCACTCGACCACGCGCAGCGCGCCGTATTCGATGAAGACGGGATCCCCTGTGCGTGCGTGGGCGAGGAACTTCTCCTTGTTGGCGGTGGGCACCGCCAGGACGAAACCATCGATGTAGCTCATTGCCTGCCTCCGGATGGACCGTGCCGCATGCACGGCCTTCAAGTACCCGACGAACCAGGGCGTCGTGGATCGACATCCTGTGTGCGCCTGTTCAGCCCGGACCGCCGGGCAGCGGCGCCAGCACCGTATCCGGTGGCTGCTGGCCGGCCAGGTGGCGCACGAAGTAGTCCCACATGCGGTGCGTGTAGGTGGCGTCGTTGCGGAACAGTTCGTGGTCCTGCCGGGCCAGGTACAGCAGGTCGTAGCTGCGCTGGGCCTTGTTCAGGGCGGCGGCCAGCTGCAGGGTCAGCGCCGGTGGCGCGTTCTCGTCCAGTTCGCCATAGACCAGCAGCAGATGCCCGCGCAGGTTGCCGGCCAGTGCCGCATTGTCGAGCCCGGCAAAGGGCGCCGGCACGCCATCCGCCATGGCCGTAGCTGGCAGCACGCCACCGAACAGCCGGTCCATGCCGTGCAGGGCGCCGCCGTAGATGCCCTGGAAATTGTGGCTGCCGGCCGAGGCCACGCCTACCTTGTAGAACGCCGGATAGCGCAGCAGGGCGCGCGCTGCGCTGTAGCCGCCGAACGAATGCCCATAGATGCCGACCCGCTGCAGGTCGATGCCCGGGTAGCGTTCGCCCAGCTGGCGCAGCGCAGCCACATGGTCATCCAGCTGCACATCGGCGGCGCGCAGGAAGCTGCTGTCATGGAATGCCTTGTCGCGGCCACCGGTGCCACGCGCATCGATGCTGACCACCATGAAGCCGAGTTCGGCCAGGCTGGCGCGTGCCACCGGGTTCAAGGCAGACACCGCCTCGGCGTAGGTCACCGGTGCATTGCTGATGAAGGAACCACCGTACATCGCGTCGATCACCGGGAAGCTGCCGTCATCGCGATAGTCACGGGGCAGGTAGACGGTGGCGAAGATCGGCGTGCGCCCATCGGCGGCCAGCAGCCGCTCGCGCCGTGGTGGGCGCCAACCGGCAGCAACGATCGCGCTGTCATCGGCTGTTTCCAGCACCATCACTTCACGGCCGTCATCGCTGGCCCGCAGCACGGTGCGTGGTGGCTGGTCGAGACGGGAAACGGTATCCACCAGATAGCCGCCGCCCGGCGACAGCGCCTGCGGCGCGCGTGCCCCGAACAGCGCGCCGGTACCGGCATCGGCCATGTGGTCGTTGCCATCGGCGGCCAGGCGCTGGATCGGACCGCCCTGCAGCGATACCCGGTACAGGCCTCGCACGTAGGGGTCGCTACCGTCGACGCCACCGGCGCTGAAGTACGCCCAGCCACCCCCAGCGTCCACACCCAGCAGGTCACGCACCACCCATTTGCCGCGGGTGAGCTGGCGCAGCACTTTGCCGTCGGACAGGCGCACCCGGTACAGATGGCCCCAGCCATCGCGCTGCGAGAACCACACGGCGGTGTCCTGCCCGGGCAGGATCGCCACCGCTGGCCGGTTGTAGGAATACACGTTGAGCTGCAGGCGAGTGTCGCTGGCTTCTTCCAGAACCGTGCGCAATGCACCGCTGTTGGCATCGATCTCCACCAGGCGCAGCCTGCGCGGCGTGCCGAAGTGCGCGATCACGGCATACAACCGATCACCGTCCCAACCCAGGATGCCGGCCTCGCTGAGCGTGTTCCAGCCCTCGGGCAGCGCGATGTCATGCTGCCTGCCGCTGAGGATATCGATCACATACAGGCTGTCGCGGACCTGCTGTGCATCGCCCAGTACCCCCAGCTTCACGGCATGCACGCGCGGCCGCGCGCTGTGGGTCGGGCTGCTTTCCAGATAGGGATAGTCCTGCAGCGCGCGTTCGTCGTAGCGGATGCCGGCTGCGTAACGGCCATCGGGTGACCAGCTCACCGCGAACGGTCGTGCCGGCATCCGGCCCTGACGGCGTGGAATGCCGCGCAGGGTGAAGTCCGGCAGTACGCCATAGCCATGCCCGGTTTCACCGCCGTGGGTCAGTACCTGCGGCGCCGCTCCAGAGCGCTGCAGCCACAGGTTGTGGTCGCGTACCTGCAGCCAGGCATCACCGCCGGGCGACGGCAGTGCATCAGCCGGCGGCAACGCCTGTTGTGCGGCCGTGCACTGCAGGCGTGGCCATTGGCAGTTGATCTCCGCTTCGCCGTTGAACTGCAGGCGCAGGCCATCATCCAGTACCTGCACGTTGTTCAAGCGCAGGCGTGGCCCGCTGGCACCCAGCGGTGCAACTGCGGCGCCCAGCGCATCGGGTTCGAACAGGATCTGGCGCGTAGCCTGGATTGGATCGACCAGTATCGCCTGGCGCCGGCCCTGTGTGTCTTCGCGTTCGTACCAGAAGCGCCCATCCGCCAGCCAGTGGGGCAGGACCGAAGCATTGCGCAGCGCACCGCGCAGATGACTGTCATGCACGCGTTCGGCGCGCTGGTAGTCAGCCGCCTGCAGCGCGTGCGCAGCATGGATCGGAAACAGGGAAGCGCAGGCCAGGAGGGCGGCGCGAACAGACATCAGCAGCGGATCGGAAACGTGCAAGGCAACCTCCTGTTGCAGTCGGCGACGAATCACAAATGCACGCGCGCCGCGCGCGTATGCCAGACGAAGCCTGAATCAAGCCCAAAAATTCAGCAATGCGAAGACGGCTGCTTTCAGGGAGCGTTGTGGCGAATAACGGAGAATTTACATTCCCGATGCGATGGCGCCCTGGCGCTGCTGCACACCATAAGAAAGTAAAGGTGTACCCCCATGAAGAATTCGCTGATTGCTCTGGCCCTGGCCGCTGCCCTGCCGTTCACCGCCTCGGCTGCTGAGAACCTGTCCTACAACTACGCCGAAGCCGACTACGCCAAGACCGACATCGACGCGTTCAAGGCCGACGGCTGGGGCGTGAAGGGTTCGTACGGCTTCCTGCCGAACTTCCACGCGTTCGGTGAGTACAGCCGCCAGGAAATCGACCACACCAACATCAAGCTGGACCAGTGGAAGATCGGCGCCGGCTACAACGTTGAAATCGCTCCGACCACCGACTTCGTTGCCCGCGTTGCTTACCAGAAGCGCGACCAGAAGCACGGCCTGGACTTCAACGGCTACAGCGCTGAAGCTGGTATCCGCACCGCCTTCGGTGCCCACGCCGAAGTCTACGGCATGGTCGGCTACGAAGATTTCTCGAAGAAGCACGGCATCAATCCGGAAGGCCAGTGGTACGGCCGCCTGGGTGGTCAGGTCAAGCTGAACCAGAACTGGGGCCTGAACGGCGAGCTGAAGATGAACCGCGATGGCGACAAGGAATACACCGTCGGCCCGCGTTTCAGCTGGTAATTGCTTCCTCGGCGCGCCTGCGCGCTGAAGATGCCTCGACAGGCCCGGCTCATGCCGGGCCTGTTGCGTATCCGGCCGGGCAAACGCCATCTGACCGAGTCACGCCGGGGCCACGGCATTGCAACGAATTGGATTCCGCACGCGCCAACTCCACCCTAGGGTGGGTGGCCTGTTCTGCAGGAATGCAAAGATGCCCACGTTCCAGTCGCCCCGCGATCCTCCCCGCCGGTTGTTGCTGCTGGATCCGCACCCACTGCTGCGGCATGGCGTACAGGAACTTCTGGCGAAGCAGGCGGGCCTGCGCGTGGAAGGAAGCTTTGGCTGCAGCGGTGACCTGCTGCAACGCCTGAGGCAACAGGAGGCTGCGATCGATCTGCTGCTGGTTGATGCATTGCCGATCGGCGACAGCGGAGAAGGCCTTGAACTGCTGCGCCACGTATCGCTGCACTGGCCGGCAATGCCGATTCTGGTGCTGTCGGCGCACTGTAACGCTGGTGTCGTGGCCAGGGCACTGCAGGCGGGGGCGCGCGGGTTCCTGTCCAAGACCTGCGCCCCACAGATGCTGCTGCGGGCGTTGAGCGTGGTGGGCCGTGGTGGACGCTTCGTGCCGCCGGAACTGCGAGCGCAATTGAACCAGTCACGCCGGCAGCGCCAGCAGTCCATGCGTCCACTGCGATTGAGCATGCGCGAACGAATGGTCCTGCAATGGGTGTTGCGTGGGGGCAGTACCGGCGAGATGGCACGCCGCTGCGGTCGTTCGCCCAGCACCATCAGCACGCAGAAGCGCGCGGCCTATCGCAAGCTGGGCATCCGCAACGATAGCGAGCTGTTCCGCTTCCGCCATCTGATCGAAGCGGATTGAGGGGCAACTACTCGCCCTGGTACTGCTTCTCCTCCACCAGCGCCGAACCTGCCACCCGGTTGATCTCGTTCTTCACCTGCACGCGCTCGCCATTGGTGCCATAGACACCGCGTGCCAGCTGGATGAAGGCATCGTCGAACACCTGGGCCGCTTCCTTGTCGCGCAGCTGGTCCTGGATGTCCCACATGCGCTCGTTGATCGCCTTCAGCTGCTGCTTCAGCACGGCCAGCGCCGGCTGTGCCTGCAGCTGCTGCTGCAACAAGGGAAGCAGGCCGTCCAGCTCGGTGCGTACGTTGGCCAGCTTGGCGGCATCATCGATGCGCTCGGCCTTGATCTCGAGAATGGTGATCTTGTCGATCAGCTCGCCGATCGATACCGGAGTCAGGATGGCATCCACGCAGTTGGTCCCTTTGAACAGGGCGCCATGATACCGCGCCGGTGGTGCCCGGCCCCGGTCTGCTGGATTTACGCCGAATTTGCGCTGCGGACCCGGCAGCACCCTCGATCCGTTACGGCCCCTCCTCCGACACTGCCGTCCCGGCGGCCAGACCGCCTTCGACGAGGAAAACAGTGCAGTGAACAGCAAGGGGACAATGGCGGCGGCGGTGGCCGCGCTGGCAGGGCTGCTTGGCATCGGCAGCGCGCAGGCACAGGTGCAGGTGAGCGGCAACATGGCGTTGACCAGCGATTACGTGTGGCGTGGCAGCTCGCAGAGCGATGGCCAGCCGGCCGTACAGGCGGGCGCCAAGGTCACGGTGGGATCGGGCTGGTACGCCAGCGTGTGGGGTTCCAATGTTTCGTTCAAACCGGACAACGGCGCGCGCAGCGAATTCGATCTGGTTGCTGGCTGGTCGGGCGCGCTGGCCACGGACTGGACGCTGGATGCCAACCTGACGCGCTACGTGTATCCAGG
The DNA here is from genome assembly GCF_056479585.1 of Stenotrophomonas sp. 116085_Sma. Classification (NCBI taxonomy): domain Bacteria; kingdom Pseudomonadati; phylum Pseudomonadota; class Gammaproteobacteria; order Lysobacterales; family Lysobacteraceae; genus Stenotrophomonas; species Stenotrophomonas sp. 116085_Sma. The sequence goes on from NZ_CM151057.1 coordinate 414,302, forward strand.
CACCGGCCGCGCGCTGGACTGGACCGAACTCAACACCACGCTGACCTGGAAGCAGCGCGCCTGGCTGCAGGTCGCGCACTCCAACGATGCGCTGGCCGGTGGCCATCGTGGTACCTATGCCCAGCTCGGTGTGCGTGTGCCGCTGCACGAGCGCGTCCGTCTGGAAGCGGCGGTGGGCCAGTACTGGCTGGCCACCGCACAGGGACCGGATTACCTGCATGGCCAGCTCAGTGCCATTGCCACGTTGACGCCGGCGTGGGAGCTGCGTGCCACCGTTCACGACACGGACAACGCAGCCAAGCGCCTGTTCCCCGGCAACGCCGGTGGGCGATGGGAGCTGGCGCTGCAGGGCAGCTTCTAGTCGGCCATCGAGGCCTGGCGTGCACGCAGCGCGCCGGGCAGCCACAGCAGCAGCGCCAGCACGGCCACGGCAGCACCGGCCACGCAGACGCCGGTCCAGCCGAAGCGCTGGTAGACCTGCGCCGACAGCAGCGAACCCAGCGAACCGCCGATGAAGTAGCCGGTCATGTAACCGGCATTGAGGCGATTGCGTGCCGCAGGCTGCAGCGCATAGATCAGGTTCTGGTTGCTGACGTGCAGCAGCTGCGCAGCCAGGTCCAGCACCACCACGCCCACCAGCAATGCCAGCAGCGAGTGCGCGGACAGCCCCAGCGGCAGCCACGACAGCAGCAACAGCAGCAGTGCGATGGCGGTGGCGCGACCGGTCTGGCCACGGTCGGACATGCGCCCGGCCAGGCCGGCGGCCAGCGTGCCGGCCGCACCCACCAGGCCGAACAGGCCGATGGTGGCGTCGCTGTAGGCGTAGGGCGGCTGTGCCAGCAGGAAGGCGAGCGGTGTCCAGAAGATCGCGAACATGGCGAAGCTGCAGGCGCCCAGCAGGGTGCGCTGGCGCAGCACCGGTTCCTGCACGAACAGCACGCCGATCGAGCGCAGCAGTGCGAAGTAGCCGAGGCCGGCGCTGTGGTGGAATCGCGGCAGGCCGCGCTGCAGCGCCAGTGCGGTCACCACCAGGGTGCCGGCCGCGATCGCGTACACCAGGCGCCAGTCACCCAGGCTGGACAGCAGGCCAGCGACGGTGCGGGCCAGCAGGATGCCCAGCAGCAGGCCGCTCATCAGCGTGCCGACCACGCGGCCGCGATGCTCGGGGGCAGCCAACGTGGCCGCGAACGGCACCAGCACCTGTGCCACTACCGAGAACAGGCCGGTGATCGCGGTACCCACCAGCAGCCAGGCGAGCGACGGCGCGCAGGCGCTGATCACCAGGCCGCCGGCCGACAGCAGGCTCATTACCACGATCAGGCGGCGGCGCTCGAACAGGTCGCCCAGTGGCACCAGCAGGATCAGCCCGGCGGCGTAGCTCAGCTGCGCGGCGGTCACCACCATGCCGACCTGGCCGAACGGCACGCCGAAGGCATCGGCGATGGTGTGCAGCAGTGGCTGCGCATAGTAGTTGCTGGCCACCGCCACGCCGGTAGCGACCGACATCAGCAGCACCTGCCAACGGTGCAGAGGGGGAAGGGACGGGCTCACGCGATGTTCCAGGAAGCGGGGGGGCACAGTGTCCGCCTGCTGCGAGCATGATGGAAATGAATCATCATCATCCGTACCATCTGGAAACAAGATAGTTGTATGAACCTCAAGCAGCTCGAATTCGCCGTGGCGCTGGCCGAAGAGAGCAATTTCACCCGTGCCGCCGAGCGCTGCCACGTGGTGCAGTCCGCGCTCAGCCACCAGATCGCCCACCTGGAACAGGAACTGGGTGCCACGCTGTTCGAGCGCCTGCCGCGCCAGGTGCGGGCCACCGCCGCCGGCGAGGCGTTGCTGGTGCACGCACGCCAGGTGCTGGCCAGCCTGCGCCACCTGCGCGCCGACGTGGCCGCCGTCAGTGGCGAAGTGGGTGGGTTGCTGGCCATCGGGCAGATTTCCTCGCTGACCGGCATCGACGTTGTGGCGATGCTGGCGGCCTTCCAGCGCGTGCACCCGCAGGTGGAGTTCCAGCTGCACGTGGACAAGAGCGAGGACCTGATCGCGCAGGTACAGTCGCGCGCGCTGGATGTGGCACTGGTAGGCCTGGCGCCTTCGGCAGCGCTGGACGGTGTCTGCCACCAGGTGCTGCAGGAGGAGGATCTGGTAGCGGTAATGGCGCCATCGCACCGGCTGGCCGGGCGCAAGCGGCTGCCATTGGCCGCACTGCAGGATGAAGCACTGGTCGACTTCCCGCGCGGCACCGGCGCACGCCAGCAGACCGATGATGCTTTTGCCGCAGCCGGACTGCCGCACACGGTCCGTTTCGAGGTCAACCTGATGGAACTGGTCGAGCGCTTCGTCCGCCATGGGTTGGCGGTCGGCATCGTGCCGGCATTGATCGCCGATGGGTTCCAGGGTGTGGTGCAGATTCCGCTGCAGCCGACCCCGACCCGGCGCGTGCACCTGGTCTGGCAGCGCCTGCCGACACCAGCGGCGCGGGCGTTCGTCGACGCCGTGCTCAGCCGCGCAGGCGCAGGCTCAGACCCTTGAGGAAGTTGCGCAGCATCTGGTCCAGGCAACGCCGGTAGTTGGCGTGCCCGGGTTGACGGAACAGCGCGCCCACTTCCGACTTGGAGACATTGAAACCTGCGCTGGCAAAGATCTCCATCAGATCGACGTCGCGCAACTGGAATGCCACGCGCAGCTTCTTCAGCACCAGGTTGTTGTCGATGCGGGTTTCCACCGCACGCTGCGGCTGGCTCTCGTCGCGACCGCGCAGGTGCACGATCAGGCCGTCGAGGAAGTGGGCCAGCGCGCTGTCGTTCATCGCCTCGAAACCGGCTTCGTCCTCGCGGCGCAGCCAGGCTTTCACCTGTTCGGTATCCACGGCGAAGGCCGGGTCGGCCATCTGGCACAGGGTCACCACGTGCTGGTCGCCCAGGTCCAGGGAGTAGCGCACGCTGCGCAGGACATCGTTGTTGATCATGGCCCATTGTACCGGCCCCCCTGCAGCTGGGGTCAGATCCCTGTGCGGAGCAGAGGGATCTGACCCCGGATCTGGCCGATCCGGCAACACAGCGGCCAACCGACGATGCCAGAATGGGGGTCTGGTTTCCCCTGGAGTTGCCTGATGACCCGCACTGTCCTGATTACCGGCGCCACGTCCGGCTTCGGCGCCGCCGCCGTCCACCGCTTCGCCCAGGCGGGCTGGAAGGTGATCGCCACCGGCCGCCGCGGCGAGCGCCTGCAGCCGCTGGTCGACCGCTACGGCAAGGACGTGGTGCACGCCGCCGTCTTCGACATCCGCGATGCGGTGGCGATGGAAGCGGCGCTGCTGGCGCTGCCGCCGGCGTTCGGTGAGATCGACCTTCTGGTCAACAATGCGGGCCTGGCACAGGGCACAGCGCCGGCGCAGAGCGCGAAGCTGTCGGACTGGACCACGATGATCGACACCAACATCACCGCGCTGGTGACCCTGACCCACCGCCTGCTGCCTCAGCTGGTGGAGCGCAAGGGCGCGATCATCAACATTTCGTCGGTGGCGGGTGTCTACCCGTACCCGGGCGGCAACGCCTACGGCGGTACCAAGGCCTTCGTCAGCCAGTTCTCGCTGGGCCTGCGTTCGGACCTGCACGGTACCGGCGTGCGCGTGACCACGATCGAACCGGGCATGGCCGAAACCGAGTTCACCGTGGTCCGCACCCACGGCGACCAGGCGGCGTCGGACAAGCTCTATACCGGCGCCAACCCGATGACCGCCGAGGACATCGCCGAGCAGATCTTCTGGGTGGCCACGCTGCCGCCGCACCTGAACATCAATCGCTTGGAACTGATGCCGGTCAGCCAGTCGTTCGCCGGCTTCCAGGTGGCCCGCGAAGGCTGACCTGCGCCGTACGACGTCTCGTGCCATCGCGGAAGTGTAGAGCCGAGCCCATGCTCGGCTTCGTCGGGATTCAGCCGAGCACGGCTCGGCTCTACAGAAACAGAAAAGCCGGGCAATGCCCGGCTTTTTCCATTTGGATCCGGCAGGTTACTGCGCCTTGATCGCCATCGCCTGCAGGCCGGTGCCATCCAGCTTCTGCTTGGCTTCGGACAGTTCGCCGGCGCTGCCATACGGCCCCATGCGCACGCGGTACACGGTCTTGCCGTTGATCTGTGCCGACTCCACGCGTGCCGCAAGACCCATCATCGCCAGCTTGGCCTTGGTCGCTTCTGCATCGCCGGAGGCACCGAAGGCGCCTGCCTGCAGGATGTAGCGGGCGTTGTCGGCGGCCGCCGGTGCGGCAGCGGCCGGGGTACCCGTCGTTGCCGGTGCAGTTTCCGCGCGTGCTGCCGGCGTGGCGGCGGCGGTGCTGGTCGAGGCCGGGGCCGTGCCGGCCGGTGGCGTTGCCGCGGCCGGGCGTTCACTCAGCGGTGCCGGCAGCGGACGGCTGGTGGCGGTCACCTGCGCGGTGCTGGACACGCTGGCGGTGGCCGCCGGTGCCGGTGCCGGTGCGGTGGTGGTCGCCGGCGGAACCGGCTTGCCTTCCAGCGCAGCCTGCGCGCGTGATGCTTCGGCCTTGGCCCGGCGCTGCTCTTCGGCACGTGCGCTGGCAGCCAGTTCGGCGTCGGACATTTCGACTTCCTTGCCCGGCAGCAGGGTGTAGAAGTCGTACTGGGTGGCGGCCGGCTTTTCCGGTTCGGCCGGCTTCGGCGTCGCCGGCTGCGCGGCCGGCTGGGTGCCGACATCGCTGTCGGCATCTGCGACCGGCGCCGGCTGCGCGTTCGGGTTCGGTTGCGGACCGGCGCGCAGGAAGCCATCGCCCTCGCCCTTGAACAGGTTCGGCGCCGCCAGGAACACCACGGCCGCGATCGCTACACCGGCCACCAGCCACACCCATCCGGGTGTGCCCTGGCTGCCGCTGTTGCGTCGTGCCTGGCTTTTGCCGCGTCGTGCTGCCATGAGTACTGCGTCTCCTGATGCTTACATTTTTTCCGGGGCGCTGACGCCCAGGAGGTCGAGGCCATTGGCCAGTACCTGGCGCGCCGCACAGGCCAAGGTCAGCTTGGCGTTGCGGTCGGCGGCGTCATCCACCAGCACCGGCGTCCCGTGATACCACGTGTGGAACGCGTGCGCCAATTCACGCAGGTACTGCGCCACCAGATGCGGTTCCAGTGCCACGCCGGCCGCTTCCACCACTTCCGGATACCGCGAGATCTCGTTCATCAGCAGCAGAGAGGCGTCGTCGGCCAGGCGGCCGAGGTTGGCCAGGCCGTTGCCCTGTTCGTACACCAGGCCCTTCTCCTGAGCTTGGCGCAACAGGCTGCAGACGCGGGCATGCGCGTACTGCACGTAGAACACCGGGTTGTCGTTGCTCTGCTGGCGTGCCAGGTCGATGTCGAAGGTCAGCTGCGAATCGGGCTTGCGCGCGATCAGGAACCAGCGGGTCGCATCGCGGCCGGCTTCCTCGATCAGGTCGCGCAGGGTGAAGTAGCTGCCGGCACGCTTGGACAGTTTCACTTCCTCGCCGCCGCGCATGACGGTGACCATCTGGTGCAGCACGTATTCCGGCCAGCCCTGCGGGATGCCCACTTCCATCGCCTGCAGGCCGGCGCGCACGCGCGCCAGCGAGCCGTGGTGGTCGGCGCCCAGCTCGGTGATCGCGCGCTCGTAGCCGCGTTGCCACTTGGACAGGTGGTAGGCTACGTCCGGCACGAAGTAGGTGAAGGTGCCGTCGGACTTGCGCATCACGCGGTCCTTGTCGTCACCGAAGTCGGTGCTGCGCAGCCACAGCGCGCCACCTTCCTCGTAGGTATGGCCCGAGGCCTGCAGCTTGGCGACCGCTTCAGCAACCTTGCCGTCGGCGTACAGCGAGCTTTCCAGGAAGTAGATGTCGAAGTCGACGCCGAACGCGGCCAGGTCCAGGTTCTGCTCGTTGCGCAGGTAGGCCACGGCGAAGCGGCGGATCGCCTGCATGTCGTCCGGGTCCTTGGCGCCAACCACGGTGCTGCCTTCCAGGTCGACGCTGGCGCCGGCCATGTAGGCGCGGGCGACGTCGGCGATGTATTCACCGCGGTAGCCGCCTTCCGGCCAGCCGTCCTGGTCAGGCGCGATGCCCTTGATCCGTGCCTGGGTGGACAGCGCCAGGTTCTCGATCTGAACGCCGGCGTCGTTGTAGTAGAACTCGCGCTTGGCGTTCCAGCCGTTGGCATCGAGCACGCGCGCCACGCAGTCGCCGATCGCCGCCGCGCGGCCATGGCCGACATGCAGCGGACCGGTCGGGTTGGCCGACACGTACTCCACGCCCACCGTGCGGCCATTGCCGGACAGGTTGCGGCCGTAGTCGTGGGCTTCCTTGATGACCGAAGCGGCTTCACGCTGGTACGCAGCCGGAGCCAAGTGGAAGTTGATGAAGCCGGGGCCGGCAATCTCGACCTTGCTGACGTCCTCGCTGCGCGGCAGCGCCTCGACCAGCGCCTGTGCCAGTGCGCGCGGATTGCTGCGCGCGGCCTTGGCCAGCAGCATCGCGGCGTTGGTGGCGAAGTCGCCGTGGTCGCGGGTCTTCGGGCGCTCGACCACGAAGTCCGGCGGCAGGGAGTCGGCGGGCAGGGTGCCATTGGCGCGCAAGGCTTCGATGCCTTGGCTGATCAGGGCGCGGAGGAGATTTTTCACGAGGCCTGCTGTGAGAATGAGCGGCGGAATCGCCCATTTTAGCGCAGATACCCGCAGCCACGCTGACCGGAAGATGCCTGTGGGGGCGACCGATGGCCCCTGGCGGGGCCGCGCTCAGCCGAACAGGCGCGGCTGGGCCTGGGCCAGCAGGCCTCGTTCAGCAAACGAAACGGGACGGCCCTCGCCGACCACGAAGTGGTCCAGCAGGCGCACGTCCACCATTGCCAGCGCCTGCTGCAGTTCGTCGGTGATGCGGGTATCGGCGCTGGAGGGCTCCGGGTCGCCGGAAGGGTGGTTGTGGCTGAGGATCACCGCCGCCGCGTTGTGCAGCAGGGCGCGCCGCACCACTTCGCGGGGGTAGACCGGGGCGGCGTTGATGGTGCCGTGGAACAGCTCTTCACAGGCGATCAGGCGGTGGCGGTTGTCCAGGAACAGGGCCATGAAGACCTCGCGGGCCTGGCCACGCAGCCGGTGCTGCAGGTAGCGGCCGACCGCCGCCGGGTTGTTGCCTACCGCCTCGCCGTGCTCCAGTTCGGCCGCCAGATGGCGATGGGCCAGCTCCAGCCCGGCAGCGAGCGTGCAACTGCGGGCCGGGCCGAGCCCGGGCAGGCGGGCCAGTTCGGCTGCGGGGCGGTCGAGCAGTATCCGCAACGGGCCGTGCGCCTGCAGCAGGTCGCGCGCGGTCTGCACGGCATCGCGGCCACCGAACCCGGAGCCGAGAAACAGGGCCAGCAGTTCGGCGTCGGAAAGTGCCGTGGGCCCGCGTGCGATCAACTTCTCGCGCGGGCGTTCCTGTTCGGGCCAGTCATGGATGGGCATGGCCCCATCATCGCCAGACTTTGCGGCGGCTCCCATCGGGGCAAGCCGCGGGCCCGGGTCGGCCAATGCCTCAGTCGCGCCGGGTCTGCAGGTAGTCGAACAGTTCCTGGTTGTTCTGCAGGCCCAGCTTGCGCTTGGCCTCGGCCTTCTGCCGGCTGATCGTCTTCGGGCTGCGTCCACATCGTGCGGCCACGGCGTTCACGCTGAGGCCGGCCGCCAGCAGGTCCAGCACTTCCTGCTCGCGTGCCGACAACGGCGCCGGTTCGCGTGGGAACAGCAGGTCGCGGGCCTGCAGGTGGTGGCGCAGCTGCTGGGAAACGAACACCTGCCCGACAAGCGCGGCATTCAGTGCCTGCGGCAGTTCGGAGAAATCGGCGCATTTGTCGACCAGACCGTTGATGCCATCGCGCAGCAGGCCATCAAGCAGCCCGGGATGGCGCGCGCCGGTCAGCACGACCACTGGAAGCCCGGGGAAGCGGGTGTGCAGCACATCGATCAGTTCCGGGCCATCCGGGCCGGTGCCGGGCATCGACAGGTCGGTCAGCACGGCATCGCATGGGTGATGGTCGACCAGCTGCAGCAGCCCGGCGCCGTCACGGGCGCTGCCGACGATGTCCATCAGATGTGTCTGCAGCACGATGCGGATGCCGTGCAGGACCACGGGATGGTCGTCGGCAATGATGATACGTGGGCGCACGTGGCTCCTCGGAGATCGAACAGGCCACGCTGTGCGGCAGCCAAGGCCTGATTCTGCAAAAGCACTGTCCCGCATAGGTATAGGAAAGGTCCGAAATCGATGCCGGCTGGATTCCCCGCCAACCTGGGCGGAATCCATCTGCTGATAGCCGCCCGCTATGTGCACCGTGCACCGGGACGTTACCGACCATCGGGTAAGCTAGCGCCCTCGTTTGCACAGGAATTCCAGGTGGCTGACTCCCCCAACGCTTCCCCCGCGCCGGCTCGCGCGCTGGAAGGTCAGAAACTGCTGTTGTGCGTCGGAGGCGGGATCGCGGCCTACAAGGCCCTGGAACTGGTGCGGCGCCTGCGCGACGCCGGTGCCCAGGTGCAGGTGGCGATGACCGCCGGTGCCCAGCAGTTCGTCACTCCGCTCAGTTTCCAGGCCCTGTCCGGGCAGCCGACCCGCACCACGCTGTGGGACAGTGCCGCCGAACAGGCCATGGGCCACATCGAGCTGGCCCGCTGGGCCGACCGCATCGTGGTCGCCCCGGGGACCGCCGATCTGCTGGCCCGGCTGGCCCAGGGCCACGCCGATGACCTGGTCAGCACCCTGTGCCTGGCCAGTACCGCGCCGCTGACGATCTGCCCGGCGATGAACCACCGCATGTGGCTGCATCCGGCCACCCAGGCCAACATCGCCCTGCTGCGCCAGCGCGGTGCGCAGGTGATCGGCCCGGTCGATGGTCCGCTGGCCGAGGGCGAATCCGGTCCCGGCCGTCTGGCCGAACCGGGCGACATCGTCGCCGCGCTGGCCGCCAATGGCAGTGCCGCAGCGGTGATTGCCGCACCGGAAACCCGCGCGCTGCAGGGCCTGCGCCTGCTGATCAGCGCCGGCCCGACCTACGAAGACATCGATCCGGTGCGCTATGTCGGCAACCGCAGCAGCGGCAAGATGGGCTTTGCCCTGGCCGCGGCCGCCGCGACGATGGGCGCCCAGGTGGTGCTGGTCAGCGGCCCGGTGCAGCTGCCGACGCCGCCCGGCGTGCAGCGCGTGGACGTGCGCTCGGCCGCGCAGATGCGCGATGCCGTGCTGAAGGCGCTGCCGGCCGACATCTATATCGGTGCCGCCGCGGTGTCCGACTACACCCCGCGCCAGGTGGCCGCGCAGAAGCTGAAGAAGACCGCCGAGAGCCAGTCGCTGGTGATCGAGCTGGTGCGCACGCCGGACATCCTCGCCGAGGTCGCTGCACAGACGCAGTCGTTGAAGCTGGTGGTCGGCTTCGCCGCCGAGACCCACGACGTGGAGAAATATGCGCGTGGCAAGCTGGTCGACAAGCGCCTGGACCTGGTGATCGCCAACCAGGTCGGCATCAGCGGCGGTGGTTTCGAGAGCGACAACAACGCCGCCACGGCCTACTGGCAGGACGGTGAACAGGTATTCCCGGCCACCTCCAAGCGCGAGCTGGCCGAACAACTGCTGGCGCTGATCGCGCGGAGACTCCAGGCATGACCCAGGCTTTCACTTCCCAACCGCTGCAGGTCAAGCTGCTCGATCCGCGCTTCGGCGACAGCTGGCCGCTGCCCGCCTACGCCACCGAAGCCAGCGCCGGCATGGACCTGCGCGCCGCGCTGGATACCGCGCTGACCCTGCAGCCGGGCGACACCGCGCTGGTGCCCAGCGGCCTGGCCATCCATATCGCCGATCCGAACCTGTGCGCGGTGATCCTGCCGCGTTCCGGGCTGGGCCACCGCCACGGCATTGTGCTCGGCAACGGCACCGGCCTGATCGACGCCGACTACCAGGGCCCGTTGCTGATCAGCGTCTGGAACCGTGGCCGCGAGGCCTTCACCATCGAGCCGGGCGATCGCATCGCGCAGCTGGTGGTCGTGCCGATTGCCCGCGTCAGCCTGCAGGTGGTGGATACTTTCACCGACAGCGTGCGGGGAACGGGTGGATTCGGCCATACCGGGGTGCGTTGACGGGGGACATTGATGAGCGGCATCGGGGAAGGGCAGCGGGAACGGTCGTTGGGACGCAGTGCGCCACTACTGGGGGTGCTGCTGGTCCTGCTCGCCGGCTGGTTCGGATGGAGCGCGGTGCAGCAATGGCGGCAGGAAGCCAATGGCCAGGCGCTGGAAGAAGCGCGTGACCAGGCCGTGCAGGGACTGCAGGAGGCGGCTGCCGGCCAGCTGAAGCAGCTGCAGCAGCAGTTGAAGAACGAACGCGTGCAGCAGGCACTGCAGGCCGGCGACGCCGCCGCGGCAGCGCTGGCCGTACGCGAGAGCTGGACCGGGGTGGAGCAGGTTGAAGTGCTGGGCGCCGATCTGGCCACGGCCTATGCCGACCCGGCCACCTTCGGCTATGCACGCCTGGCCCTGCTGGAAGAAGCGCTGGCCGAGGGCAAGCCGGGCCTGCGCGTGGTACGCGATGCCGGTGGCAATCGTCTTGGTCTGGCGGCACCGGTGCAGCTGGGCAGCCTTGGCCCGGCAGTGCTCTACGTGCGCCAGCCATTGCTGCGGCTGACCTCGCCGCTGGACCAGGTGAGCGCCCCGTCCACCGGTTTCCTCGGCCTGCGCCAAGGCACGCATGACCTCGTTGCCCAGGGCGACGCCGGCCTGGCCGAGAGCGCCGAAGCGCTGGCGCGCCCGGTTCCGGGCACGCCGTTGCGGCTGGTGGCTGCCGTACCCAATGTCGAAGCCGGTCCGCTGGGCCTGGGATCGCTGGCCAGTGCCATCGTCGCGCTGCTGCTGGCCTTTGTCGCCGTGTTGCTGGTGGTCGGTCGCGGCCGCCTGCCGAAGACCCTGCCGCTGCCGCGTCGCGCCGCTGCGGCCGAAGCCGATCACGGTCCTACGCTGAGCGAGAGCCTGCAGATGGCGCCGCCGCCGGTGGCCGCCGCCAGCGCCGCGGAAAGTGCGCCGCCGCCACCGCCGGTCCCGGCCGGGGAACTGGCCGCCGGCATCTTCCGTGCCTACGACATCCGTGGCGTGGTCGGCAGCGAACTGACGCCGAAGACCGCCGCGCTGATCGGCCAGGCCATCGGTACCGTGGCGCTGGAACAGGGCCTGCGCGAGGTGGTGATCGGCCGTGATGGCCGCCTGTCCGGCCCGGAACTGGCGGCGGGATTGGCCGAGGGCCTGCGTCGCACCGGTTGCACCGTGATCGACATCGGCCTTGCACCGACCCCGGTCGTCTATTACGCCGCCTTCCATCTGCGTACCGGCACCTGCGTGGCGGTCACCGGCAGCCACAACCCGCCCGAGTACAACGGCTTCAAGGTGGTCATCGGTGGCGAGACGCTGTCCGGCGATGCCATCACCGATCTCTACCAGCGCATCGTCGAGGGGCGCCTGGTGCAGGCGGCCGAGCCGGGCGATTACCAGCAGCGCGAAGTGGGGGCCGACTACATCCAGCGCATCGCTGATGACGTGCAGCTGGACCGCCCGCTGAAGGTCGTGGCCGATGCTGGCAACGGCGTCGCAGGTGCGCTCGCACCACAGCTGCTGGAAGCCATCGGCGCCGAAGTCATTCCGCTGTACTGCGATGTCGACGGTACCTTCCCCAACCATCACCCCGACCCCAGCGAACCGGCCAACCTGGAAGACCTGGTACAGACGGTCAAGCGCTTCGGCGCCGACCTCGGCGTGGCCTTCGATGGCGACGGCGACCGCTTGGGCGTGGTCACCGGCGAAGGCAGGATCATCTATGCAGACCGCCTGCTGATGCTGTTTGCCGCCGATGTGCTGATGCGCAATCCCGGCGCAATGGTGATCTACGACGTGAAGTGCACCGGCAAGCTGTCCGACCACGTGCTGCGCAATGGTGGCAGCCCGCTGATGTGGAAGACCGGGCATTCGCTGATGAAGGCGAAGATGCGCGAAACCGATGCGGAACTGGCCGGCGAAATGAGCGGCCATTTCTTCTTCAAGGAGCGCTGGTTCGGTTTCGACGACGGCCTGTATGCTGCCGCGCGACTGCTGGAGATCCTGGCCCAGCGCGAGGAAACCCCGGACGAGGTACTGGCCGAGCTGCCGGAGATGGTGGCGACGCCGGAACTGAAGGTGCCGGTGGCCGAAGGTACGCCACACGCGCTGGTGGCGATGCTGGTGGCAGCAGCGCAGTCGCCGGACAACCCGTACGTGGGTGGGCGGCTGTCGACCATCGATGGCCTGCGCGTGGACTTCCCCGATGGTTGGGGCCTGGTGCGTGCCTCCAACACCACGCCGGTGCTGGTGCTGCGCTTCGAGGGCAACGACGAGGCGGCACTGGAACGCATCCAGGCGCTGTTCCGCAGCCAGCTGCAGCCGGTGCTGGGCGACACCCCGCTGGGGTTCTGAGCTGGGGCCGGGCTGCGCCCGGCACCCGCCGAGGCAACGTCAACGTCAAGAGCGGGTTTTCTGAGGGATGGCGGGGTGGGTCCGGTTGCGGGGGACGCCGTAAACCCATCCCTGAAGTGACCCCCGGGAGTTGGACGCCAGATCCAACCCCGAGGGATACATGAACAGATACGACGCGCGTTTCAAACTGCAGGTCGCCAAAGAGGCCTGCAAGACCTCCACATCGGTCAAAGCCGTTGCTCGTCGCCACAGCCTGGAGTTCTCCACGGTCAGACGCTGGGTGGCGACCTATCGGCTGCACGGTTGGCGCGGGTTTCACCGCCAGGCCCGGTCCTATGACCTCGCGTTCAAGCTGGCTGTCCTGGAGAAGATGAGCCAGGACGGCATGTCCGGGCGCGAGGCCACCACCTACTTTCAGATTGGTGATGCCGGCGCAGTGGGGCAGTGGCGGCGCCTGTATGCTCAGGGCGGTGCCCAAGCGTTGGCACCGCCCCTGCCGCCGCCCCGAAAGCCGATGAAAAAGACCCGTTCGTCCAAGCCACCTGAGGATATGAGCCGCGATGAGCTGCTCAAGGAAGTCGCCTATCTGCGCGCGGAGACCGACTACCTAAAAAAACTCGATGCCTTGATCCGGGAAGAGCAGGCGGCGCAAGACGCAAAGCGCAAGCCATCCAAGGATTGAGGCAGGTTCATACGCTGTCGCTTCTGCTCGAAGCGGCAGGGCTGTCGCGCAGTACGTTCTATTACCAGAACCATGTCCTGGCCCATCCGGATCAGGACGAGGCAGACCTGCGTGAGCGTATCCGTGCAATCTACGATCAGAGCCAAGGGCGCTATGGCTATCGCACGGTGACGCTGGAACTGGCCAATCAGGGCCATCGGACCAATCACAAGCGGGTACAGCGCCTGATGGGGGAGATGGGCCTGAAATCGCGCGTGCGCGTCAAGCGCTATCGGGCCTTCAAGGGGGCGGCCAATATTGTGGTTGGCAACGATCTCAATCGTGAGTTCCAGGCCGAGCGACCCAATCAGAAGTGGGTGACCGACGTCACCGAGTTCAAGGTGCAGGGCATGAAGCTGTACCTGTCGCCGATCATGGACCTCTACAACGGTGAAATCGTGGCTTATCAGATCAAGCGCCAGCCCGTGTTCGATCTGGTGGGTCAGATGCTGGAGGAGGCCATCAGCAAGCTTTCCCCGGATGAGCGCCCCATGATCCATTCTGACCAGGGCTGGCAGTACCAGCATGAAAACTACCGGCACATGCTGGAAAAGCACTCGTTGAAGCAAAGCATGTCCCGGCGTGGCAACTGTTTGGACAATGCGGCAATGGAGAGCTTTTTCGGAACGTTGAAGTCGGAGTTCTTCTATCTGAACAGCTTTGACAGCATCGAGAGTCTGGAGGCTGGGCTGGTGGAATACATCCAGTACTACAACGAAGAGCGCATCAAACTGAAACTGAAAGGTCTGAGCCCGGTAAAGTACCGGGAGCAGGCCCAATCGGCCGCCTGACCCCGTCCAAGTCTCGGGGGGCACTTCACCCTGGGGGCTTGGTCGCGGCATCCATGCCGCTCACACCCCCGCAACCGGACCCACCCCGCCTTCGACAGATCTCCGCGATCTGCCGGAACGGTACGGGGTCGGATCCCGTTGCTGCGCAACGGGCTCTGACCCCATATACCGGAATGACGGCATCAATGACGGCATCCACGCATGGCGTGGATCTACCCCTTGAACCGCAACCCCACGCCCGGTTCGGTGAACAGGTAGCGCGAATCCAGTGCCGAATCGCCCAGCTTGTGCCGCAGCTTGCCGACCAGGATGCGCAGGTAGTGGGTGTCGTGCTGGTGGGTCGGGCCCCAGATCTCCTGCAGGATCTGTGGCTGGGTCACCACCCGCCCGGCATTGCGCAGCAGCAGTGACAGCAGCGCGTATTCCTTGCGGGTCAGCGCCACCGGCTCGCCACCGAGGGCGACTTCGCGACGCAGCAGGTCCACGTGCAGGTGGCCGTCGTCGAACACCGGCGGCGTGCCATCGCTGGGCACACTGCGCGTACGCAGCAGCGCGCGCACCCGTGCCATCAGTTCCTGGGTACCGAACGGCTTGGTTACGTAGTCATTGGCGCCGGTATCCAGTGCGCGCACCTTCTCGGCTTCACCCGCACGCACGGTCAGCATGATCACCGGTACCTGGCTCCATTGCCGCAGCTGCTCCAGTACCTCATGGCCTTCCATGTCCGGCAGGCCAATGTCCAGGATCACCAGGTCCATGTCCTCGCTGGCGGCCAGCTGCAGGCCTTCCTGGCCGGTTGCGGCCTGCCGCACCTGGTAGCCCTGCGCGCGCAGGCTGATGTCCAGGAACCGGCGGATCTGGGTTTCATCATCGATCACCAGCACGCGCGCGGCCGGCACGCTGGCATCAATCGGAGTCGGGCTCATCGTGGGAGGCTGGCTTGAGCAGGGGCAGGGTGATGCGGATCAGGGTACCGCGACCGTCGCGTCCGGGCAGCGCCTGCACGCTGCCGCCATGCGCGCCGATCATGCCCTGGCAGATGGTCAGGCCCAGGCCGGTGCCGTGGCGGCCGCGGTCACCGC
Source organism: Stenotrophomonas sp. 116085_Sma (assembly GCF_056479585.1). NCBI lineage: Bacteria > Pseudomonadati > Pseudomonadota > Gammaproteobacteria > Lysobacterales > Lysobacteraceae > Stenotrophomonas > Stenotrophomonas sp. 116085_Sma. Next base: position 429,368 of record NZ_CM151057.1, read on the forward strand.
GCTCGACGCTGTAGAACATGTCGAAGATGCGCGCGCGCTCGTCGTCGGGAATGCCGGGTCCGGCATCGATCACGTCGATGCGCAGCTGGCCGTCCAGCTCGCGCGCCTGCACCTGCACGGCGGCGTCGGGCGGTGAGAACTTGGCGGCGTTCTCCATCACGTTGAACACCGCCTGTTCGACCAGCGCGGGGTGCACCCAGATCGGTGCCAGCGTGGCTGGGATGTCCAGCTCCAGCCGCACCTTCGGCTGGTAGCGCTGCAGGCGCCGCGCCGCCGAGCCGATCAGTTCGTCCACGCCGATCCAGTCGCGATTGATCTTCAGGCCTTCGTGGCCAAGCCGGGTCATGTCCAGCAGGTTCTGGATGTAGCGGTCCAGGCGTTCGCCTTCGACCAGGATGGTGTCCAGCAGGGCGCGTCGATCCGTCGTGTCCATCGCCGCGCCATAGCTGGCCAGGCTGTCGGCGGAGCCGATCATCGCTGCCAGCGGCGAGCGCAGGTCGTGCGACACCGAAGAGAGCAGGGCCGAGCGCAGCCGCTCGGTCTCGTTGCTGACGTGCGCCTGTTCCAGTTCGGCCACCAGCCGGGTGCGCAACGCGGCCTGCGCGATATCGTCGACCATCGCCTCGGCCAGCTGCCGCTGCTCGGGCAGCAGGCGCGCCTGCGCGCCGGGCAGGTACAGGCCGGCCACGCCGATGGCGCGGTCTTCGCCATCCAGCAGCGGCAGGAACCACCACTGCGCACCGGCCAGGGTATCGGTGAAGCGGCCGCTGGGCTGGCCGTGGCGCAGGGCCCAGTCGGCCGCCGCCAGATCGGTATCGCCCGGCTGCGAACGGCCACCGGATGCCGTGTCGGCGCCGATCCGCAGCCACGAAGGAACGTCCATCGCCTGTTCCAGCGCCAGGCGCCCGGCCTGCGCCACTTCACCATTACCGGCCGCACTGGCCAGCTGCCGTCCCAGCTGCTGGCGCGCACGCGCATGACGGTTGGCCGCGCGCAGCGCGATCACCTGCATGCGCAGGCGCGAGGCCAGGCGCCCGGCGACCAGTGCGGCGGCCAGGAACAGGAACACGGTGATCACGCCCTGGCGTGCACCGATGGCGAAGGTGAAGCGTGGCGCGATGAACAGGAAGTTGTAGGCGAGGAAGCACAGGATCGCCGCCATCACCGCCACGCTGGCGCGCGTGCGCGCAGCCACCAGCACCACCGCCACGATGAACACCATCGACAGGTCGGCCATGCCTACCCAGCGTTCGGCCAGCCATGCCACCGCACAGGCCAGCGCCGTGGCGACCAGCGCCTGCACCGGCTCGTAGCTGATGCCGCGCATCGGTGGCAGCAGGCCCTCGCGGCGCGAGCGCGCACGTGCCTGCGGGGTGCTGATGATGGTGATCTCGTAATGCGCGCCGCGCTGGATCAGCTGCTGGGTCAACGTCCGGTTGAACATCCGTGCCAGCGGGCGTTCGCGGGTCCGGCCCAGCACCAGGGTCGACACGCCGTTGTGCGCGGCGTGGTCGAGCAGGGCGTCGGCGATGCTCGATCCGTGCAACAGTTCGGCGTCGCCACCCAGCCGCCGTGCCAGCGCGAAGGCGGCATCGATCTCGCGCCGTGTCGCTTCATCCTGGCGCCGCCCCTGCACGGTCACCACGGTCCACGGTGCGTCGCGGCGCTCGGCGATGCGGCGCGCCACGCGCACCAGGTATTCACTCTGGCCACCGCCGTCGATCGCCACCAGCACGCCGCGGCGCAGTGGCAGGTTGCTCTCGCCACGGGCGGCGCGTGCCTCGCGCAGGCTGCTGTCGACGCGGTCGGCAGCCTCCTGCATGGCCAGTTCGCGCAGCGCGGTCAGGTTCGCCGGCGAGAAGAACGCCTGCAGGGCCTGCGCGGCCTGTTCCGGCACATAGACCTTGCCCTGCTGCAGGCGCGCGATCAGCTCGCGCGGTGGCAGGTCGACCAGCACGATGTCGTGCAGGCGGTCGAGCACGACATCGGGCACGGTCTCGCTGACCCGCACGCCGGTGATGCGCATCACCACATCATTGAGGCTTTCCAGATGCTGGATGTTGACCGTGGTCCAGACATCGATGCCGGCGTCCAGCAGCTCCATCACATCCTGCCAGCGCCGCTCGTGACGGCTGCCCGGTGCATTGCGATGGGCCAGTTCGTCCACCAGCACCAACGCTGGATGCCGTGCGAGCACGGCATCCAGGTCCATCTCCTGCAGGGCGTGGCCGTGGTAGGCCACGTCCTTCAGCGGCAACTGCGGCAGCCCCTCCAGCAGCGCCTGGGTATCGGCACGGCCATGGGTTTCCACCAGCCCGACCACCAGGTCGACGCCGCGGCGCAGCTGTTCCTGCGCGCGGGTCAGCATGGCGTAGGTCTTGCCCACGCCCGGCGCCGCGCCGAGGAACACGGTCAGCTTGCCGCCAGCTTCGCGTTGCAGGCCTTCGACCAGGGCATCGGCCTGGCGGGTACGCGCATCAGTCATGGGAGCCGCTGTCATGGCTGCCATTGTGCGCGCAGCCGGTGCAGGCCGGCATCACGGTGCCTTGGCTGCATGGTCCAGCGCGAAGTTCAAGGTCACCACGTTTACCCGTGGCTGCCCGAACAGGCCCCACTGGCGGCCTTCGGTATGCGCCTGCACCAGCGCCTGCACGCGTTCCACTGGCAGGCCTCGCGCACGCGCCACGCGCGCCACCTGCAGCTGTGCGGCGGCCGGCGACAACTGCGGATCGAGACCGCCGCCGGACTGGGTGACCAGATCGGCCGGAACCTGCGCTGGCGCGACACCTTCCCGTGCAGCCACCGCAGCGGTGCTGGCAGCGACGCGCTCGGCCAGCGCGGGGTTGCTGCGCGCCATGTTGGAACCGGCGGCCGCCATCGGATCGTAGTTGGCGGCCGACGGCCGTGCCTGGAAGTAGCCATCACCGGTGAACGGCTGCGCCAGCCATACCGAGCCGCGCACCTGGCCACTGTCATCGCGCAGCAGGCTGCCTTCGGCCTGTCCCGGGAATGCCAGGCCGGCAAAGCCGGTTGCAATGCCGGCGTAGACCGCACCGGCCAGCAGCAGGGTGGCCAGGCCCAGGCCGATCGCCGGACGCCAGCGGGCGTCATCCTGCAGGCTGGCTACGCGGGCCTCGGCCTTCGGTTCACGGGACAGGGAAGACGAGGTGGAAGCAGAACGGTTCATGCGCCGAATACCAGGACAAGAAGGAGGTCGATCAGCTTGATCGCCGCGAACGGCAGCAACACGCCGCCGAGGCCGTACACCAGCATGTTCCGGCGCAGCAGCGCCGTCGCGGTGGCCGGGCGGAAGCGCACGCCACGCAGGGCGAGCGGGATCAGAGCGGGAATCACCAGGGCGTTGAAGATCAGCGCCGCCAGCACGGCGTTGCGCGGGCTCGACAGCTGCATCACGTTCAGTGCGGCCATGGTCGGAACGGCAGCGGCGAACAGCGCCGGCAGGATCGCGAAGTACTTGGAGACGTCGTTGGCCAGCGAGAAGGTGGTCAGCGCGCCGCGGGTGATCAGCTGCTGCTTGCCCACTTCCACCACCGCCAGCAGCTTGGCCGGGTCCGAATCGAGGTCGACCATGTTGCCGGCCTCCTTCGCCGCCTGCGTACCGGAGTTCATCGCCAGGCCGATATCGGCCTGGGCCAGCGCCGGGGCGTCGTTGGTGCCGTCGCCGACCATTGCCACCAGGCGACCGCCGGCCTGTTCCTGGCGGATGCGCGCCAGCTTGTCTTCCGGCCGCGCTTCGGCGATGTAGTCGTCCACACCGGCTTCGGCAGCGATGGCGGCGGCGGTCAGCGGGTTGTCACCGGTGATCATCACCGTGCGGATGCCCATCGCCCGCAGCTGCGCGAACTTCTCGCGCATGCCGTGCTTGACCACGTCCGACAGCTCGATCACACCCAGCACGTGGCGGCCCTCGGCCACCACCAGCGGGGTGGCGCCGTTGCGCGCGACCTGCTCGACACGACCGGCCAGCTCGGCCGGCACGTTGCCGCCCAGCGACTGCACATGCGCGCGGATGGCATCGGCGGCGCCCTTGCGGATCTGCCGCCCATGTTCCAGGTCCACGCCGGACATGCGGGTCTGGGCAGTGAAGGCCAGGTAGTCGGCATGGTCCGGTTCGGCGGTGGCGCAACCCTGCTCGCGCGCCAGGCGCACGATCGACTTGCCCTCCGGAGTCGGGTCGGCCAGCGAGGACAGCAGTGCCGCTTCACGCAGCTGGCTGGCGTCGATAGCGGCCAACGGATGGAAGTGGCTGGCCTGCCGGTCGCCGTAGGTGATGGTGCCGGTCTTGTCGAGCAGCAGCACGTCTACGTCGCCCGCCACTTCCACCGCCTTGCCCGACTTGGCCAGCACGTTGGCAGCCAGCGCCCGGTTCATGCCGGCAATGCCGATGGCTGGCAGCAGGCCACCGATGGTGGTCGGGATCAGGCACACCAGCAGCGCGATCAGCAGCAGCGGATCAACCTGCACGCCCACCGCTGCACCGATCGCCGGCAGCGTTGCCACCACTACCAGGAAGGTCAGCGTCATCGCCGCCAGCAGCAGGGTCAGCGCGATCTCGTTCGGGGTCTTCTGGCGATTGGCGCCTTCCACCAGCGCGATCATCCGGTCCAGGAAGCTGTGGCCCGGCTCGGCGGTCACCCGCACGATGATCTGGTCGGACAGCACCTTGGTACCGCCGATCACGCCGGAACGGTCGGTACCGGCTTCGCGCAGCACCGGTGCCGATTCGCCGGTCACGGCCGCTTCGTTGATGGTCGCCAGGCCCTGCACGATCTCGCCATCGGCCGGCACCAGTTCACCGGCACTGACGATCACATGGTCGCCCGGGCGCAGCTCCGCAGCCGGTACCTGGGTTTCGGCGGCACCCGGCTGCGGTGCGGCCAGACGGCGCGCCACCAGATCCTGGCGGGCACGGCGCAGCGATGCAGCCTGGCCACGGCCGCGCGCTTCGGCCACGGCTTCGGCGAAGTTGCCGAACAGCACGGTCACCAGCAGGATCGCGGTCACCGCCAGGCCAAAGCCCAGCGGCGCATTGCCGGTCAGGGTGACGATGGCGGCGACGATCGTGCCGGCCATCACCACCGCCATCACCGGGCTGCGCACCAGGTGCATCGGCGACAGCTTGCGCACCGCCTCGACCAGTGCACGGCGCAGGCCTGCGGCATCGAGCAGGGCAGGGCGCGGTGCGAGGGAACTACGGGTTGAACTTGCGTGGGTACTCATTGCGGTGTCCTCAGTGCAGTCCCAGGCTCAGGTGGTCGGCGATCGGGCCGAGTACCAGCGCCGGCATGAACTGCAGCACGGTCAGGATGACGATCACCGAGACCAGGGTCAGGGCGAAGGTCGGGGTTTCGATCTGCAGGCTGCCGGCAGACTCCGGCGCCTGGCGCTTGGCGGCCAGCTGGGCGGCTACCACCAGCGGGATGATCAGCAGCGGGAAGCGGCCCAGCAGCAGCACCAGCGAGCAGCTCAGGTTCCACCACAGCGTGGCGTCACCCAGCCCTTCGAAGCCCGAACCGTTGTTGGCGTAGGCCGACACGTACTCGTAGAACACCTGGCTGATGCCATGGAATCCGGGATTGGAGGTGCCGGCCAGGCCGGGCACGGCCAGGGTGATCGCGGTGAATACCAGCAGGGTGATCGGCTGCAGCAGCACCAGCAGGGCCAGCAGGCGTACCTGTGGCGTCTCCAGCTTGCGGCCGAACAGTTCCGGCGTACGTCCGGTCATCAACCCGGCCAGGAACACGCCCAGCAGCAGGTACACGATGAACTGCTGCAGGCCACAGCCGATGCCGCCCCAGATCGCGCTGACCAGCATGTTGACCATCGCGATGCCGCCACTGAGCGGCGCCAGCGAATCGTGCATGCCGTTCACCGAGCCGTTGGACACCTGGGTGGTCACCGCCGCCCACAGCGCGGTGCCATCGGCACCGAAGCGCACCTCCTTGCCTTCCATCAGCAGCGGCGTGGCGGCGCTGGCGCTATGGCCCTCGCTCCACATCATCGCGCCGGTGGACAGCAGCGACATGCCCAGCATGCAGCTGAACACCAGGGCGCCGAAGCGACGCCGGCCGGTGAACGCACCGATCATGAAGATCACTGCCATCGGCACCAGCAGGATGCCGACGATTTCCAGCGCATTCGACAGCGGGGTTGGATTCTCCAGCGGGAAACTGCTGTTCGGGCCATACCAGCCGCCGCCGTTGGCGCCCAGCTGCTTGGCCGCGACCATCGCCGCGACCGGGCCCAGCGGCAGTTTCTGCTGGGCCATGCCGGCGCTGGCATCGATTGGCGCAGCCTGCGGCCCGCCGGCCATCGTCGAGGGCACGCCCTGGCTGGTCAGCAGCAGCGTCCACACCAGGCACAGCGGCAGCAGGAAGCGCACGCACAGGCGCACCACGTCCACGTAGTAGTTGCCGACCGCGACCTGCCGGTCATCGCCGGCCCCGTTGGCCGCCGCAGCCTGCGGCGCACGCGAGAACAACGCGCGCAGCGTGGCCACCGCCAGCGCCAGGCCCATCATCGGCGTCACCACCTGCAGGCCAGTGATGCCGGTCATCTGCGAGAGGTAGGACAGCTGCGCCTGGCCCGAGTAGTGCTGCTGGTTGGTGTTGGTCAGGAACGAGATCATCGTGTGCAGCGCGGTGTCCCAGCGCATGTTCGGGATCTGGTCCGGGTTCAACGGCAACCAGGCCTGGGTCATGAACACCGCCTGGGTCAGCACCGCGACCACCACGTTGCTCAGCACGAAGGCCAGCACATAGCCGCGCCAGGACATGGCGCGCGATGGATCGACGCCAAGCACCTTGTACAGCGGCTTTTCGATCCAGTGGAACAGCACGTCGACCTTCATCGGCGTGCCGTGCATCACCCGCGCCAGGTACAGACCCAGCGGCCACGCCAGCAGCAGGCTGGCGGCAATAATCACAAGCATCTCAGTCATGGCAGGCTCCGCTCAGAACGACTCGGGCCGCAGCACGACATAAAGGAGATAGGCGGCGGCGACCAGCACCAGCACGCCACACAACAACGACAGCCAGGGGGACATTGCAATAGCGTCCTGGTGGAACCCCTCCACCTCAGGCCGCCATCGTCGTCCTGCCCCCCATAAACGCACTACGCGCCGGACCGGGCCGACGCGTAAAAAGTGCATAAATTCCGTGGGCCAACCCGTAACCGGGCCCGGGGTAGCGCCGGGCCATGCCCGGCGGAGGCAGCGCCGTCAGCCCGCCGGAGCGTCCGCCGGCACCAGCCCCTTCAGCTCGCGATAGCGCTGCAGGGTGCTGTCGATCTCGGCCTTCAACGCCTGCTGCTGCTGCACGAGCCCGGCCTGCAGGCGCTGCTGGGCCTGAAGCTGCGCATGCCGCTTGCGGATCGCCTCGGCCTGCTTGTCGACCACCTTGCCGCCGGCCAGCTCGCGGTCTCCTGCCGCCGACAGCAGCGCCACCAGCGACTCACGCAGGCTGGTGACGTTGTATTCGGCGGTCTTCAGGTTGTTGTCCAGCACTTCCTGGCGCTCGGCAAACACCCGGCGCAGGTCGGCCTCGCTGCCGTAGGTGGACAACATGGCCTGCTCGGTGCGCTGGCGGGTCTGCTCGGCCATCAGGTCCAGCTGTTGCTGCTGCGCAGCGGTGCTGGCAGCGGCACGTTCCTCGTCGGTCAACGCGCGCTGGACCTGCGCATTGCGCAGGCCCGTGCTCGCATTGAATTCCTCGCGCGCATGATTGACCGCGTCGGCCGGCAGCGAATCACTGCAGATCCGCTCCTTGCCCTCGTTCCAGCAGTACAGCTTCTTTTCCGCCTTGCCGCTGTCGCGCGACTGCGCCGGTACGGTGAACGGCACGGCCAGCAGCAGGCCGGTGAAGAGGACAGCAGGAACTCGGGACATGACCTTTCCCCTGGTCGGTCAGCGGATCGAACGAACGCCGTACTGGGCCCGGTAGGCTTCCAGCGGCTGCCGGTAACCCACAAGTTCCGGGTTGCCGGAGGCAAAATCAAGCAGGTCGGCCAGCGACGCCACGGCGATCACCGGGATACCAGCCTCTTCCGCTACCGACTGCGCCGCCGAGCGGCGGTCGGTCTCCGAAGCGATCTCCTGGCGGTCCAGCGCCACCACGATGCCGGCCGGGGTGCCACCGGCGGCGCGGATGATGCCCAACGCTTCGCGGATCGCGGTACCGGCGGTGATCACGTCATCGACGATCAGCACGCGCTTGCCCTGCATGTCGGCGCCGATCAGCTGGCCGCCTTCGCCGTGGTCCTTGGCTTCCTTGCGGTTGAACGACAGCGGCAGGTCGCGGCCGCGCTGGGCCAGCTCACAAGCCATCGCGGTGGCCAGCGGGATGCCCTTGTAGGCCGGGCCGAACACCACGTCGTACTTGATCCCGCTGGCATCGATGGCATCGGCGTAGCAGGCGCCAAGCTGGGACAGCAGCGAGCCGGAGTCGAAGCGGCCGGCGTTGAAGAAATAGGGGCTCAGCCGGCCGGACTTGAGGGTGAACTGGCCGAAGCGCAGGGCATCGGCGGTCAGGGCCAGCTGCAGGAAACGGTGGCGGTGGTCGCTCATCAAAACTCGATTCATCTTCATTTGGAGCATAAATCCTAATCCAGCTGGGCGTTTCGCGCTCGTCCGGCCCCGTGTGAAGGCGTTTGCGGGCCCAACCGACGGACTGCGCAGCCCCGCGGTCAACCGGTATGCTTGCCCGGTTTCCCGCCGTAGGTCTTCCGCATGCGCATCATCAGTTTCAACGCCAATGGCATCCGTTCCGCCGCGACCAAGGGCTTCCTCGACTGGTTCCGTGCCCAGGATGCCGACGTCCTGTGCATCCAGGAAACCAAGGCCCAGGAAGACCAGCTGACCGACCCGATGTTCCGCCCGGACGGCCACCACTGTTTCTACCGCGACGCCATCACCAAGAAGGGCTACAGCGGCGTGGCGATCTACAGCAAGCGCGAGCCGGACCAGGTCATCACCTCGCTGGGCTGGGCCCCGTTCGACGACGAAGGCCGCTACATCGAGGCACGCTACGGCAACCTCAGCGTGGTCTCCTTCTATATCCCGTCCGGCAGCTCGGGCGACCTGCGCCAGGGCTTCAAGTTCGAAGTGATGGAATGGCTGCGGCCGATCCTGGAGGAGTGGGCACGCAGCGGCCGCGACTACGTGCTGTGCGGCGACTGGAACATCGTGCGTTCGGCGCTGGACATCAAGAACTGGAAGTCCAACCAGAAGAATTCCGGCTGCCTGCCGGAAGAGCGCGACTGGCTCAACGCCCTCTGCGCCGACCACGGCCAGGCCACCGATGTCGCCGCCGGCCGCGGCTGGGCCGATGCCTACCGCCTGCTCAACCCCACCGGCGAGGACTACACCTGGTGGAGCAACCGCGGCGCCGCCCGCGCCAACAACGTCGGTTGGCGCATCGACTACCAGTTCATCACCCCGGGCCTGCGTGACCGCCTGCGCAGCTGCTCGATCTACCGCGACGAGCGCTTCTCCGACCACGCCCCGTTCACCGTGGACTACGACCTGTGACCGAGGCTGCCAAGCCGCGCCGACCGTGGCAGCAGGTGTTGTCCAACCTGAGCCAGCGCAAGGTGCTGGCGATGCTGCTGCTCGGCTTCAGTTCCGGCCTGCCGATCTACCTGGTGGGCAACACGCTCGGCTTCTGGATGCGCAAGGAAGGCATCGAGCTGAGCACGATCGGTTTCCTGTCATGGGTCGGGCTGGCCTACACCATGAAGTTCCTGTGGGCGCCGATCGTCGACAAGACCGACGTGCCTCTGTTCGGCCGTTTTGGCCGCCGCCGTGGCTGGATGCTGCTGTCGCAGCTGGTCGTGGTGGTGGGCCTGGTCGGCATGGCGCTGGTCCAGCCCAAGGGGGGCCAGATCCAGTTCCTGGGTATCGCCTGGCAGCACATCGTCGTGTTCGGCGTGATGGCCGTGATCGTGGCATTTGCTTCGGCCACCCAGGACATCGTCATCGATGCCTGGCGCATTGAAAGTGCTGACAACAGCGAGCAGCTCGGCCTCCTGACCTCATCCTCGGCGCTGGGCTATCGCACCGCATTGCTGGTCACCGATGCGCTGATCCTGATCATCGCGGCCCGTGTCGGCTGGCAGGTCTCGTACGAGGTCATGGCCGTACTCATGGCGCTTGGCGTGGTGGCCGTGGTCATGGCCCGGGAACCGGCCAGGGAGGTGGCTGCCGTGCAGGCCCAGGCGATCTCGCTGTGGACGCCGCGGGGCCTGTTCGACGCCGTGGCCGGGCCGTTCATCGCCTTCGTCCGCGAGCACCGCAGCGGCGCGATCCTGATCCTGGTGGCCATCAGCGTCTATCGCATGGCCGACTTCGTCATGGGGCCGATGGCCAACCCCTTCTATGTCGATCTCGGCCTGGACGAGGATACCGTGGGCGCGGTGCGTGGCTCGGTCGGGCTGGTCGCGACGTTCGTCGGCATTGCCGCAGCGGGCCTGGTCTCGGTCCGCTGGGGCGTGCTGGCGGCGCTGATGGTGGGCGCCGTGCTGGGGCCGGCCTCCAATCTGGCGTTTGCCTGGCTGGCCTATTCCGGCCCGGACACAACCCATTTCGCCGTGGCCATGGCGATCGACAACTTTGCCAGCGGCTTCGCCGGTACGGCGCTGATCGCCTACATGTCGAGCTTGACCAGCATCGGATACACCGCCACCCAGTACGCGCTGCTGAGCTCGTTCTACGCGATGCCCGGCAAGGCCCTCAAGGGATTCTCGGGGTGGTCGGTACAAACGCTCGCGCAGGGTCGGACGCTGCTGGAAGGTTATGCATTGTTCTTCGTCGGTACCGCGCTGGTGGCGATCCCGGTGGTGATCCTGTGCGCTCTGTTGATCGTGCAGCAGCGCCGTCGCCAGGCCGCAAGCGCCACCTGATTGCCTGCCCGCCCGGTCTGCGGGATCATCGCCCCGACGCGCCGAGGGGGCGGTGCCCTGCGAACGGGGAAGTGAGCATGGCCGACGTTGTGCTGCGGGACCTGGACCCGCTGCTGCTGGAACGTATCAGACGCGTCGCGGTCGCCCGCGGCTGGACTCACGAACAGACCTGTGCCGCCTTGCTGGAGCAGGGCCTGTTCAGCAGTGAGCTGGAAGTCCGCTCCGGCTTCGGCGATCCCGAAGTGGATGCCCTGTCCGATGCCATCGCCGCCCTGCAGGCGTTGCCCGCAGGGCAGGGGTTTGATTAACGGCCGCGCCGCAATGCTGTAGAGCCGAGCCCACGCTCGGCTGCCCCGTAGATCCACGCCATGCGTGGATGGCACCATCCTCACGCCAGATGGATCGCCCCCAGGATCCGCGGCCCCTGGGCGCCGGTCACGCTCGGCAGGTTGCCGGCCAACCCGTCCATCGTCCGCTGCGCCAGCCACGCAAAGCCCATGGCCTCCACGTACTCCGGGTCCAGCCCGTGCACGGCGCTGGATTCCACCTGCACGCCCGGCAGCCGTGCGCTCAGCCGCTTCATCAGCTGCCGGTTGCGCACACCGCCGCCACAGACCAGCAGGCGGCGGGTCTGCGGCTGCTGCGCCAGCAGCGCATCGGCCACCGTTGCCACGGTCAGCTCCAACAGGGTCGCCTGCACGTCGGCCGCAGCGTACTGGCCTTCGGCCATGTGCGCCTCGGCCCAGGCCAGGTGGAACTGCTCACGGCCGGTGCTCTTCGGCGGCGGCAGCGCGAACCACGGGTCCGAGCACCAGCCGGCCAGCAGGCTCTCGTCCACCGCGCCACTGGCGGCATATGCGCCGTCGGCGTCGAAGGTGCGGCCGGTGTGGCGCTGGCACCAGGCATCCATCAGCGCATTGGCCGGGCCGGTATCGAAGCCACGCACCGCACCTTCGCGCGGAATCAGGGTCAGGTTGGCGATGCCGCCGAGGTTGAGCACCGCGCGGTCTTCGTCAGCCGTGCCCAGCATGGCCAGGTGGAAGGCCGGCATCAGTGGCGCACCATGGCCCCCGGCCGCCACGTCGCGGCGGCGGAAGTCGGACACCGTGGTGATCCCGGTCAACTCGGCGATGCGGTTGCCGTCGCCCAGCTGTACGGTGAAGGCGGGGTCGGCCAGCGGGCGGTGACGCACGGTCTGGCCGTGCGAGCCGATCGCGCGCACCTGGCTGCGGTCCACGCCAGCCTCGGCCAGCAGCTGGTTGGCGGCCCCGGCGAAGTTGATCGCGATCCGGGCGTCCAGCTCGCCGAGCTCCTCCAGCGAGTCCAGCCGGCCACCTTCGCCCAGCGCCACCAGTCGCGCACGCAGCACCGGCTCCCAGCGGGCGGTCAGGCCGTGCACGAAGCGGCAGCCTCCGCCGGCGGGGAACTGCACCAGCGCGGCATCGATGCCGTCGGCGCTGGTGCCCGACATCAGGCCAAGGTACAGGGGGGCGTCAGCGTCGGCGGTCGTGTTCATGGCGGGCATAAAAAAAGGACGCGGCAAGCTTGTGCTGCCGCGTCCTTCTTCGTCAACGCAGCGGCTCAGCCGCGCTTGCGGCCGGTGCTGCTCTTGTCCTTGGCGCTGGCCACCTCGGGGGCGGCCTCGTCGCGGCTGGTCGGCGCGGGGCTGGCATCGGCGTAGATCAGCTTTTCCATGCCCTGGATGCGGGCCATCGCCGGCGCGGTCTGCGCGCGGAAGGCGACCAGCTCGGCGCCCTTCAACGGCTCCGGCGGCGGCATGGTCACGGTCAGCGGGTTGCGATGCTCGCCGTTGACGCGGAATTCGTAGTGCAGGTGCGGGCCGGTGGCCAGGCCGGTCGAGCCCACATAGCCGATCACCGTGCCCTGGGCCACGCGCTGGCCGGTCTTGATGTTCGCAAAGCGCGACATGTGCCCGTACAGGGTGGTGTGGCCGCGGCCGTGATCCAGGATCACCACGTTGCCGTAACCACGCTGCACGCCGGCGAACTGCACGCGGGCGTCGCCAGCGGCCATGATCGGGGTGCCGGTGCGCGCGGCGTAGTCCACGCCCTTGTGCATGCGCATCTTGCCCAGCACCGGGTGCTTGCGCGCACCGAAGGTCGAGCTCAGCCGCGCGAACGGGATCGGCATGCGGATGAAGCTCTTCTTCAGCGAACGGCCGTTGATGTCGTAGTACTCGGACTTGCCGTTGCGGTCGAAGCGGAAGCCGGAATAGGTCTTGCCACCGGTGGTGAAGGTCGCCGCCAGGATCTTGCTGGTGTCCACCTTCTCGCCTTCGCGCCAGGTTTCATCCATCACCACGCTGAAGCGGTCGCCCGGCTGCAGGTCCTTGGAGAAGTCGATGTCGTACTTGAAGATATCGTCGGTCATCGTCGCGATCGCCGACGGCGACAGCCCGGCGCGGCGTGCGGCGGCGTACAGCGAACTGGTGATCTCGCCACTGGTGACCACCGTGCGCGTGGAGGTCTCGCGCTTGGTCACCTTCTCCTTGATGTCATCACCGGCCAGGCTCAGCTCCACCCGGTTGTCGGCATCGCGGTCGAAGCGGATGCTGCGCAGGTCACCGGACAGCGGCATGTCGAAGGCGATCTCGGCGCCCGGGCGCAGCTTGGTCAGCGCCTCGCGCGCGCCCGGGTGGTCCAGTACCCGGTGCAGGGTGGTGGCCGGAATGCCGGCCTTGTCGAACAGATCGCTCAGGGTCTGGCCGCGTTCCACGCGCAGTACCTGCCAGCTGTCACCGGGTACCTGCTGCTGGCGGGCCATGGTCAGCGGCGGCAACGGCAGTGCCAGGCTGGTATGGCTGTCGGCAAAGGGGGCGTCGATGGTGTGCGAGAAGCCCGGGACGATCGTTGCCACCAGGGCGCCGATGGTCGCGAACAGGCTGGCATGCATCCAATGGCGCCGGGTCCAGCGCTCGTTGAAGGCGGCGGGAAGATGTTGCCTGAGCTTCCGATGCAGGGCGTTGTCGTGCAGGACGTGGAGGCGTTCCTGGAAGCGCTGCTTGCGTGCGCGCCCTTGTTCGGAATTGTGCATCGGCGGTTTTTTCCTGGCTGCCCGGGAGCGCGGGCCTGATCGCCGGTTACCATAGACACCTGAGAAAACCGCGTCAAACCCTTGTGCCCATTGGCTTTTGTGAAGCCAATCGGGTTAACTTTGCTTTAACACCCCACACAAGAATCGGCGTTGCCGGGAGTAGTCACGTGTCCTCGATTGAAGAAGCCCTTGCCCTGATCGGCCGCGGTGCCGACGAGATCCTCAAGCTCGAGGATCTGCGTGCGCGCCTGCAGGAAGGCCGCCCGCTGCGGATCAAGGCCGGCTTCGACCCCACCGCGCCCGACCTGCACCTGGGCCATACGGTGCTGCTGAACAAGATGCGCCAGTTCCAGGACCTCGGCCACCAGGTCATTTTCCTGATCGGCGACTTCACCGGCATGATCGGCGACCCGTCCGGCAAGAGCCTTACCCGCAAGCCGCTCAGCCGCGAGGACGTGCTGGCCAACGCCCGTACCTATGAGGAGCAGGTGTTCAAGGTGCTGGACCGCAGCCGTACCGAAGTCCGCTTCAACTCGGAATGGTTCGGCAAGATGGGCGCGGCGGACATGATCCGCCTGGCCGGCCAGCACACCGTGGCACGCATGCTGGAGCGCGACGACTTCGCCAAGCGCTACGCCGCCCAGCAGTCCATCGCCATCCATGAGTTCCTGTACCCGCTGGTGCAGGGCTACGACTCGGTGGCCCTGGAGGCCGACGTCGAGCTGGGTGGCACCGACCAGAAGTTCAACCTGCTGATGGGCCGCGGCCTGCAGGAACACCACGGCCAGAAGCCGCAGGTGGTGCTGACCATGCCGCTGCTGGAGGGCCTGGACGGCGTCAACAAGATGTCCAAGTCGCTGGGCAACTACATTGGTATCAGCGAGCCGGCCATCGACATCGTCACCAAGACCATGAAGGTGGACGACACCCTGATGTGGCGCTGGATCGAGCTGTTGTCCTTCGACATCAGCCAGGCCGAAGCCGTGCAGCTGCGCGAGCAGGTGGCCAATGGCGGGCTGAACCCGCGCGTGGTCAAGCTGCGCCTGGCGCGTGAACTGGCGACCCGTTTCCACGATGCAGCAGCGGCCGAGCAGGCCATTGCAGGCTGGGAGGCGGCGGTGACCGGGCAGGGCGACATCACCCAGCTGCCGCTGCAGGACGTGGCGATCCCGGCCGAAGGCCTGCGTATCGCTGCACTGCTGACCGCTGCCGGCCTGACCCCGAGCAACTCCGAAGCCAACCGCAAGCTCAAGGAGCGCGCGGTGAAGGTGGACGGCGAAGTAGTGGAAGATGGCCAGCAGGTGCTGCAGCCGGGCTTCGAAGGCCTGTTGCAGGTCGGCAAGCGTACGTTTGCCCGCGTGCGCCTGGTTGCTGCCTGAGACAAAGGAAGGGCCGGCGCCAGCCGGCCCTTCCTTATGCTCTTGTAGAGCCGAAGGCAACGGCAGGAGCCGTTGCCAACGTCGCTTGCGACGGCCCGCAGGGGGCCGGGCAGGACGCCCGGCATAGCCCATGCTCGGCTGCTCTTCACGGGGGCCTCCCGCAGCGCGATGCATGAACGGATGCAACATCCGGTGAAAAAAATCGCCACACCCCCTTCACAAATGATGCGAATGGGGACATACTTCTCCTCCCCCGTCGCAGGGGTCGCCACCAAGGGGCTTC
>NZ_CM151057.1:447500-450000 GCF_056479585.1 Stenotrophomonas sp. 116085_Sma
TGCAGTGAATACATAGCTGCTGGAAGCGAACCTGGTGAACTGAAATATCTAAGTAACCAGAGGAAAAGAAATCAACCGAGATTCCGTAAGTAGCGACGAGCGAACGCGGACTAGCCCTTAAGCTGGATTGGTTCTAGGAAAACGCTCTGGAAAGAGCGGCCATAGAAGGTGATAGCCCTGTATCTGAAAGGGCCATTCCAGTGAAGACGAGTAGGGCGGGGCACGTGAAACCCTGTCTGAACATGGGGGGACCATCCTCCAAGGCTAAATACTACTGACCGACCGATAGTGAACCAGTACCGTGAGGGAAAGGCGAAAAGAACCCCGGAGAGGGGAGTGAAATAGAACCTGAAACCGTGTGCGTACAAGCAGTAGGAGCTCCGCAAGGGGTGACTGCGTACCTTTTGTATAATGGGTCAGCGACTTACTGTTCGTGGCAAGCTTAACCGTATAGGGGAGGCGAAGGGAAACCGAGTCTGATAAGGGCGCATAGTCGCGGGCAGTAGACCCGAAACCGGGTGATCTAGTCATGCCCAGGGTGAAGGTGCGGTAACACGCACTGGAGGCCCGAACCCACTCCCGTTGCAAAGGTAGGGGATGAGGTGTGATTAGGAGTGAAAAGCTAATCGAACCCGGAGATAGCTGGTTCTCCTCGAAAGCTATTTAGGTAGCGCCTCATATGTATCCTCTCGGGGGTAGAGCACTGTTATGGCTAGGGGGTCATCGCGACTTACCAAACCATTGCAAACTCCGAATACCGAGACGGACTGTATGGGAGACACACGGCGGGTGCTAACGTCCGTCGTGAAAAGGGAAACAACCCAGACCCACAGCTAAGGTCCCAAATTTTGTGCTAAGTGGAAAACCATGTGGAAAGGCACAGACAGCCAGGAGGTTGGCTTAGAAGCAGCCACCCTTTAAAGAAAGCGTAATAGCTCACTGGTCGAGTCGGTCTGCGGGGAAGATTTAACGGGGCTAAGCACAGAACCGAAGCTTGGGGTGCATAACTTTGTTATGCGCGGTAGAGGAGCGTTCCGTAAGCCGTTGAAGGTGGATTGAGAAGTCTGCTGGAGGTATCGGAAGTGCGAATGCTGACATGAGTAACGATAATGCGGGTGAAAAACCCGCACGCCGAAAGCCCAAGGTTTCCTTGCGCAACGTTAATCGGCGCAGGGTGAGTCGGCCCCTAAGGCGAGGACGAAAGTCGTAGTCGATGGGAAGCAGGTTAATATTCCTGCACCTCGCGTAAGTGCGATGGAGGGACGGAGAAGGTTAGGTGTACCAGGCGTTGGTTGTCCTGGGGAAAGGCGGTAGGTTTGGATCTTTGGCAAATCCGGGATCCTTTAAGACCGAGCACCGAGACGAGCCTTTATGGCGAAGTCACTGATACCACGCTTCCAGGAAAAGCTCCTAAGCTTCAGCTTACGCAGACCGTACCGTAAACCGACACAGGTGGGTAGGATGAGAATTCTCAGGCGCTTGAGAGAACTCGGGTGAAGGAACTAGGCAACATGGCACCGTAACTTCGGGAGAAGGTGCACCCTTTTTGGTGGCTCGTGCGAGCTATAGCTGAAGAGGGTCGCAGTAACCAGGCCGCTGCGACTGTTTATCAAAAACACAGCACTCTGCAAACACGAAAGTGGACGTATAGGGTGTGACGCCTGCCCGGTGCTGGAAGGTTAATTGATGGGGTCAGCCGCAAGGCGAAGCTCTTGATCGAAGCCCCAGTAAACGGCGGCCGTAACTATAACGGTCCTAAGGTAGCGAAATTCCTTGTCGGGTAAGTTCCGACCTGCACGAATGGCGTAACGACAGCGGCGCTGTCTCCACCCGAGACTCAGTGAAATTGAAATCGCTGTGAAGATGCAGCGTTCCCGTGGCAAGACGGAAAGACCCCGTGAACCTTTACTATAGCTTTACACTGAACGTTGAGTTCGTCTGTGTAGGATAGGTGGGAGGCTATGAAACTGTGGCGCTAGCTGCAGTGGAGCCATCCTTGAAATACCACCCTGTCGTGCTTGACGTTCTAACCTGGGCCCATTATCTGGGTCGGGGACCGTGTATGGTGGGTAGTTTGACTGGGGCGGTCTCCTCCTAAAGAGTAACGGAGGAGCTCGAAGGTACGCTCAGCGCGGTCGGACATCGCGCACTGTGTGCAAAGGCATAAGCGTGCTTGACTGCAAGATCGACGGATCAAGCAGGTAGGAAACTAGGACTTAGTGATCCGGTGGTTCTGTATGGAAGGGCCATCGCTCAACGGATAAAAGGTACTCCGGGGATAACAGGCTGATACCGCCCAAGAGTTCATATCGACGGCGGTGTTTGGCACCTCGATGTCGGCTCATCACATCCTGGGGCTGTAGTCGGTCCCAAGGGTATGGCTGTTCGCCATTTAAAGTGGTACGCGAGCTGGGTTCAGAACGTCGTGAGACAGTTCGGTCCCTATCTGCCATGGGCGTTGGAGATTTGAGAGGGGCTGCTCCTAGTACGAGAGGACCGG